>NZ_CP125655.1:2855691-3172990 GCF_030053835.1 Cellulomonas sp. ES6 | reverse complement strand
CGCCCAGGAGGACGCGTCGAGCCAGAACCCGGGGATGAGGATGACGTCCATGCACCGACGGTAGCCGCGACCCCCGACACGCGCGCCGGGCGGGTGGCCGCTGTGCGCGGACGTCCCGGGCGGCGCCGGCCGGGGCCGCAGGACGTCCCGGTCTCAGCGCTCGACGACGAAGCTCTCGGCCCCGGACGGCACGGCGTCGCGCACGTCGACGTGCGTCACCTCGGAGAACCGGGGCCCGCGGCGAGCCCAGTCCACCAGCGCCGCGACGGCGTCCTGCGGGCCCTCGACGTGCGCCTCGACGGTGCCGTCCGGCCGGTTCCGGACGTGCCCGGTCACGCCCAGCCGCCGGGCCTCCGCCGCCATCGACGCGCGGAACCCCACACCCTGGACGACCCCGTGCACGACGACGGTCCGGGCGATCACCCGGCCAGTCTGCGCGGCCGGCAGGGCTGCCGCCAGGCCGACCCGCTCCCGCGACGGCTGCCCGCCTCCCGCGAGTTCGGCAGTCCCAGGCGAGTTCGGCAGGTGCAGATGCCGAACTCGCACCCGGACTGCCGAACTCGGCGGGTGTGTGGACGGGTGGTGTGGGGTGGGTCTGGGGTGGAGCGGGCGGTTGGGACCCTCCCCCTGCGAGGGTCCGGGCACACCGCCCCCGGGGTCAGGCGTGGATCGGGCGGTTGCTGCGGAACAGGCCCGCCGGGTCGACCGCGGCCTTGATGGCGCGCAGCCGGTCGACCGTCGCCGGCGGGTACGCCCGTCCGACCGTCTCGTCCCGGTCGAGGAAGGTCAGCGGCGCCGTGCCGGTGCTCCACGGGGCCATCGCCGCGAACAGCCCGTCGAGCGCCCCCGCCACCGGGGCGTACGCCTCCGGCACCGGCACCATGGCCAGGCCGGACAGCAGGTACGGCTCGTCGGCCGTCCCGGCGGCGGACGGCACCCGCTCGCGCGCGAGGGCGCCGCCGACGTGCCGGACCTGCACCTGCATGAGCGGCGTGCCGGAACCGGCCCCGGCGACCTCGAGCAGCCGGGCGGCGGCCGCCTCGTCGAACGCGTGCAGCCGCGTCCCCACGAGCACGGCGGGGCTCGGGTCGACGGGCTCCTCGGCGAGCAGCCCCACCTCGCCCGGGGCGAGCACCCGGAACGTGTCCCGCAGCACCGGGCCGGCGGCGCGCGCGGGGGCGAGCAGCCGCTCGGCCTCCGCGGGGTCGCCGAGGTAGGTGGCGAGCAGCAGCGCGAGGGACAGCCCGCGCATGGGCTCCGGCACGACGGGCGCGTCGGGCAGGTGCAGCACGGCGACCCAGGTGGTGAGCGCCTCGGGAGCGTCCCGGGTGATCTCGCGGAACGCGCGGAGCACCGCGGGTGCCGCCTCGGCCGGGAACGCGAGCAGGCCGCCGGTGATCTGCGGCGCCGGGTGGAGGTCGAGCTCCACGGCGGTGACGAGCGCGAAGTCGCCGCCGCCCCCGCGCAGCGCCCACAGCAGGTCGACGTCGGCCGGGTCGTCGCCCCGGACCCAGCGGTGCGTCCCGGTGGCGTCGACCACCTCGACCGCGCGGACCGAGCCGGCCCCCGTGCCGTGCGCGCGGCTGAACCAGGACAGGCCGCCGCCGAGGCAGTACCCGACCACCGTGACGTCGGGGTTTGAGCCGACGAGCCCGGTCAGGCCCGTGCCGTCGAGCGCGACCTGCAGGTCGCCCCACCGCACGCCGGCCCCGACGCGGGCGACGCGCGCGTCGGCGTCCACCCAGATGTCGTCGAGCGCGGTGGTGCGGACGAGGACCGCGCCGTCGAGCCACCGGCTGGCGCCGTGGCCGTTGGGCTGGGCCGTGACGGGGACGCGGTGCGCGGCGGCCCAGCGGACGGTCGCGGCGACGTCGTGCGCGTCGGCCGCCTGGACGACGGCGAGCGGCCGCTGGTCGACCAGCACGTTCCAGGGCAGGCGTGCGGCGTCCCACGCGGGGTCGCCGGGTGCGACGAGCGTGCCGGTCAGCGCGGCGCGCAGCTCGTCGAGGGCAGAGGTGTCGAGCGGCGCTCCGGCCGCCAGGTCAGTGGTCATGCCGCCGAGCGTGCTCGGCGGGGCCGGTCGGGCGGAATCCCAGGAACCTGGGTCGTGCGCGACCGCGACCCGGTGCGCAGAGATCCCCACAAACATGGGGGTACCGGGACGAACCGGACAGCGGGACCATCGGAGCATGGCGACTCTGCGGACCGAGCCCGTGCGGGCCGGGCTGGACGGGCTCGCGCGCGCGGGCCTCGACTGGCGCGCGTTCGCGCGCGGCGCGATCGACCTGCTCGACGCGGCGATCCCCCACGACGCCGCGTGCATCGGGCCCGTCGACCCGGACACCGGCCTGCTCACCGGGTCCGTCAAGCGCAACATCGGCGACGAGCGCGACGCGGAGTTCCTCGAGCACGAGTACGTCACCGACCACGTGAACCTGTTCCGGTCGCTCGCCCGGCAGGCGAACCCCGTGGGCATCCTCGCCGACGACACCGGCGGCGACCCGCGCAGCAGCAGCCGGCACCGGGAGATGTTCGTGCCGCACTGGTCCCTCGACCACGAGATGCGGGCGTCCGCCCGGACGGACGGCACCCCGTGGGCCGCCGTCGCGCTCTACCGTTCCGGCGGGTCGAGCGGCTTCTCCCCGGCGGAGGCCGACTTCCTCGCGCGGGTGGCCGGCACGCTCGCGGTCGGCGTGCGCGCGGGCCTGGTCACGGCGGCGGCCCGGCTCGCGGAGGCGCCCGTCCCCGGGGCGGCCCCCGACGTCGCCGGCCCGGCCGTGCTGGTGGTCGACGCGGACAACACCGTCTGCCAGACGACCCCGGCCGCGGAGGCCCGCGTCGCCGAGCTCGGCGGCACGCGCTGGGACTCGCTCCCGACGCCCGTCGCGGCCATCACGTCCGCCGCGCGGGCCCTGGGCGACGGCCGCCTCGCCACCGTCCCCCGGCTGCGCGTCCGCACGCCGGCCGGGCAGTGGCTGGTGGTGCACGCGGCGCCGCTAGCGGGGCGCGACGGCGGGCGGCGGCAGGTGGTCGTGACGCTCGAGGAGGCCCGGCCGCCGGAGATCGTGCCGCTGGTCGTCGCGGCGTTCGGGCTGACCGGCCGCGAGCGCGACGTCGTCGCCGGCGTGCTGCACGGCGACAGCACGCAGGAGATCGGCCGGGCGCTGCACCTGTCGCCGTGGACGGTGCAGGACCACCTCAAGGCCGTGTTCGACAAGGCCGGGGTCGGCAGCCGGCGGGAGCTCGTCGCGCGGGTCTACTTCGACCACTACGCCCCGCGGTACGCCGCCGAGCTCACGCCGTCCGGCTTCTACGCCTGACCCGGCCCCGCCTGGGGCCGACGGGCTCAGCCCCGCCGGAGCGGGATGCCCAGGACCGCCGGGTCGGGCGCGGCCATCGTGTCCAGGCCGTCCGGGGCGGGGGGCACGCCGTCCTCGGGCTCGGCGCCGGCCCACGCCCGCCACAGCCCGTCCTGCCGGTGCAGCACCCCGGGGGCGACCAGGTGCGCGCGGCGACCGGCGTCGGCGAGCTGGCCGCGCAGCCCTGGCGCGCGGTCGGGCGGCACGAACCCCACCACCCGGTTCCGGCACACGACGACGACGCCGGGACCCGCGCCCGGCTCGAACCGCAGCTCGACCGGCACGGGCCGGCCGGCGGCCCGCTCGACGGCGGTCAGCGCGCCCTCGAGCGCGGTCTGCAGCGCGCGGGCCTCGGCGACGGGGAAGCCGGGGCCGATGTCGGCGGCGACGCTGGGGTGGCGGGTCCTCACGGGGCCAGCCTGCCACCCCGGACACCCCGGCGGCGCGCCGGTCAGGAGGCCAGCAGCCCGAGCCGGCGTGCGGTCGGCGCCGCGCGCAGCACCGCGTGCGCGGTGAGGCCCCGCGTCGAGACCAGCACGTCCACCACCGGCCGCGACGCCGGGAACAGCCGCGCGCCCGCCGTGTAGCGGGAGTCGAACCCGGGGTCGAAGAACGGCGCGTCGGTGGTGGCGAACAGGTACGTGAGGTTGGCGATCCGCCCGATCGCGCCGGGGCTGTACCGCCGGTGCTGCTCGGCGTAGGCGTCGAGGAACCCGAAGTACGCCCCGCCGGACCGCAGCGCGTACCCGTGCCAGAGCGTCTGCCCGCCGGCGGCGAGCCGCAGCACCGTGGCGTCGCCGTCCCGCCGGAACAGCCCGACGACCTCGCGGAACCACCGCTCGGCCCGCGGGTCGAGCCGCAGCGCCGAGCCGCCCTGCGTCACGTCGCCCTTCCACCCGGCGGCCTGCAGCTCGACGAAGTCGTCCTCCGCGCCCGGGTCGGCCGACAGGTCGTGCAGCTCCAGGGGCCCGCCGGTCTCGCGGACCAGGCCCCGGACGCCGCGGCGCATGTTGCGGCGCTCGTCGGTGGCCATGTGGTCGGTGGCGAGCGGCGGGTCCACCAGCACCCCGTCGACGAGCGGCGGCAGCTCCGGGACCGTCATCGCCTCGCGCGGGGCGAACGCGCCGGCGTCGCGCCGCCGCTCCCACGCGCGCATCGGCGTGCGACCCAGCACCTCGGCGAGCGTGTCGGCCAGCGGCCCCTCACCGGGGAAGCGCCGGAGCTGCACGAGGCCCGGCAGACCGACGGAGGTCAGGCCGCGCAGCAGCGCCTCCAGCGCCTCGGCCTCCCGGCCCCGGCGCAGCAGCGGGTGGTGCCGGTCGGAGTGCACGGTGGTGAACTCGCCGCCGGTGGTCGCGGCGAGCACGGGCACCCGCCGCGCGACGGGCTTGGTGCTGACGGCCAGGGCGGCGAGCCACTCCCCGCCCTCCTGGACGACCACGACGCGCACGTCGGAGGCCTCGTCGCCGCGGTGCCGCGCGGGCACGAGGAACCGCGGGTCGAGGTACATGTTCGGCCACACCGCGTGGTCGGCCAGGCGGTGCCAGGCCTCCACGTCGGAGGGGGTCACGTCGGACAGCGGGATGAGCCTCAGGTGCACGGTGCCCCTCCTGGTCGCGCGACGGCCGCAGCGCGGCTCTCCACGCTAGCGTCCGGTTTGGACGGTTTTGATCCACTTTGTGGGTGAACTGTGCGCCCACCCGCGGCGCGACCGCGCGCGACCGGCCCCACACCGCGGGCACCACCCGGACGGCGGTCGCCCGGACGGCCCAGCGCCGCGTGAGGGAGGCTGGGGGCATGCCTCCCCCCGCACGGCCCCGCATCGTGTTCCTCGACATCGACGGCACCTACGCCGACCGCGGCATCGTCCCGCCGGGGCACGCCCGGGCCGTCGCCGCCGCGCGGGCCGCCGGGAACCGCGTCCTGCTGTGCACCGGCCGGCCGCGCTCGATGCTGACCCGGCACATCCTCGCCGCGGGGTTCGACGGGATGGTCGCGTCCGCCGGCGGCTACGTCGAGGTCGGCGGCGCCGTGCTGCGCGACCAGCGGTTCCCCCGGGACCTCGCCGAGCGCGTGATCGCCGTGCTCGACGCCCACGACGCCGCCTACCTGCTGGAGGCCCCCGAGGCGCTGTACGGCCGGCCCGACGTCCGGCGGCGGCTCGGCGAGCTGCTCGGCGGCCACCTGCGCGACCCCGACGCCGCGGCGGACGGGCAGGGCGACGTGCTGGACGCGCTGCGCGTGCCGGAGCGCCTCGAGGAGTGCTCGTTCGCCAAGGTGACGTACTTCGGCGCGGCGTCCCCCTGGCCCGTCGTCGCGGACGCCCTCGGCGACGGCCTGGACCTGCTCCCGTCCTCCATCACCGGGCTCGGCGACACCGCCGGGGAGATCCAGCTCGCCGGCGTCCACAAGGCCCTCGGCATCCAGACGGTGCTCGACCACCTCGGCGCCGGGCGCGAGGACGTCGTCGCGTTCGGCGACGGGCCGAACGACCTCGAGATGCTCGAGTACGCCGGCACGTCCGTCGCGATCGCCGGCGCCGACCCGCGCCTGCTGGCCCTGGCGGACCACGTGGCCGCCGGGCCCGGGGCTGAGGGGCTGGTGCCGGCGTTCGCGGAGCTCGGGCTGGTGTGACCCCCGCCCCGAGCCCGACTACCCCGCCGCGGCCCGCCCCGCCCGCGGCCGCACCGGGGGGACGGCCGCGAGCAGCGCGCGGGTGTAGTCGTCCCGTGGGTCGGCGAACAGCTCCGCCGCCGGGCGGTGCTCCACCGTGCGCCCCTCCTTGAGCACCAGCACGTCGTGGCTGACGCGCTCGACCACCGCGAGGTCGTGCGCGATGAACAGGTACGTCAGCCCGAGCTCCGCCTGCAGGCGGGCGAGAAGCTCGAGCACGCGGGCCTGGATCGAGACGTCGAGCGACGCGGTCGACTCGTCGAGGATCACCAGGTCCGGCTCCAGCGCCAGCGCCCGCGCGATCGACACCCGCTGGCGCTGCCCGCCGGACAGCTCGTGCGGGTAGCGGGACGCCCAGGACGCCGGCAGGTCCACCAGCTCCAGCAGCTCGCCCACCCGGCGGGCCGTCGCCTCCCGGCCGCGCGCCAGCCCGTGCACCCGCAGCGGCTCGGCGATCGACGTCCCGACCGCGGACCGGCCGTTGAGCGACGAGAACGGGTCCTGGAACACCATGGCGATCCGCCGGCGCAGCGCCTTGAGGGCCGCGCCCCGCTGGTGCAGCACGTCGACCCCGTCCAGCTCCGCCGTGCCCGCGCGCGGGACCGTGAGCCCGGTGAGGACGCCGGCGATCGTCGACTTGCCCGACCCGGACTCCCCGACGACGCCGAGCGTGCGCCCGCGCCGGACCTCGAACGACACGTCGTCGACCGCGTGCACCTGCGTGCGCCCGGCGGGGCCGCGGACGTCGAAGCGCACGTCGAGACCCTCGACGGCGAGCAGCACCTCGACGTCCGCCGGCCCGGGCGCCGGGCGGGACTGCCCGAGCAGCGGGCGGGCGGCGAGCAGCTCCCGGGTGTACGGGTCGCGCGGCCGGTCCACCAGGTCGAGCACCGGCTGCGTCTCGAGCTGCAGGCCGTCGCGCAGCACGGTGACGTCGTCGGCGACCTGGCCGATGAGCCCGAGGTCGTGGCTGATCCACACGACCGCCGTGCCGAAGCGGTGCTGGAGCTCGCGCACCAGGTCCACCACCTGCGCCTGCGTGGTCACGTCGAGGGCGGTCGTCGGCTCGTCGGCGATCAGCAGCGCCGGGTCGCACGCCAGCGCGACCGCGATCATCACCCGCTGCCGCTGGCCGCCCGAGAGCTGGTGCGGGTACGACGCGAGCCGGCTCTCCGGGTCGGGGATGCCGACGGCCTCGAGCAGCTCCAGCGCCCGGGCGCGGGCCGCCCGCCCGGTCAGGCCGCGGTGCGCCTCCAGGCTCTCGGTGATCTGCCGCTCGAGCGTGAGGATCGGGTTGAGCGACGTCGACGGGTCCTGGAACACGAACCCGATGCGGTCGCCGTGGACGGACCGCAGCGTGCGGGCCGAGGCACCGACGAGCTGCGTCGTCCCGCCCGCGCCGCCGGCCCCGCCGGCCCCGCCGCCCACCGGCGCGCCGAGCACGCTGCTGCCCGACACCCGCGCGCCGGGTGCGTCCAGCAGCCCGGTCGCCGCGAGCACGGTCATCGACTTGCCGGACCCGGACTCCCCGACGATGCCGAGGGTCTGCCCGGGCTCCACGGCGAACGACACGCCGCGGACGATCGGCGTCGGGCCGATGTCGACCCGCAGGTCCGTCACCTCGAGGACGGGGTTCATCGGCGGCTCCTCCTGACCAGGCGTCGGGTCTGCAGCAGGGTGCGCTGGCGCGGGTCGAGCACGTCCCGCAGCCCGTCGCCGAGCAGGTTGAGCGCGAGCACGGTCACGAAGATCGCCAGGCCGGGGAACAGCGCCATCCACCACGCGGACCCCAGGAACCCCTGGGCGTCGTAGAGCATCCGCCCCCACGACGGCTGCGGCGGCTGCACGCCGAGCCCGAGGAACGACAGCGCGGCCTCCGACAGGATCGCGAACGCGACCGACAGGGACGTCTGCACGATGACGGGGCCGCTCACCCCGGGCAGCACGTGCCGGCGCAGGATCTCGACGTGCCCGGTGCCCATGGTGCGCGACACCTGCACGTACGGCTCGACCCGCACGGACAGCGCGGCCGCGCGGGCGACGCGCGCGAAGATCGGCGTGTAGACGATGCCGATGGCCAGCTGCGTGGTCGTCAGGCCCGGGCCGAGCACGGCCACGATCGCGAGCGCCAGCAGCATGACGGGGAACGCGAACATCACGTCGACGACGCGCATGAGCACCGTGTCGAGCCAGCCGCCCGCGTACCCGGACACGACGCCGAGGCCGACGCCCACGACGAGCGCGAACGCCACGGCCGCGAGCGCCACCTGCAGCGAGACGCCCGTGGCGACCAGCACGCGCGAGAACACGTCGCGCCCCAGGTCGTCGGTGCCGAACAGGTGGTCCCCCGACGGCCCCTGGAGCGCCGCGGGGACGTCGACTGCGTTGACGCCGTACGGCGCGAGGCGCGCGCCGAGCACCGCGACGACGAGCACGACGAGCAGCACCAGGGCGCTGACCAGGTTGACCGGGTTCCCGAGCAGCAGCCGCCAGCGGGCCACGGGGGCGGCGGTCGTGGTCGCTGCCGTCGGCGGGGAGCCGGGCGTCCCGGGCGTCACGGGGTCCTGCCGGGCGTCGGTCGTCATGAGAGCCGGATCCTCGGGTCGACGACGGAGTACAGGACGTCCACCACCAGGTTCACCACCAGGAACAGCACCGCGATCAGCAGCACCGCGCCCTGCACCAGCGCGTAGTCGCGCGCGGCGACCGCGTCGAACACCAGGCGCCCCAGCCCGGGCCAGGCGAACACGACCTCGACGACGATGACGCCGCCGAGGATCGTCGCGAGCTGGATGCCGGTGATCGTGAGGATGGGGATCATCGCGTTGCGCACGACGTGCCGGCCGGTGACGACCCGCGGGGGCAGGCCCTTGGACCGCGCGGTGCGGACGTGGCCCGCGTGCGCGACCTCCAGCACGGCGGTGCGGATGTAGCGGGTCATGATGGCGGCGGCCACCAGGCCCACCGTCAGCCCGGGCAGCAGCACGTGCCGCGCCCACCCGGCGGGGTCCTGCGACAGCGCCACGTACCCGGACGTCGGCAGCAGCCCGAGCGTCATCGCGACCACCAGGATGAGCATCTGGCCGAGCCAGAAGTCCGGGACCGAGACGCCCGCCTGGCTGGTCACCCGCACGACGGCGTCGGACAGCCGCCCCTCGTGCAGCCCCGACCAGATGCCCGCGGGCAGGGAGATCGCCAGGGCGACGAGCAGCCCGACGACGGCGAGGGACACCGTGGCGGGCAGCCGCTGCAGCAGCGTGGTCGTCACGGGCTCGCCCGACCGGAAGCTCACGCCGAGGTCGCCGGTGAGCGCGTGGCCGACGTACGAGACGAACTGCTCGAGCAGCGGCCGGTCGAGACCGCTGGCCGCCCGCAGCGCCTGGTACGACTCCTCGGTGTAGCGCGTGCCGAGCGCGATGCGCACGGGGTCGCCCGGCACCAGGTGCACCAGGGCGAACACCACGACCATCACGCCGAGCAGCACGACGGCCGAGTGCAGCACCCGGCGCGCCAGGAACCGGAGCGCGCCCGACCCCGTCACGGGCGCACCCCCGTCCCCCGCGGGGGGTGCGTCACGAGCCCGCCAGGGTCACGTCCCGGAACCGGATCGCCCGGTCGGACCGCGCCGTGTAGTCCTGCAGGTCCGTGCTCCACGCCTGCACGACCGACGGGTTGTAGAGGTAGATGTAGCTGGCCTCGTCCGCGATGGTCGTCGCCGCCTGCGCGTACAGCTCCTGGCGCGCGTCGTCGTCGGTCTCGACGCGGCCCGCGTCCAGCAGCGCGTCCACCTCGGGGTTGGAGTAGCCCTGGGCGTTGGACCCGCCGTCGCTGTGGTGCTGGGCGTAGTAGAAGTCGTCCGGGTCGATGTTGCCGAGCCAGCCCATCATCAGCAGGTCGAAGCTGCCGGTGTTCTGCTCGTCGAGCCACGTGGCGAAGTCCACCGTGCGGATGTCGACCGTGATGCCGAGCGGCTCGAGGTTGCTCGCGATGATCTGCGCCGCCGTGACGGTCTCCGGGTAGTCGGACGTCGCCAGGAAGTCGAGCGTCAGCGGCGTGGTGACGCCGGCCTCGGCGAGCAGCTCGCGCGCCCGGTCGAGGTCCAGGTCGTACTCGTCGTACTCCGTGTACCAGACCGAGTCCTCGGGGATCGCGAGCTGGTTCTCCTCCGCGGTGCCGTAGGACACGGCCTGGAGGATCGACTCGCGGTCGATCGCGTACGCGACGGCCTGCCGCGCGGCGACGCTGTCCCACGGGGCGTTCGCCTCGTTCAGGGCGAGGTACCAGTAGTCGTTCGACGGCGACGTGCCGACCTCGACGCCCTCGGTGCCCCGGAGCTGCTCGAGCTGCTGCGCCGGGATGGAGTCCGTCCAGTCGATCTCGCCGTTCTGGAGCGCGGCGATCGCGGTGCTGCCCTCGGAGACGAACGTGTAGTGCACGCCGCCGATGCCGGGCGCCCCGCCCCAGTAGTCGGGGTTCGCCACGAGGTCGATCGACTCCCCCGGCGAGTACGACGCGAGCGAGAACGGCCCGGTCCCGATCGGGGCCGTCGTGATGTCGCCCGACTCGACGTTCCCCTGCTCGACGATCGCCATGCCCTTGAACCCGCCCAGGTTGGACAGCAGGTTCGGCGTCGGCTGCGACACCGTGATGTCGACGGTGAGGTCGTCCACGGCCGCGACGTCGGCCACGGCCGCGAACTTCCAGGCGTTCGACAGCTCCTCGTCGACGATCCGGTCGTAGGAGTACACGACGTCCTCGGCGGTGAAGTCGCTGCCGTCGTGGAACGTCACGCCGTCGCGCAGGTGGAACGTCCAGGTGAGCTGGTCGTCGCTGACCTCCCAGGACTCCGCGAGCGCCGGCTGCATCTCGAGGTTCTCGTCCGGCTCGACGAGCGTGTCGAACACGTTCTCGAGCACCTGGAACGCGAAGTAGGAGGACGTCGACTGCGGGTCGAGCTGGTCCGGCTCGCCGGCGATCGCGGCCCGGAGCACCGGCAGGTCGGACGCCCCGGTGGCGTCGCCGTCCGCGCCGTCGAGATCGACGGACTCGCCCGCGGAGCAGGCGGAGAGCAGCAGCATCCCGGCGGCGGCGCCGGCGACGCCGGCGGTGAGGGCCCTGCGGGCGGGAGGTCGTCGCATGAGGTCTCCGGGGGCTCGGGGTGGGCGACCGCGGCGGTGGGGGGCCCGCGGATGCATCACCATGTTGATCGTTGCATCAGCCTGACCCCTCACCCCACAATCGGACAAGTCGCTCGGCCGAGTCGAAACACGACCGCAACACACGGAGCCCGCCCTGACCTACACGATCCTCGTCGCCCAGCCCGGCCTGCTCGGGGCCGCGACCGCGAGCCGCTCGCTGGCCGCGGGCAACGCCGTGCTCGCCGTCGCCCCCCACGCCGGCGTCACGGTCAGCCAGGCGTGGACCAACCGCCGGCTGCGCGGCCTGCTGCTCGGCGCGCTCGCCGACGGGGAGTCCCCCGCCGCCGCCGTCGCCCGGGTGCCGGACTGGGACGAGGAGCCCGAGCTGCGCCAGGTCGCCGCCCTGACCCCCGACGGCCGCGGCGCCCACCGCACCGGCGCGTCCTGCACGGCCTGGGCGGGCGGGCTCGTGGCGCCCGGCGTCGTCGTGGTCGGCAACCTGCTCACCGGGCCCGAGGTGCTCGACGCGATGCTCGCTGCCTGGACCTCCGGCACCGGCGTGCCCGCCCAGGCGCCCGCGCTCGAGCCCGAGCTCGCCGAGGCGCTCACCGAGACGTTCGACGCGCCCGTGGTGTCGCCCGTCGACCCCGCCCTCGCGCTCGCGCACCGCCTGGCCGCCGCGCTGCGGGCCGGGGAGGCCGCGGGCGGCGACCGGCGCGGACGCCAGAGCGCCGCGCTGCAGGTGGCGCGCACCACGTCCGAGCGGATCTGGCCCCCGCAGCTCGCCGTCGACCTGCGGGTGGACGACGGCGAGCGGCCCGTCGACGAGCTGGAGCGGCTGCTCGCGCTGCCCGGGGCGTCGTCGCCGGCCGCGTGACCCGCGGCGCTCAGCTCTCCGTCGGCGAGACCGCGCCGAGCACCACCGTGACGCCGTCGTGCGCGTTCGCCCACCAGTGCGGCGTCGAGCAGCCGTAGGTCATCGCGTCCCCGGGGCCGAGCTCCACCCGCCGCTCCCCGTGCACGACCAGCAGCCGGCCCTCCTCCACGAGCACCGACTCCGTGCCGAGGTGCCGGAACGGCCGGCCCTCGTTGGTGAAGCCGGCCGGCAGAGTCGAGCGGATGAGCTGCAGGTTCGACTGCATGCGGGGCGTCAGCAGCTCCCGCACGGGCGGCGCCGCGACCCCGGGCGTCTCGGGCAGCCGGTGCCGCTCCTGCGCGCGCACCACCATCTCGTCGCCGCCGAGGCCCGACAGCAGCTTGGGCAGCGTGACCTGCAGCGCGGCGGCCAGCCGGTGCAGCGAGACGAAGCTCGGGTTGCCCTTGCCGCGCTCCAGCTCGCTGATGAGGCCGAAGCTCACGCCGGACAGCTCGCTGAGCGTCTTCACGGACAGCCGCTGGCGCTGGCGCTCCACCTTGAGGGCGGCGCCCAGCGCGGCGATCTCGAGCTTCTCGTCGTCCGGCACGCTGGCGACACTAGCGAGCGGCGACGCCCTCCGGGGCGGGCGACTGCCGCGGCAGCTCTCCGCCACCGGCCACCGCGCCGGGTGACGGGACGGTCGCGTACGATCCCGTTCATGCGAACGATTCTCATTCCTGTCACGGCGGCCGTCGTCGCCGTGCTCGCGGGGTGCGCGAGCGCCCCCGCCGCCGCGCCCGCCGCCGGCAGCGGCTCGACCGCCGCCCCCGTCACGCTGACGAGCTGCGGCCTCGACGTCACGGTCCCGGCGCCGCCGGAGCGCGCCGTCACCCTCGAGCAGGGCGCCACCGAGCTGCTGCTCGCGCTCGGGCTCGAGGACCGGATGGCCGGCACGAGCTACCTCACCGACGCCGTCGCGCCCGAGTACGCCGACGCCTACGCCGAGGTGCCGGTGCTGGCCGCCCAGTACCCGACCGCCGAGCAGCTCCGTGCGACGGACCCGGACTTCGTCTACTCGATGCGCGCCTCGGCGTTCGGTGCGGACGCGGTCGGCGCCCGCACCGAGCTCGCCGACCTCGGGGTTCCCGCGTACCTGTCCGCGAACGACTGCGAGGACCCCTCCCTCGTCACCGGGGACACCGGCTTCGACCGGATCTTCGCCGGGGTCACGGACCTGGCCGCCGTCTTCGGCGTCGAGGAGCGCGGCGCGGAGCTGGTCCGCGGGCAGCAGGAGGTGCTCGACGCCGTGACCGCGTTCGCGCCCGACGCCGGCGACCTCGACGTCGCCTGGCTGTACTCGACGATCGACGGCGCGCCGATCGTCGCGGGCGGCACCGGGCTGCCGCAGACGCTCACGGAGCTCGCGGGCGGTCGCAACGCGTTCGCGGACCTCGACGCGCAGTGGGCCGAGACGAGCTGGGACGAGATCGCCCAGCGCGACCCGGACGTCCTGGTGCTCGCCGACCTGTCGCGCGGGCTCGCCGGGGACAGCGCCGCGGACAAGACCGCGATGCTGCGCGACGACACGGTGACCGCCGAGCTGTCCGCGGTGCGGGCCGACCGGCTCGTCGCGATCCCGGCCACGGAGATGGACCCGTCGGTCCGCAGCGTGGACGCGCTCGCGACGCTGTCGGACGCGCTCGTCGGGTTCGCGGGGGCGGACGCGTGAGCGCCCCGACGACCGCCTGGGCCCGCGAGCACCTCGCCGCGTGGGACCGCCAGCAGGCCGCGTACATCAACCGCCGCGAGGACCGGTTCGCCGTCATGCTCGACGTGCTGGCCGAGACCGTGCCGCCCGGCGCGCTCGTCGTCGACCTGGCGTGCGGACCGGGCTCGGTCTCCGCGCGGGTGCTGGACCGGTTCCCCGGCGCGACGTGCGTCGCTGTCGACTACGACCCGATGCTGCTCGAGCTCGGCCGGCTGGCGCTCGCCGGGCACGGCGACCGGGTCGCGTTCCGCGAGGCGGACCTCTGGGACCCGACGTGGACGCGGGTGCTCGACGGGCGGCGCCCGCACGCCGTGCTGTCCTCGACGGCGCTGCACTGGCTGCCGGCGGACGTCCTGACGCGGGTCTACCGGGACGTCGCCGAGGTGCTCGAGCCCGGCGGCGTGCTGCTCAACGCCGACCACCTGCGCCAGCCCGGCGGCCGGCTGCTGTTCGAGGAGCTCGCCCGGCGCGACGACGTGGCCACCCAGGAGCGCGACCGGGCGGCGGGGGCGCTGAGCTGGGACGAGTGGTTCTCCGCCCTCGCCGCGCACCCGCACCTCGCGCCCCTGGCCGCCGAGCGGGAGCGCCGGTTCGCCGGCCGGCCGCCGAACCCGGACCTCGGGCTCGCGTTCCACGTCGCAGCGCTGCGGGCCGGCGGGTTCCGCGAGGCGGGCCCCGTCTGGCAGCACCTCGATGACTACGTCGTCCTCGCGCAGCGCTGAGCCCGCGATGACGGTGGCCGCGACGGCCGGGGCGGCGCTGCTGCTCGCGGCCGTCGCGGTCGCGGCGGTGGCCGTGGGCGGCGGCGAGCTCACGTGGACCGAGACGGCGCGGTCGCTCGGCTCGCACCTCGGCCTGCCCGTCGAGCCGCTGACCCCGCTGGCGGACTCCGTGGTCTGGGACCTGCGCCTGCCGCGGGTCCTGCTCGCGGGCGTCGCGGGCGCGGGCCTCGCCACCTGCGGGGCGGTGCTGCAGGCGGTGACCCGCAACGCACTGGCCGACCCCTACCTGCTCGGGATCTCGTCCGGCGCCTCGACCGGGGCTGTGCTCGTGCTCGTGGCCGGGGTCGGGGGCGGCGTGGTGTCGCTGGCCGGCGGGGCGCTCGTGGGCGGCCTGACCGCGTTCGCGCTCGTCATGCTGCTGCTGGGGCGCAGCGCGTCCAGCACCGGGCGCCTCGTCCTCACGGGCGTGGTGGTCGGCCAGCTCTTCGCCGCCCTCACCACGCTGGTGCTGCTCGGCTGGGGCGACGCGGACGCCGCGCGGGGCATGACCGCCTGGCTCACCGGGTCGCTCGCCGCGGCACGGTGGCCCGCCGTGCTGCTGTGCGCCGTCGTGACCGCCGCGGCGCTGGTCGTGCTGCGCCTGATCGCCTCCGACCTCGACGCGTTCGCCTTCGGTGCCCGGTCCGCCGCGGCGCTCGGCGTCCCGGTCGCCACGGTCCGGACCGTGGCGCTGGTGACGACGGCCGCCGTGACCGCCGTCGTCGTGTCGAGCGTCGGCGCGATCGGGTTCGTCGGCCTGATCGTCCCGCACGCCGTGCGCGCGCTCGCCGGGCCGCTGCACCGCCGGCTCCTGCCGCTGAGCGCCGTCGGGGGCGCGCTGTTCCTCGTGCTCGCCGACACCGTCGCGCGCACGGCCCTCGCGCCGCGGCAGATCCCCGCCGGCGTCGTCACCGCGCTGCTCGGCGTCCCCGCGTTCCTCGTCGTGCTGCGGCGCCGGGAGCGCGGGTGACGCCCGGCCCGGTGGGGATCGCCGGCCACGGCCTCACCGTCCGCGTCCGGGGCCGCTCCGCGCCGGTCCTCGACGCGGTCGACGTCGACGCGCCGCCCGGCGGCGTGACCGGCCTGATCGGCCCCAACGGCTCGGGCAAGACGACCCTGCTGCACACCCTGTCCGGCGCGATCGCGCCCGCGCGCGGGGAGGTGCTGCTCGGCGGGCGCCCGCTCGCGGACATCCCCCGCCGCGAGCGCGCCCGCACCCTGGCCGTCATGGAGCAGTCCGGCGACACCGACACCGACCTGACGGTCGCCGACGTGGTCGCCCTCGCGCGGCTGCCGCACCGCGGGCGGCTCGCGCCACCCACCGCGCAGGACGAGGCCGCGTGCGCCCACGCCCTGGACCTGGTCGGCATGTCCGGCACCGGCCGGCGCCGCTGGCGCACGCTGTCCGGCGGCGAGCGCCAGCGCGTGCACGCCGCCCGGGCGCTCGCCCAGGAGCCCCGGGTCCTGCTGCTCGACGAGCCGACGAACCACCTCGACGTGCAGCACCAGCACGAGCTGCTCGCACTGCTCACCGGCCTGGCCGCGTCCGGGCCGACCGTGGTGGTCGTGCTGCACGACCTCGGGCTGGCCGCGCGGTACTGCGACCGGCTCGTCGTCCTGCACGCCGGGCGGGTGCACGTCGCCGGCCCGACCGCCGACGCGCTCACGGCCGGGACGCTGCGGGACGTGTTCGGGGTCCGGGCGGACGTCCGGCGCGACGACGCGGGGCTGCGGGTGGAGGTGCTCGGCCCGGTCGCGCCCCGGTGACCGGCGTCGCAGCCCGCACGTCCACCGGAACGCGCCGGTAGCACCGCGCCCGGGACGTCGCCCGTCCGTGCGACGTTCCACCGAGCGCCCCTGTGCGCACACGCACGCCCCGGGTGCTGCTCACCGGGGCGCTCCGACCTGCTCACTGTCACCCCTTCCGATGCTCCACCTCCTCGCACACGGGCCGTGCAGCTCCGCCACGGCCGTCGGATGGATTCCGCACGCAGCGCTGCCGCACCGACGCGCAGCGACATCGGCGAGGGCGGGACGCCCCGGCGCCCCGCCCTCAGCGACACGTGAGGAGCAGGAGCCATGTCCCCGATCACCGTCCCGGCGGCCACAGCAGTCGCCCTGCTGCTGGCGCCGGTCGCCGCGCCGCCCGCCCCCGACTCCATGGTGACGGCCGACCCACCGGCGGTCACCGCCACCACCGACGCCGCCACGACGACCGCGGCGGACGGGACGATCCCGGCCGGCCCCACGACGGACGCCACCGCGCCCGCCCAGCCGGCGGCGTCGGTCTCGGCCGACGCCGTCGACCCCGACAGCGTCGGTCCCGATGCCGGGGACCCCGGCGCGGGGACCGAGGGGACCCCCGGCGACGAGTCCCCCGCGACCGGGCAGGAGGAGGCCGGGGAGACGCCCGCGGCGAGCTCCGACGCGGCCACGCCCGCCGAGGATCCCGCTCCTTCGGACGACGCCGTCGCCGGCGGCACCGCCGCGACCGCCCCGGAGGGCCCCGCCACGGACTGCGCGACCTGCGGCGACGCGGGCGCGCCCGCCCCGCTCCGCACCACCGTCACCGACGGCTACCAGGAGGACGGCTACGACCGGCCCTTCTGGTGGGCGCGCGACGGGCTGCACTTCAGCGAGCCGATCCCCGCGAACGGCTACGTCAACGTCAACGTCCCGGGTGCGGACAACCTCAACGTCGACATCCACCGCGAGCTGATCGGCGCGACGTTCGTGCCGTGGTCGTACTTCGGCCTCCAGCCGGGGATGTGCATCACCTGGACCGAGTCGAACGGCTACAGCTACCACTTCGGCGAGGACAACTCCGGCCGGGGCGGGGTCGACGAGAAGGACTGGGAGTACTGCGTGCCGGGCGAGCCCGACCAGCCCGACCAGCCGGACCAGCCGGACCAGCCGGACCAGCCCACCGAGCCCGACCAGCCCGACCAGCCCACCGAGCCCGACCAGCCCACCGAGCCCACCGAGCCCGACCAGCCGGACCAGCCGGACCAGCCGGCCGAGCCGGACCAGCCGGCCGAGCCGGACCAGCCGGAACAGCCCACCGAGCCCGACCAGCCCGACGAGCCCACCGACGAGCCGGACGAGCCGGAGGCCCCGGCCGCTGCCGCGTCGGCGACCCCGGGCGCCACGGCACCGACCGCGTCGCCGTCCGGCACCTCGTCGCAGGTGCTCGCGGCGACCGGCGCGGGCGCGACCGGCGTCGCGTTGGCCGCAGCTGGTGCAGCCGCTGCCGGGACCGGCCTGAAGGCGCTCGCCTGGCGCCGCCGGCGACGGCAGCACTAGCCGCTCTCGGTCCCGGGCCGCTCGCGGGGCCCGGGACCTCCCGGCGACGACCGGTCAGGGCGCGATGACGAGCTCCGCGATCAGCCCGCCCTCCAGGGCGAAGCGGTAGCGCAGGTCCACCACGCCGCCGGGGAAGTCGCCCTCCAGGTGGTGCGTGACGACCCAGTGCGTGTCGTCCACGCGCTCCGCGCCGAGGAGCGTGGTCGTGTAGGTGAACTCCGACCCGGCCTCCGTCACGAAGCGGCGGAGGTCGTCGGGGCCCCGGTAGGTGTGGCCGTCGTCGAGGACGACCACGTCGGGGGTGCAGGCGCGGACGGCCGCCTCGGCGTCGCGGGCGGACTGGGCGGCGAGGTAGGCGCGGACGGCGCCGGGCAGGTCGGCGGGCAGGTCGTCGGGGAAGGAGCTGGATGCAGTGGTCATGCCCGCAGCGTGCGGGCCGCCCCTGCGGGAGGGTCAACGGCTGGACCCTCCCCCCGGGGGAGGGTGCACCATGACGGCGTGCTGGCCATCGGGGAGTTCTCGCGCCTGACCCACCTGAGCGTCCGGACGCTGCGCCGCTACCACGAGGCGGGTCTGCTCGAGCCGGCGCACGTGGACCCGGCGACCGGCTACCGGTCCTACGACGCGGACCAGATCGGCGTCGCGCAGGTCGTGCACCGGCTGCGCGAGCTCGACGTCCCCCTGGCGGACGTGCGGCGGATCCTCGGCACCGACGACCCGGACCACCGGGCCGCGCTGGTGTCCGACCACCTGCGCCGGCTCGAGGCCGAGCTCGACCGCACCCGCACCGCCGTCGCGTCCCTGCGCCGGTTGCTGCGTCCCGACCCGGCGCCGCTCCCGGTCGAGCTGCGCGCGGTCCCGGAGGTCGTGGTCGCCGGCGTCGAGGGGGACGTCGCCGACCACGAGGTGCTCGCCTGGTACTCCGGCGCCATGGCCGAGCTCGACGCCGCGCTCGCCGCCGCCGGGGAGCCCGCGGGCGTGCCGGGCGGCTCGTACGACAACGCCCTGTTCGAGGACGGCCGCGGCCACGTGGTCGTCCACCGGCCCGCCGCGCGGCCGCCGCGGGTCGGCCGGGTGCACCCGGTGACGCTCCCCGCCGTCGAGCTGGCCGTCACGACCCACGCCGGGGAGCACGACGACGTCGACGTCACCTACGGCCAGCTCGGCGCGTGGGTGGTCGCCAACGCGCTCGCCGTGGCCGGGCCTGTGCGGGAGACCTACCTCGTCGGGCCGCGCGACACCCCCGACCCGGCCGCGTGGCGGACCGAGATCGGGTGGCCGGTGTTCCGGCTGGGGGCGCCGGGCTGAGCGGGGCCGGGGCCGCGCCCGCCCGCACCCCCGTCACGCCGGGAGGAACCGCGCGTAGAACGCGCGCGGGTCCTGCGCGAGCGAGGCCTTCACCATCGCGCTCCAGTCGTCGACGACGACCTCGAACGCGCCGGCCTCGACGGCGTCCAGCGTCATCCGGGCGACGTCCGCGGGATCCGTCTTGGGTGCGTCGAGGCCCCGGGCCATGTCGGTGTCCGCGAGGCCGAGGTGCACGGACGTCACCTGCGTCCCTTGCCCCGCGAGCTCCAGGCGCAGGGCGTTGCTCATGTTCCAGTTCGCCGCCTTGGACACCGCGTAAGCGCCGGCGCCCGGCGCGGCGAACCACGACAGCGCGGAGGCCACGTTGACGACCGCCCCGCCGCCGTTGGCCGCGAGGACCGGCGCGAAGGCGCGCACCATCGCGAGCGTGCCCCAGAAGTTGACGTCCATCTCCGCCCGGACGCCGTCGAGGTCGCCCAGCAGCTGCGCCCCCGTCGAGATGCCCGCGTTGTTGACGAGCAGGTCGACATCGCCGGCCAGCTCCGCCGCCGCGGCGACGGCGTCCGGGTCGGTGATGTCGAGGGCGACGGGGCGGGCGCCCGGCAGGTCGAGGGTCTCGGGCCGGCGGGCGGCGGCGTAGACGGTCGCGCCGCGCTCCAGCAGCTGCTTGGCGAGGTGGCGGCCGATGCCGCGGTTGGCTCCGGTGACGAGTGCAGTGGTCATGGCGGCTACGCTAGAACCTCACGTGGACGTCAGGTGCAAGTCGGGGCGTCCGACCACCGGGAGGGTCCGTGCGCATCGGCCAGGTCGCCCAGCGGGCCGGCGTCAGCGTCCGCGCGCTGCGCTACTACGAGGAGCAGGGGCTGCTCGTGGCCGACCGCACCCCGGGCGGCCAGCGCGACTACCCGCCGTCGGCCGTCGACCGGGTGCGCTTCATCCAGAGCCTCTACGCCGCCGGCCTCGCCAGCAGCGCCGTGCTGCGGATCCTGCCCTGCATGGACCACGGCGTGCTCACCGACGCGATGCACGAGCGGCTGCTGGCCGAGCGCGCCCGGGTGCAGGCCCAGCTCGACGAGCTCACGGCCGCGCGGGACCGGCTGGACGAGGTCATCCGGCTCGGGCAGGCGCACCGGCCCGGGCACGGGGACGCCACCGGCGGGCGACGGTCCGCCTGACGGTCCGGCAGTGACGGTCACCCGGTCGCGAGGCGTCCTTCCATCACCGGGACGAGACCCACGAGCAGCTCGTCGAGGATCGTCAACGCGTCGTCCACCGCCGACTCGTCCACGACCTCCGCCCGGTACTCCGCGCCGGAGCGGGCGAACCGGAGGTCGGACGCGTCGTCGACCGCCTGGCCCAGAGTGCCCTGACCCGCGTGGTTGCGGACGATCGCCGCCGCCGCGGCGAACGTGTCGGCGTGGTGCCCCCGCTCACCAGACGGACGCACGCCGAACGACAGCACGAGGGCGAGTGCGACCTTGCGGCAGCCGTCGTACGCGAGCTGGAACGCACCCTCGAGGTCGTCCATGTCCCGGCCGGCAGCCGCGGTCCTCGCGTGCCGCCGCGCCTGCTCGACCATCGTCCGGCACACGGTCGGGTCGACCGGCACCTGCTCGAGCTCGCCGTCGACCACCATCCTGGACAGCTCGGTCCGACGCGCCGGGGTCATGCGCTCTCCTTCTCCTCGGTCCGGTCGACGGCGGTGAGCGCCGGCCGTTCACGCACCGACGTCACGAATCCCGTCCGCGCCTCGCGCCACTCGTCGGGCTTCAGCACGGTGATCTGCACCGGGAGACCGAGCGCCTCCTCGAGCTGGGCGTTGACCCGCCGCAGGAGCCGGGTCGGCGGATGCCCCACGACGACCAGGTCCAGGTCCCGTGGGGCATGGCCGGGATGCCCGAGCGCACGCGCGGCCCAGGAGCCGACGACGAGCACACGGTCCACGTCAGGCACGGTCGCGAACGCCTCGCGCACAGCCAGGACCGGCCCGTGGGTGCGGCGGAGGATCTGCGCGAGCGGCTCGACGAACGGGGACCCGGGGTCGGCGCTGACGAGGCGCGAGCGACCGACCCGGCGGTCACGCAGGACGCCGGCCTGGACGAGCAGGTTGACCTCGCGCAGCGCGTTGGGCGGCGCGACGCCCGCGACGTGTGCGAGCTCGGCGATGTTCGCCTCCCGCCCCGGCTCGAGCAGGAGGGCGGCGAGGATCGCCCCCTGCGCGGGCGTGCGGAAGATCGGCAGCAGCCGCTGCCCACCGACCGGCGAATCGTTCACGAGACGTACGATATCGTACGTTGTACGTAATCGTCAGCGAGCCGTGACCAGCCGGACGACCTCCCGCGCCGAGCGGGCGTCCGCCCAGCGCGGCACCGCCTCGCGGTAGCGGGCGTACGGCTCGCCGAACCGCTCGGCGAGCACCTGCTCCTCCGCCCGGATCTGCCCGGCCGTCATCGCCGCGACGAACCCGGCGACCGGCAGCAGCGCCGCGACCGACCGCCGGGCGGTGGCGTGCGCGACCAGCACGGCGGCGAGCCCCACGTACATCGGGTTGCGGGTGACCCGGTTCGCACCCGCCACCACGAGGGTGCTCGCCTTCGCCGGCGCCACGGGGTCGATCGTCGTCCGCGTCCGGCGGAACCGCAGCAGCGCGTCGCCCGCCAGCGCCAGCCCGGCGGCCGCGACGGGTGCCGCCGCCAGCAGCGACACCGCGGTCGGCCGGGCGCGGCGCGCGAGCACGACCTGCGCGGCGCCGGCCGCGGCCGCGAGCACCGCCGGCGGCACGGCCGTCGAGCCCCGGCCGCTCACGCGTGCCCCAGCCGCTCGTGCGTGCGGTGCGACGCGGGCTCGATCTGGAACGTCGAGTGCTCCACCGAGATCGGGAAGTGCGTGGACAGGCACTCCTGGAGCTGGTCGAGGATGCGGGCCGTGTGGCCGTCGGAGAAGCACTCGTCGTCCACCGTGACGTGCGCCGTGACCACGGGCAGCCCGGTCGCGACGAGGCTCGCGTGCAGGTCGTGCACCGCACGCACGTGCTCCACCCCCAGCAGGTGCTCGCGGACCGCGTCGAGGTCGAGCCCCGCCGGCGTGGACTCCAGCAGCACCGCGCCGGTCTCGCGCAGCAGCCGGATCGCCCGCGGCACGATCAGCGCGCCGATCAGCAGACCCGCCACCGCGTCCGCCTGCTGCCAGCCGGTCGTCGCGATCACCACCGCCGCGACGATCACCCCGACCGACCCGAGCGCGTCGTTCAGCACCTCCAGGAACGCCGCGCGCAGGTTGAAGCTCGCCGACCGGCCACCGGCGAGCACCGCCATGGCGATCACGTTCGCCACCAGGCCGATGACGCCGAACACGACCAGCTCCGTCGACGGCACCTCCGGCGGCTCGGCCAGCCGGCGCACGCCCTCGACCAGCACGTAGCCGCCGACGGCCAGCAGCACCGCGGCCTGCGCGAGGGCGCCCAGCACCTCGGCCCGCCGGTACCCCCACGTCCACCGCGACGTCGCCGGCTTCAGCGACAGGTGCGCGGCGACCAGCGCCATCGCCAGCCCCGCGGCGTCCGTCAGCATGTGCGCGGTGTCGACCAGCAGCGCCAGGCTGCCCGTCACCAGCGCCCCGACGGCCTGCGCGACCAGCACCGTCGTGGTCAGCCCGAACGCGATCGCGAGCCGGCGCCGGTGGTCCGCCGGCTGCCCCGCACCGCCGGCGGACGCGTGGCCGTGGTCGTGCCCGTGGCTCACGACAGGTCCTCCGCGAGGTGCGTGCACTCCTCCGGGTGCGGGCCGCCGCGCAGCAGGTCCTCCGCCGCGCCGACCAGCGTCGCGAGCCGCCCGGGGTCGCCGATCGCGTAGATCGACGACCGGCCACGCTGCCGCACGGTCACCAGGCCGCAGTCCCGCAGGCACGCGAGGTGCGCGCTCACCGTGCTCTGCGCGAGGCCGAGGTGGTCGGTGAGCTCGCGGACGGAGTGCTCGCCGGTGAAGAGGTGGCGCAGGAGGGTGAGGCGGGCGGGCTCGCCGAGGGCGCGGAACAGCGCGGCGGTCGGGGCGGTGAGGGCGGCGTCGTCGGCGGGACGGGAGTCGTTCTCATGATCGATACCGGGCGCTGTCATCGTCATGTGGCGATGATAGCGCCGGACGGTGCCTCCGTGCGAGACCCGCGGCGCGACGCAGCGTCCTACGGGCCAGGCACCGGCCACGGGTGGCCGCCGTAGCTGCCGGGGACGTGGACGAGGTCGCGCGCTGCGAGGTTCTTGCGGTGGCTGCCGAGCCCGACGTCGACCCTCGTGAGCGTCGGGTGCCCGGCCAAGGGTGCGAGATCCCCCGGCCCGAGGTGCTGCATCTCGATCAGGGCGAGCTCCTGGAGCGCGGGGGCCGCGGCGAGCGGCGCCAGGTCGGTGAGGCCACGCATGTGCTCGAGCGTCACGCGTCGCAGGGCGCGCGCCCGTGCCAGCGGTGGCAACGCGGTGACCCGCCGGAGCTGCGCGACGTCCAGCTCCTCGAGCCGCCCGCCGACGACAGGACCGAGGTCGACCACACCTCGCACCTGCCGGGCCGAGAACCGCCGCAGGCCCGGCAGCTCGGCGAGCGGGGTGAGGTCCTGGCAGCCCCCGAGCGCGAGCGTGAGGTCCGTCAGCCGGCCGAGGCCGAGCAGCGGGGCCAGGTCGGCGGAGACGCTGCGGAGCCGCAGGGTGGTGACGTCGGCGAGCGCCGAGATGCCGTCCAGCGTCCTGACACCCGTGAGGTGCAGCTCGGTGACGGGGAGCCCGGCCACGCTCCCGGGCAGGCGCCCGACCTCGCCGAGCCGCAGGGAGCGGAGCTCGCGGAACCGGGACAGCACGCCCAGGCTCCCGCCCGGGAGGCGGACGTCGAGCGTCAGCGACCGCAGCGTCTCGGGCAGGTGCTCCAGGCCGGTCGCGTCGGTGACGTCGCGGGAGGCGGAGTCCAGCGAGAAGGCCCGCAGGCGCGGGTAATGCTCCAGGAAGCACAGCGACTCGGGCAGCCGCCCGTGCACGCGCAGCTCGGCCTCAGGGTGCTCGGCGATCCACCGACCGAGGACCTCGTGGTCGGCCGCCCGCATCGGCTCGCGGAGCTGCACGACGCAGGGACCGCCGGGCAGCACCGCGAGATCCCGCTCCGTGAGAGGCGAGCTCACGTCGGCCCTGGGCGTCCCCTGGCCTCCAGGCAGCGGGACGACGGTGACGGGCACGACCGGAGCCTACGGGCGGGCCACGTGCAGCGGGCGCCGTTCGCGCTGACGCCCTCCGGAGCGGCACGCCGCGCGCGTTCCGGCGGGCGCCGACCGCGTAGCCTCGTCCTCGGCGCAGGACGGTCAGGCCTCTCCCCGGAGAAGCCCGACGGGATCCCGCACCTCCCGGGCCTCTAGCTCAACTGGCAGAGCAGCGGACTTTTAATCCGCGGGTTGTGGGTTCGATCCCCACGGGGCCCACCCCTTCAGGTCTCTGAACAACGGCAAGACCTCGCTGTACACCTACAACGGTGCGGGCAACCAGCTCACGACGACTGACGCCCTGTCTGCGCAGGCTGTCCTGACGTACAACTCCGACGGCACGGTCGCCACGGCCACTGCACCGGGCAACACCGGAAACCCGACGACGTACGGGTACGACGCGAACAAGCAGCTGGCGTCGATCACCCCGCCGACCGGCACGAGCCTCGGTGCCCGGGCGATGACGTACGACCAGTACGGGCGACTGGCGACCGCGACCAACGGCGCCGGCGTCACCGTCACCTACGGGTACGACGACCTCGACCGGCTCACAGGAGTCGACTACTCCGGCACGAGCGCGAACCCGGACATCACGTTCGAGTACGACACAGCTGGCCGTCTCGCCGAGCGGACCGACGTGTCCGGGACCACGACCTACTCCTACGACCGGATGAACCGGCTCCTGGAGCGGGCGCACGACCGCGACGACGACCCGGTGTCGTACGGCTACGACAAGTCCTCGCGGCTGGCGACGACCACGGACGGTCGCGGCACCACGACGTTCGAGTACGACGATGCCGGCGCCCAGGTCGCGCAGGTCACCGTGATCGGAAGTCAGGAGTCGTGGACGCGGTTCGCCGTGGACGACGAGGGCCGCCGCACCGACACGTGGCTGGCCACGAACGGCGACAACACGCAGTTCGCCGCGCACTCGCACACCGACTACGACTCCTCAGGCCGGATCTCGAGGATCCGGGCGGACCAAGCGGTCGCCGGCGGATCCATCACCGACGTCGTCGACACCACGTACTGCTACAGCACCAACGCCGCCCAACCGGGATGCACCGGTGGGACGACCGCGGGCGACCGCTCCACGCTGCAGTGGAAGCGCAACAACCTCACCACCCAGGTCACGACCTACGCCTACGACGACGCCAACCGCCTCATCAGCGCTGACGTGACCGCCAGCAACAGTGGGCAGGCCGCTCAGAGCTACGACTACACCTACGACGCCCGCGGCAACCGGCTCACGTCAGCCGGCCCGGACGGCACCCTCACCCGCACGTACAACGCCGGCAACCAGACCACCACCGCCGGGTTCACGTACGACGGGGCGGGCAACCTCACCGCCGACCCCGAGGTCGGCACCCTGGGCTACACCGCAGGCGACCAGCTCGACTCGGTCACCCGCGGCGGCCAGACGTTCGAGTACCTGTACGCCGGGTTCGGCAACACCGAGCTCGTCGCCCAGACCACCCCGGACGGCGAGTATGAGTACACCCTCGGACGCACCGACCAGCTCGGCCAGCCGCTCATCGAACAGGTCCGCCACGGCGGCGAAACCGCGTACATCGAGCACGACGCGCTCGGCACACCGCTGTCCCTGCGGACCGAGTCGGCCGAGACCGGGCTGTACGTCTACGACAACCTCGGCTCACCGCTGGCACTCATCGCCGACGACAACACCACCGAGACCGTCGTGGAGTTCGACCCCTACGGCGTCCCCGAGGTCCTCGAGGACGGTGCCGGAGTCGGCGTCACCTTCACGCCCTTCCTCTACACGGGTGGCCTCAACGACCGGACGACCACCTGGACCCTCAACGGCGCCCGGTACTACGACGCCCACGAAGGTCGCTGGACCCAGATGGACACCGTTGCCAGCCCGTTCGACCTGTTCAATGCCAACCGGTATGCCTACGCCGCGAACAACCCGGTCAACTTCACCGACCCCAGCGGCTTGCGCATTACCCCGGGGGAGGCGTGCCTCGCCGGAGCTGTCACCGGGGCGATTGTCGGCGCGTTCGCCAGTCCGATGGGCGCTGCAGTTGGATGGACCACCGGGTGCATCGCCGGCTTCGTCGGCAAGATCATCGAAACGGCCCGAACGATCAACGATCCGTACTGATCCGTCAGCCGTTCGAGAGAGAGGCCAGCATGAAGCGTTCCATCCTCGTACCCGCCGTTGGCGGGGCGCTGGCGGCAGGAGTGGTTCTCGCCATCACCACGGGGAAACCGGGTCCATACCTGGCCGGCGGTGTTGTGACTGCTGCGGTGTTCGTCGCCATCTACTGGCTGTACGCGAGGGCCGTTCGTAGGCGCTGACGCGCAGGTGCCTCCACGGGAGTCTGACCCGCTTCTCTGGACACCTGGTCTGAGGCGATGATCGTCTCGGGAAGGGAGTCCTGGATGCCTGCAGCCAAGCCGGGCATCAAGGGCAGTCCGGGGTTTGGTGCTGTCCAGCTGTGACATGTGGATCGGGGCGCTAGGTGCTCAAGACCGCTGTAACACTCGTTGCGATCACCGCAGGCCTGATCGGTCTCGGGCTCGTCGGCTACGCCTTCCTGTCGAGGAACCTGGACCCGAAGTCCCCGAGGGGCAGAGCCGTCCGCGCCGCTGCTGCCACGGGATTGATCATCATGGTGGCGGGCGTCGGTACAGCGGCACTCGCGCCATCCGACTGACAACGCCGTGCGACACCGCGGGTTTGGCTCAGTCCCCAGCGCCGGGATTGGCGGACCGGCGTTCCGGAACTTGGAGACCCATCCGGACCCGTCACCGCCCGCGGCGTCATAGGCTCCCCCGCACAGAGGCGCGCCGCCCGGGCCGCCCACCCCACCGGAGTGCCCGTGACGTTCGCCCGCCTGCTGCGCCGCCGCGCGCGTGCCCAGCTGGGCCTGCTCGCACTGGTGGGTGTGATCGCGGCGCTGGTGAGCGCCACGCTGGTCGCGGTGCTCGGGTACGTCGCGCTGTCGGCGCAGGCGGGGCTGACGACGGCGCTGCACGACGCGGAGCCGACGGGTGCGGCGATGCAGGTCGCGACGCCGCGGTCCCGGCACGACCCGGCCGCGCAGGTCGCCGCCGGCGAGGAGGTCCTGGCCCGCACGCTGGACGGGATGCCGGTGGTGGTGCAGCGCAGCCACCGGTCGACGGAGCTCACGGTCGACGGTGGCGGTGCCGGCGTGGTGGTCGCGGCCGAGCCCGGGCTGGCCGCGCAGGTCGACGTCGTCGAGGGCGTGATGCCCCCGGAGGGCGGCCCCTCCGACGGTGAGGCGCCCGTCCCGGCCACGCTGTCCCGCGCCACCGCGACAACGCTCGGCGTCACGCCCGGCGACCGGCTCACGCTGCTGGGCGCCAGCGAGTCCTCGACCCCGCTCGAGGTGGAGGTCGCGGCCGTGTGGGAGCCGACCGACCCGGGCGACCCGCGCTGGTTCGGCGAGGCCGACGGCGCCGTGTGGGTCGACGAGACCGCCCTGGACGGGGTGCCCGCGACGGTCCGGGTGCGGTGGACCCTCGTGCCGGACGACGGTCTCGCTCCCGGCGGGGTCCCCGAGCTGCGCCGCGCGCTCGCGGCGTCGCTGGCGGGGCTGAAGGACGACGACGCGGTCGACGAGCTCGGCGTGCTGGGCACGGACGGCCTGGACACGACGCTGGCTGACGTCGACCGGACGCTGAGCACGGTGCGGGCCCTGTCGCTGCCCGCCACCCTGCTCGCGGCGCTGGTGGGGGCGGTCGTGCTCGGGCAGCTCGCCGCCCTGCTGACGGAGGTGCGGCGCGGCGAGCTCGTGCTGCTGCGCTCCCGGGGCGCCTCGCGGGGGCGGGTCGTGGGCGCGGCCGTCGTCGAGGGCGTGGCCGTCGGGGTGGTGGGGGCGGCCGTGGGCGGCGCGCTCGCCGTGGCCGGGCTGCGCGGGCTGGGGGTCGTCCCCTCCGAGCTGGCCGTGGGGGCGCCGGCCGGGGTCGCCGCCGGGGTGGCCCTGGTGCTCGCCGGCGCGACGTGGGTGCGCGTGCGCGGGCCGCTGCGCGAGGAGCGGGCGGACCGCCCGCTGCGCGGGTCGGCCCTGCTCGGCGTCCTGGCGCTGGCCCTCGCGGCGGCCGGCCTCGGGCTGTGGCGGCTGCTGTCGATGGGCACGCCGGTGCGGACCGTCGGGGGCCGCGCGGCGCCGGACCCGCTGGCCAGCGCCGCCCTCGCGCTGTCGCTGCTGGCGATCGCGCTGCTCGCCGCCGCCCTGGTCCCGGCCGTCGCGCGGGCGACGGGACGGTGGGCTGCCCGGCGGCCGGGCCTGGGGGTGCTGGCGGTGCACCAGGTGGCGCGGCGGCCGACCGCGCACGCCGCGACCGCCGCCCTGACCGGGCTCGCTGTCGCCACCGCCGTCGCCGTCTCGGGCTTCCTCGGGTCCTGGGCGCTGCTCCAGGCCGAGCGCGCCGCCGTGGAGACCGGCGCCGACCTGCGCGTGACCCCCGACGACCCCGCCGGCGTCCCCGCCGCGCTCGCGGCCGCCACGACCGCCGACCCCGGGGCGACGGTCGTCAGCGCGGCGACCACGCGCGTGACGCTGGGCGCGGTGACCGCGGACCTGGTCGCCGTGCCGCGCGACGCCTGGCCGCAGCTGCACCGCGCGCCGCAGGACGACGCGCCCGGCACCGCGGACACCGCGGCGGACCCCGCGGCGGCCGGGGACACCGGGCTCCCCCTGCCCCCGGGCGCCACGACGCTGACGGCCACCGTGACCGTCACGGACACCTCCGCGACCGGCCAGCGGCTGGGCCGCCCGGACGTCGCCGCCTGGGTCCGCACCGCGCCGGGCACGCTCGTGCCGGTCGACCTCACGCTCCAGCCCGGCCCCACCGATCCGACCGACCCCGCGGGCCCCGACGCCCCCGGCCACGCGGACGCGACGACGTGGTCCGCCCCCCTGCCCGACGGCGCCACGGCGCTCGCCGCGGTCGACGTCCACGTCGACGCCACCGACGACCACCGCGTGGAGGTGACCGGCCTGGCCACCGACGCCGGCCCGCTGGGCGCGGCCACCTGGCGCAGCCTGCTCGTGGGCCGTGAGGCGAACCCGCTCCCCGCAGGCCCCGACGACGTGGGTGCCGTCGCGCACGTCCCTGCCGGGGACGTGGCCCCCGGCACGACGGTGCGGCTCGCCGCCGTGCCCGGCGGGCCGCTGCCGGTGGTCGCCGGCGAGGAGCTGGCGGCGGCGCTGTCCCTCTCGGTGGGCGACACGACGACGCTCGTCGTGCCGGGCCACCGCGTCGAGGTCGAGGTGGCCGAGGTGGTCGCGGCGGTGCCCGGCTCCGCGGACCCGGTCACGCTGCTGGCCGACCTCGACGCCTGGTCGGGCGCCCAGCTCTGGACGGGGTCGACGGTCGACGCACCCGGCGAGCTCTGGGCGTGGCCCGCCGACGGCCCGTCGGACACGGCGCTGCCCGCGGCGCTGGAGCGGGCCGGCGTCGCCGCGGAGGTGGTGCGCGCCGAGCCCCGGGCCACGGAGCTGCTCGAGCCGGCGCTCGCGGCGTTCCGGCTCGCCACCTGGGCGACGGTGGCCCTCGCCGCCGGCGGCGTGCTCGCGGCCGCCCGTGCGTCGGCCCGGGCGCGCCGCCCGGAGATCGGCGCGCTGCGCGGCGTCGGCGTGCCGGGCCGCGCGCAGGCCGCGCTGCGGGTCGCCGAGCAGGTGCGGGTGCTCGTGCCTGCCGCGCTCGCCGGGGCGGTCGGTGGCGCCGGGCTCGCCCTGCTGGTCGCGCAGCCTCTCGTCGACGCCCTGGACGGCGGCACCCTCCCGCTGCCCGTCGAGCCGGGCCTGGACGCCGTGGCGCTCGCGACCTGGCTCGGCGCGACGGCGCTGGCCGTGGTGCTGGTGGTGGCGACGACCGCCCGCGACACCGCCCGGCGTGCGCGCACCGCGTCGCCGCGGGCGGAGGTGGCCTCGTGATCCGGGTGCTGCGCCGCCAGCTCGCGGGTGGCGCGTGGTCGCTGGTCGTGCTCGCGCTGGTGGTCGCCGGGCTCGTCGCGCTGACCGTCGGCTGGCCGCGGGCCCTGGACCGGCTGCTGCGCGACGACCTCGCGGCCCGCGCGCAGGCGCTGCCCACCACGCAGCGCGACCTGGTGCCGACCGTCCCGGACCAGGCGATGGTCGTGCCCCCGCCCACCGGCGAGGAGGCGCTCGCGGGCCTGGCGGACGTCGAGCACCAGGTCACCGCGAAGGTCGCGGACGTGGGCCCGGCCCTGGCCGCGGTGCTGCGGGAGCCGGAGCTCGAGCTCACCCGGCCGTCGTTCGTCGTCGACCTGGGGCCGCACTCGAGCGGGATCTCCGCCATGGACCTCGCGCTCTCGCCGGGGACGCGCGACGACGACCTGCGCCTGGTCGAGGGGAGCTGGCCGGGCCCGCCCGCGGTGCAGCCGTGGGTGGACGCCGTCGGCTCCGACGCGCAGGACTGGGTGGACGCGCCACGCTCGGCGGGCACCGTCCGGCAGCTCGACCTCGACGTGGTGCTCACCCCGGCGACGGCCGAGTGGATGGGGTGGCGGGTCGGCGAGACCCGCACCTCCGTCGACGCGACCAACGCGCCGTTCCGCGTGCGGCTGACCGGGCTGGTCGAGGCCGTCGACCCGGACGCGGGGACCTGGGACCACCTGCCCGGCGTCCTGGAGCCCGCGGTCGACCGCGACGACGCCCGCGGCTGGACGGTCCACGGCATCGGCTACGTCGACCCGAGCGCCGTCGGCGCCCTGATGTACCCCCGCGGCGTCCGCGTCGACTCCTGGTACCCCGTCGACCCGGCGGAGGTGGCCGAGGTGGACCGGGACGCGCTCGCCGCCGAGCTGGACGGGGTGCGCGCCGCGCAGGAGCTGCGCACCGGGCTGTCGGGGGTGCTGGCCGCCGCCGACGGCCGCGAGCACACGGCCACGACGCTGCTCGGGACGCTGGTCGCGGGCCTGGTCGGGGTCGCCGCGAGCGTGCTCTGGCTGGTCGCGACGCTCGCGGTGGAGCGTCGGCGCGCCGCCCTGGTCCTGCTGCGGGCCCGTGGCGCGTCCTCCCTCCGGCTCGGCGCGCTGGTGGGCGCCCAGGCGCTCGTCGCGGCCCTGCCCGGTGCCGCGGCCGGACTCGCGCTGGGCCTCCTGGTGCCCGGCAGGACGGACCCGGCGGACCTCGTGCTGCCGGCGGTGCTGACCGTCGCCGCGGTCGCGCTCATGGTCGGGGCGGCGGCCGGGGTGCACGGCGGCCGGGGCGCGCGGGGCCGGCGCTGGGCCTGGGTGGCGGAGCTGCTCGTGCTCGGCGTGACCGGCGTCGCGCTGGGCGTCACGTCCACCTCCGACCCGCTCGTCGCGGTGCTGCCCGTCCTGGTCGGGCTGTCGGCCGCGCTGCTGGTGCGCCGGGCCTACCGGTGGCCGGCCCGTCTCGCGCTCCGCCTCGTCTCCCGCCGCGGTGACCTCGGCGCGTTCCTCGGGGTGGCGCGCGCCGCCCGGGTGCCCGCGGCCGGCCTGGTCCCGGTGCTCGCCCTGACGCTCGGCGTCGCCACCGCGGGACTCGCGACGACCGCCGTCGCGACCATGACGCAGGCCACGGCGGGCAGCGCGGTGCAGTACGTGGGCGCCGACCTGCGGCTCGACGTCGCGTGGTCCGCCGACGGGCTGGGACTGGGCGAGGAACGCGTCGAGGCGGCCCGCGACGTGCCCGGGGTCGCGGCGCTCGCCACCGTCGCCGAGGTCGGGACCGTGACCGTGCGGCACGACCGCACGCGCACCACCGTGGACCTGGCCGTGGTCGACGCCGACGCCCTCGCCACCGTGCAGGACGGCCTGCCCGGCGACCGGGTCGACCTGGCGCCCGGCTCGGACCGGCTGCTGGTCTCCCCCGGTGTCCCGGCCGGCGGCGTGTCGCTCGACGCGCCCGCGGGCCGGCTCGACCTCGCGGCGGTGGCGTCCGAGCAGGTCCCCGGCGTGACCTCCGGCACCGGGTGGGCGGTCGTCGACGCCGGGACCTGGGCGGACGCGGGCGGGACACCGACGGCCGACCGGCTGCTGGTGCGCCTCGAACCCGGGGCCGACGCCGACGAGGTCGCCGCGGCCGTCGGGGAGGCGACCGGCGCCCGGCTCACGGCGACCAGCCGCGCCCAGGCGGTCGCCGAGATCGCCGACGGCGTGCTGGTCACCGGTGTGCGCTCCGCGATGCTGCTGGTCGCGGCCGCGAGCCTGGCGCTGGTCGCGCTCGGCCTCGTCCTGCTGCTCGTGGCGGACGCCCCGGCGCGGGGCCGCACGGCCGCGCTGCTCGCGACGCTGGGAGCCCCGGCCCGCGTGCACCGGCGCCTCGTGGTCGCGGAGGTGCTCGGCCCGGTGGTGGTCGCGGGCATCGCCGGGGTCGTCGCCGGCCTGGTGCTGCCGTCGTCGGTGCTGCGCGTGGCGGACCTGCGGCCGTTCACCGGGGCGGTCGAGCGGCCGCCGGTCGCGCTCGACGCGGGCCTTCTGCTCGCGACCGGCGCGGGCCTGGCGGTCGTGGTGGGGATCGGTGTCGTCGTGGCGGCCGCGACCGCGCGGCGGGTGTCGCCTGTCGGTGTGCTGCGGGAAGGAGCGGGAGGATGACGACCATGACGGCGCCGGAGATCCTGTGCGAGGACGTCGTGCGGATCTTCACGGCCGAGGGCGTCGAGGTGCAGGCGCTCCAGGGCCTCAACCTCTCCGTCGAGCGCGGTGACCTGGTGGCACTGGTCGGCGCGTCCGGCTCGGGCAAGTCCACCCTGCTGACCATCCTGTCCGGGCTGGACCGGCCCACCGCGGGAAGCGCCGCCGTCGCGGGGCACGACCTGGCCGCGATGTCCGCCCGCGAGCGCCAGGTGTACCGCCGCGACACCGTCGGCTTCGTCTGGCAGCAGACCGCGCGCAACCTGCTGCCGTACCTCACGGCCGCGGAGAACGTCGCCCTGCCGATGGAGCTCGCCCGCCGCCGCGGCTCGCGGGCCGGTCGTCACGCGCGGACCGCCGAGCTGCTGGAGGTGCTCGGGGTCGCGCACGTGGCCGACCACCGCCCCGCGGAGCTGTCCGGCGGCGAGCAGCAGCGGGTCGCGATCGCCACGGCCGTCGCCAACGCCCCGCGGGTGCTGCTCGCGGACGAGCCGACCGGTGAGCTCGACGAGGCGACCAGCGCCGACGTCCTCGAGGCGATCCGGCACGTGACCGCCGAGCTCGACATGACCACGCTGATCGTCACGCACGACCCCGCGGTCGCCTCCCACGTGCGCCGCACCGTCCGCATCCGCGACGGCCGCACCGCGACGGAGACGCTGCGCCGGACGGCCGTCGACGAGCACGGCCGCGAGCACCACCTGCACGAGGAGTTCGCCGTGATCGACAAGGTCGGCCGCCTCCAGCTGCCGCGGGAGTTCGTCGAGGCGCTCGACCTGCGCGAGCGGGTGCGCCTGGGCCTGGAGCCCGACCACGTGCGCGTCTCGCCGCACGACCGCCCGGCCCCGCAGGGCGGTCGTGGGCGCGACGAGGAGGACCGGTGAGCGCCCCCGCCCCCACCGCGCGCGTCGCGGCGGACGAGCTGCACGCCTCCGGGCTGGTCCGGACGTACGGCAGCGGCCCGCGCGCCGTCCACGCGCTGCGCGGCGTGGACCTGGTGGCGCGACCCGGCGAGCTCGTCGTGATCCGCGGCCGGTCCGGATCGGGCAAGACGACCCTGCTGCACGCGCTCGGCGGCCTCGAGCGCCTCGACGCCGGCACGGTGCGCCTGGGGACCACCGAGGTCAGCGCCCTGCCCGAGCGCGAGCTGCTGCGCCTGCGCCGGGAGCGCGCGGCGTTCGTGTTCCAGTCGTTCGGGCTGCTGCCCGTGCTCTCGGCGGCCGAGAACGTCGAGGTCCCCCTGCGCCTGGCGGACGTGCCGGGCCCCGAGCGCGCCGAGCGGGTGGCGGCGGCCCTGGACGCCGTCGGCCTGACGGCGCACGCCCGCCAGCGCCCGGACGAGCTGTCCGGCGGCCAGCAGCAGCGCGTCGCGGTGGCCCGGGCCCTCGTCGCCCGGCCGGCCCTGCTGCTCGCCGACGAGCCCACCGCGCAGCTCGACTCGGAGACCGCGCTGACCGTCATGGACGTGCTGCTCGCGCACGTCCGCGAGCGCCGGACCGTCGCCGTGCTCACCACGCACGACCCCCTGATCGCGGAGCGCGCGGACCGCGTCCTGGAGCTGCGCTCCGGCGTGCTGGCGTGAGCCGCTGGATGCGCCGCGTCACGCGTCCCGCGTCCGCAGCGTCAGGTGCGCCGCGACGGTGGTCCACACCGTGAAGACCGCCATGACGCCGATCCCGACGAGCGGTGTGACCGACCCGACCCCGTCGAGCGTGTACGACGCCTGACCGGCGGTGGTCGGCCAGTACGTCCCCGCGAACTCGCCGAGCACGCCCGGCAGCCCGGGGGCGAGCGCCGGGACGAGCAGCGCGACGGCGACGACGATCGAGAGGGCGCCCGAGGAGCTGCGCGTGATGGTGCCGAACCCGAGTCCGAGCACGGCGGTGAGCACCAGGTAGGCGACGGCGCAGGCGAGCGCCCGCAGCGACGCGGGGTCGGTGAGGTCGGCGGTCGGCAGGCCGGCGGCGGCGAGCGCGCCCTGGCTCGCCCCGACGCTCGCGGCGACCGTGACGACGGCAGTGGCGAGCGCGACCAGCACGGTGACGGCCGCCTTGGACACCAGCAGCAGGCCGCGTCGCGGGGCGATCGTGAGGCTGGCGGTGATCTGCCCGGTGGCGTACTCGCTGGTCACGGTCTGGGCGCCGAGCGTGGCGACGAGGACCTGCCCGACGAGGATGCCCTTGAGGCTGACGGCGACGGGGTCGAAGTCGGCGGGCAGGTCGGCCTGCCAGTCCGCGAGCAGCCCGCTGATGCCCAGAAGGCTGACGACCATCGTGGTCACGACGGTGGCGGCGGCGAGCACCCAGGTGCTGCGGACGGTGCGGGTCTTGATCCACTCGGAGGCGAGCAGGTTCATGTCAGGCGGCCTCGTTCCCGGGGGCGGTCATGGTGAGGAAGACGTCCTCGAGGGAGTCGCGGACGTCGGTGAGCTCGGACAGCCCGATGCCCGCGGCGGCGGCGACCTGGCCGACGCGGTCGGTGGTCGTGCCGGGGACGTCCAGGCGGTCCGGGGCGTCGGGGTTGGCGGCGGCGTCCAGCCCGGCGCGGGCGAGCGCCGCCCGCAGCGCGTCCCGCTGCGGGGTGCGGACGCGGACGCGCTCGGTGGTGTGGTCGGCGATGAACGCCGCGAGCGGCTGGTCCGCGAGCAGGCGTCCGTGGTGGATCACGACGAGGTGGTCCGCGGTCAGCTCCATCTCCCCCATGAGGTGGCTGGAGAACAGGACCGTGCGACCCTCGGCGGCGAGGTCGCGCATGAGGGAGCGCGCCCAGCGGATGCCCTCGGGGTCGAGGCCGTTGAGCGGCTCGTCGAAGATGACGACGCCGGGGTCGCCGATCAGGGCGGCCGCGATGCCGAGGCGCTGCTTCATCCCGAGCGAGAAGTCGCCGGCGGCGCGGTGCGCGGCCCCGGTGAGCCCGACGAGCTCGAGGGTCTCGGCGACGCGCCGGCGGGGCACGTCGCCGGCGCGGGCGACGGAGGCGAGGTGGTCGGCGGCCGTGCGGCGCGGGTGGACGGCGCGGGCGTCGAGCATGGCGCCGACCACGCGCATCGGGTGGGGCGTCTCCGCCAGCCGGAGCCCGCCGACGGTCGCGGCGCCGCTGGTGGGACGGTCCAGGCCGAGGAACATCCGGAGCGTCGTGGACTTGCCGGCCCCGTTGGGCCCGAGGAACCCGGTGACGACGCCGGGCCTGACCTCGAAGGACAGCCCGTCGACGGCGGTGACGGGCCCGTAGCGCTTGACGAGCGCATGGGCCTGGAGCAGGGGCGGGGTCGCGGCTGGCATGTCGCCACACTACACCGTGTGGTGTAGCAACTACACGACGCGGTGTAGCATCGCGGGGCAGAGAACGAGGAGGAACGGTGACGGAGCTGCAGGAGCGCAAGCCGCTGCGCGAGGGGCAGGCGCACAAGCGGGCAGCGATCCTCACCGCCGCCCGGACGCTGTTCGTCGAGTCCGGCGTCGAGCGCACGAGCATGGACGCCGTCGCCGCGCGCGCCGGGGTCTCCAAGCGGACGGTCTACGACTACTACGGCGACAAGCACCGGCTGCTGCTCGGCGTCATCGAGGACGCCGGCGAGTCCGCGCTCACGACGCTGCGCGAGCTGGTGGACCGGCACCTCGCCGACGACGCCGTCACGACGCCCGCCGACCTGGGCGCGGCGACGGAGGCGTTCGCGGTCGCGCTCGGGCGCGTGCTGCTGCGGGCCACCGACTACCGTGCGGCTGCGCGGCTCATCGCCGAGAACGAGCCACTGCTGCCCGAGCTCGTGGACCACCCGCTCGAGCAGGCGCACGACCAGGTGCTCGCCGAGGCGCTCGGCCGGCTCGCGGCCCGCGGCCTGCTCGACGCGGACGACCCCCTGCTCGCCGCGGCCCACTTCCAGGCACTGACGATCCTGCGGGTGCTGAACGAGCCCCCGCGCCGGCGCGCGGACGCCGCCCACGTGGAGCGGATCATGACGGACGGGGCGCGCGCGTTCCTGCGGGCCTACGCGGCGCGGGGCGGCTCCTCCCGCTGACCGGCGGGCCGGGCGGTCGTCCGCGGCGCCCCACCCGCGGCGACCGCCCGGCCGGCGACGTCAGGCGCGCGCGAGACCCGCGAGCGACTCCAGCAGCCCCCGGCCGCCCGGCTCCCAGCCGTACCGCTCCCGCGTGAGAGCTGCCGAGGCCGGCTGGTCGATGCCGGCGAGCGACCCGAGGAACCCGAGCTGCTCCGGCTCGACGGGCCGCACCGGGACGTCGAGCGCACGGCCGATGGCAGTGGCGGTGTCGAGCAGGGTGACGCCCTCCTCCCCCACGGCGTGCAGCACGCTGCCGCCGGGCGCGCGCTCCAGGGCGACCACGAAGGCCGCCGCCGCGTCGTCCACGTGCACGGCGGGCCAGCGCGCGGTGCCGTCACCGACGTAGCCGGACACACCGGACCGCCGGGCCATCGCGGCAAGACCGGCGGCGAACCCGCCGTTCCCGTGGTCGTCGTGGACGGTGCGCGGCAGCCCGACCAGCGAGCTGCGCACACCCTGGTCGGCGAGCGCCAGCAGCGCGCGGCCGGTCTCGGCGCGGGCCCCGAGCGAGCCGCCGACGGCCGGGAGGTCCTCCTCGGTGGCGACCCTGCCGGGGATGACGGGTGTGCCCGACGCGCAGACGAACGGGCGCCCGGTGCCGACCAGCGCCGAGGACATGGCCTCGACGGCGGCCCGGTCGGTGGCCGCGGCGCCGTCGAAGTCGGTGAAGTCGTGGACGAAGGCGAGGTGCACCACGCCGTCCGACCCGGCCGCGGCACCCCGCAGGGCGTCGAGGTCGGCGAGGTCGGCGCGCAGCACGTCGACACCGCGCCCCTCGAGCGCGGCGGCCGAGGCGTCGGAGCGGGCGAGGCCGAGCACGTCGTGCCCGGCCGCCTGGAGCAGCGGGACGACGGCGGAGCCGATGTGTCCCGAGGCACCGGTGACGAAGATCTTCATGGGGTCCTCCTGAGCGGGAGCCGCCGAGTGATGTCAGCGACTGCCGTCACCGTACTCCTCGATGTCAGCGACTGTCATCACGTATGCTGCACCGGTGGGACGCTGGGAGCCGGACTCGCGCGGGAGGCTGTTGCGCGCCGCCCTGGATCTGTTCGACACCCAGGGCTACGAGCAGACGACGACCGCCCAGATCGCGGAGGCCGCCGGGCTCACCGAGCGGACGTTCTTCCGGCACTTCACCGACAAGCGCGAGGTGCTGTTCGCCGGCGGCCCGGCGTACGAGGAGCTGCTCACGGCCGCCGTCGCCGGGGCGCCACCCGGCGCGACGCCGTGGGACGCCGCCACCGCGGCCGCCCACGCCGCCGCCGCCCGGATCCAGGAGCACCCCGACGGCGTCGTCCGGCGGCAGCGCGTGATCGCGTCCCACCCGGAGCTCCAGGAGCGGGACCTCGCCAAGAACGCCGGGCTCGCCGCCGCGGTCGTCCGGGCGCTCCGCGAGCGCGGGACGCCCGACGCGACCGCCGAGCTCGCCGCCGCGCTGGCGCTCACCGGGCTCACGGTCGCGCTGCGCGAGTGGGCGCAGGCCGGGGCCCGGGGCACGCTCACGAGCGTGCTGACGCGGACGCTGGCAGGCGCCGAGGCGATCTCCCGGCCCGCCTGACGCCGGCCGCGCGCCTCCCCTCAGGCGCCGGCCGCGCGCAACCCTCCCAGCGGGCGGTCGGTCGCCGGCTCCGCGGGACCCGACGCGCTGCGCGGCGGGGCGCCGAGCCGGGACGCCATGTGCCCGCCCAGGTAGCCGGAGGCACCCAGCACCCCGCCCGCCCCGAGCGCGACCGCGACGCCCAGCCCGCGGTGCCCGCGCCGCCGCAGCAGCCACGAGCCGCCGTACAGGCCGAGGGCGACGGTGTTCAGCGCGGCGTGCACGGCCCCCACGCGCTGGGTGCGCCGGCCCGAGACCGCCCAGTCCGCGAGCCCGGTGACCGACGCCGGCACGGCCGACAGGATCCCGAGACCCAGCAGCGTGTCCGCCGCGCGGTGCGAGTCGTCCCCGCCGGCCAGGTCGAGCACGCTCGCGCTGACCCAGAACCCGATCGGCGCGTCCGTCGCGATCGGGTGGGCCGCGTGGCCGAGGGGCTTGCCGTGCAGCAGCCGCGCGACCCCCGGGGCGGCGCGCAGCGCGGACTGCACGGCCGGGCGCACCCGGTCGACCGCGGCGTCCAGGCCGGCGGCACGCTCGAGGCGGCGCACCGCGCGCAGGGCGGGGCTCTCGTCGGAGGACATCGGGGCTCCCGGGTGGTCGGCGGCAGGGGCGTCGCCGTCGAGCATCACCCGCCCCGGCCGCCCCCGCACGGCGAGCGGCGCCCGACCGGGCCGGGATGCGCCCGGCGGGGTGCCGGGTGATGCTGGCCGGGCTGAACCAGCGTCGAGACCAGGCGCGCCGCCACTGCACGCGGCCCCGACGACGCCGGCCCGGTGTCGAGCCGGGCCGCGCGAAGGAGTCCGCCATGACCGCACCCACCCCTGCCGGCACCGCGGTGACGTCCGAGCGCCAGCCGCACCAGTGGCTCGCCCTGGTGATCGGGATCGTCTACCTGGTCGTGGGCCTCGCCGGGTTCCTCGTCACCGGGTTCGACGGCTTCACCGAGCACGACCACTCGCAGACGCTCGTCGGGTTCGCCATCAACCCGCTGCACAACGTCGTGCACATCGTCATCGGCCTGGCCGGCATCGCCCTGTGGTCCACCGCGTCCCGCGCCCGGACGTACGGCTGGCTGCTGTTCGTCGGCTACGGCGCGACGTTCGTCTACGGGCTGGTCGTGGCGAACAACCCCGACGCCAACATCCTCAACATCAACGGCGCCGACAACGGGCTGCACGTCGTCTCGGCGCTCGCCGGCCTGGCGATCGCCCTGTGGCCGCGTCGCGACCGCACCGCCCGGTCGGCCCGCGCCTGACCGCGGACCGCACGACCCCCGGGGCCGGCCGGCACCGGACCACGGGGACCGCGCCGGTGGCCGACGCCGCCGGCGCGGTCCTCGCCGTCGCGGTCCGGGCCGTGGGGGTGCTGCGCCGGTCGCCCCGGCCGCTGCACCCGCGGGGCGTGGTGCACCGCGGCGTCCTGCTGCTCGACGACGCGGGCGCGCCGGGCGCCCGGGAGCTCGGTGCGCCGGCCGTGGTCCCGGCGCTCGTGCGGGTGTCCCGCTCGGCCGGCCTGCCGGCACCGCTGCCCGACGTCGGGGGCCTCGCGGTGCGGTGGTGGCGGGACGGCCGCGAGCAGGACCTGCTGCTGTCCTCGACGGGCCTGGGGCGCCTCGGCCGGTTCGCGCTGGTGCCGCGCCTGCGCCCGTCCCGCGGTCCGTTCTCGACGATCATGCCGTTCGTCGACGAGGACGGGCGCGGCGTGGTGCTCGCCGCGGTCCCGGTGCCGGGCGCGCCGCGCGACGGGGTCGACCTGCTGCTGCTGTCCGCGCGGCCCGGCGGGGCCTGGCGACGGTGCGGGCGGCTGACCTGCCCGCCGGCGGCGGACGACGGCGACGACGACGCGCTGCGATTCGACCCGGTGCGCCATGCGCCGATGACGGTGCCGGGCTGGGCCGCCCGGGTGCGCCGGCGGTCGTACCGGGTCGCGCGGGAGCGGGGCACCGCCGCCCCGCCGCCTCAGCGCGCGGCGTCCCCCGCGCCGTAGCGCAGGCCGTCGACCACGAGGTCCAGCAGGCCCCGCACACGGTCGGCCCACCGGTCGGAGTCGGGGACGTTCCACACGCAGCCCATGGCGAGCATCACCTGCTCGCCGTCGACGTCCCCGCGGACGGAGCCGTCCGCCCGTCCCGCGTCGAGCAGCACGTCGATGGCCGCGATGATGCGGGTCCTGGTCTCGGCGAACAGCGACGAGTCCGACCCGACGGCGGTGCGCAGCGCGGCGCCCATCCCCCGCTTGGTCGCGGCGTAGCGCACGAACCGCGCCATCCACTCCCGCAGGGCGTCGGCGGCGGGGCGGACCTGCCCGAGCAGCGCGGGTGCGGCGTCGCACAGCGCCGTGACCTCCTGGCGGTACGCGGCTTCGACCAGCGCGCCGCGCTCCGGGAAGTGGCGGTACAGGGTGCCGATCCCGACGCCCGCGCGCTGGGCGATCGCCTCGAGCGGCGTGTCCGGGTCCTCCGCGAGGGCCTCGGCCGCCACCGCGAGCAGCCGGGCGCGGTTGCGTGCGGCGTCGGCGCGCAGCGGCTTGGCGGCGGGTGCGGTGGTCACGACGATTCCCTTCTTGCGATCCGGAGGGCCCTCCGGTTAGAGTTCTGGACGAAACGAGAGTCTCCTCCGTTTCGTTCCCAGGGTACGCCGCCCCCGCCGATCCGTCGACGCCGCGCGACCCCCTCCCGGCCCCGCGGCAGCTGCCGCCCCGGACCCCACACGACCGCCCCGCTCGATGGAGGCACCCCATGGCCAGCACCTTCCGCGGACTCACCTTCGACGCCTACGACGCGCACGCCGTCGCCCTGTTCTGGGCCGCCGCGCTCGGCCGGGACGTCGCACCCGGCGCCAGCCCCGAGCGCGCCGAGGTGCTCCCCGACGCCGGCGCCCCCCGGCTCGCCTTCGAGCGCGTGCAGCCCGGCGGCGTCGTCCGCAACACCCTGCACCTCGACCTGGTCACCACCGACCTCGAGCGCGAGTCGGAGCGCCTCGTGCGCCTCGGCGCCCGCCGGGTCGGAGCGGTCGGCGGGACCGCGCGGTGGGTCAGCCTGACGGACCCGGAGGGCAACGCGTTCGACCTCGTGCCGGCCGCCTGACCCCGGGCGCCGGACCCGGCGCGGAGCGCGGACGGGACGGGCACGGAACCCGGACGGCACCGGCCGGGCACCGGCTCACCTGCCGCTGGGCAGCGCTTCCGGATGCGGGACCGGGCCGGGCGTGCGACGGTCATCCCCGACCGCACCACGTCACCTGGAGGTGTCCGATGGGATTCTTCGCATTCCTGCTGCTCGGCCTGATCGCCGGTGCGATCGCCAAGGCGATCCTCCCGGGCCGCCAGGCCGGAGGGTGGTTCGTGACGCTGCTGCTCGGTGTCGTCGGGGCCCTGCTGGGCGGCTGGCTCGGCAGCGTGCTGTTCGACGCACCGCTCGAGGACTTCTGGTCCCTGCAGACGTGGCTCCTCGCGATCGGCGGCTCGATCGTCGTGCTGCTGATCTACGGCGCCCTGACCGGACGCCGCGGCGCCCGCGTCTGAGCGTCCGCCCCCACGGGGGCACCGACCCGGTCCGGCGGTGGTGGGAGACCACCGTCGGACCGTGCCGGGCCCGGGCCGGACGGTGGGACACCGCACGGCACCACGCCCGGCACGACGAGGGCTCGCACATCCGCACCAGCGGCTGCGCGAGCCCTCGTCGCCGTCACGGGAGGCTCAGGCCTGCGGCGCGAGCGTGAAGCCGGGGCTGCCGGCCGCGGACGGGTCCGCGTCGAGCGTGAGGTCCGCCAGAGCGGTCGCCGTCTCCGGCGGGACGAAGACGGTGGCACCGTCGGACGCGATGACCTCGTCCCCGGGCACGGCCTCCGGGACGAGGGCCAGCTCGAACGAACCGAGCTGCTGCTGCGACTCGGCGATCCGCAGACCACCCGAGTCGGGAAGCCCGGCACGCGTGGTCAGGTCACGGACGGCGGTGCTGGCGTTGTCGGTCAAGGTGAGCACGGGGGCTCCTCTCGTTGCCGGTGGCGGCCGGGACACCAGGGGCGGACCGGCCATCGGACCCTTCCACCGTCGGCAGGATCCCGGGAGGCTGCAACCCGGCGTCCGCTGGGCAAGACCGCGGGTGTCCGCTGCGCGGAGCCCGGTGGACAGCACCGCGGTTCGCAGGGACGCTACGCGCCCGCGCACCCGACCCCGCGTGCGCGCCCACCGCCCTGCATGCCCGCTCACACCCCCGCCCGCGCGGCCAGTCCGCATGCGCGCTCACCCGACCCGCATGCGCGCCGAGAGTCCAGGACTCGCCCGGCTTCCCGGCCGCGCGCCGGCGTGTCCTGGACTCTCGGCGACGGCTCGCGAGGCCGCGGAGGGCGTCAGCGCGGGTCGCGCGGGGCGCTACGGACCGACCGCCGGGTCGGAGGCTGGGCGACGCCCTCACCGGCCGACCGGTCCTGGTCGGCCGATCCGGGTGCGTCCTCCCCGACCGCCGGCAGCACCATCGTGCCCGGCCCCGCCGGGTCGATGAGCTGGGTCTCGTCCGTCCGCGGCACGCGGACCTCCGTGCCCGACTCCCGGGCGTCCGCCTGGGCCGCCGCATCCCTGCCCGCCTCCGAACGGGGGGCCGACGCGGGCAGGGGCTCAGGCCGGGCGGAGCCGTCCACGGCCGCGCCGGTCAGCGCGCCCGACCCCGTCGGAGCCTCCGAACGGAGGGGCGTCTCGTCGCGCGCGACCGCACCGGTCGGAGCGCCCTGCCCCGTCGGAGCCTCCGAACGGACAGACTCCACGGCCTCCGGGACCGCGCCCGCCGGCGCCTGCGGCGCGCGGTCGTCCGACTCGTCCGACTCGTCCGACCCGTCCGGCACGTCCCCGGCCGGCGGGGCCGCGGCGGGCACCGCCGCCGTCCCGGGCGCCGCGACGACGCCCACGGTCCTGCCGCCGGACGTCCGCCCCGCGGGCGCCTCCTCCTGCGCGCGCGCCTCGGCCGCGTGCTCCTCGCGCTCGGCGATGACGTCCTCGCCCGGGCCGGCGAACGACCGCGAGCGCTCCAGCGCCTCGACGCTCCCGGTGAACAGGCGGGCGTCCTGCTGACCGCCCTCGACGGCCGGGGCGACCGGCCGCGGGGGTTCCGGGCGTGCCGACCCGCCGACGGCCGGCTCGGCGCCGCGGGTCGTCTCGATGCGCGTGCGCGGCAGCCCCTGCGGCGCGGCCTGCTGCAGGTACGCGACCAGCCCCTCGCGCAGGTAGCAGCGCAGGTCGAACAGCGTCGGCGCGTCGACGGCGCTCGCGAGCGCGCGCAGCCGCACCACCCCGTTGACGGCGTCCGTGACCTGCAGGATGCCGACGCGGTGGTCCCACAGGTCGGTCGCCGCGAGCAGGCGGTTGAGCTCGCCGCGCAGGTCGTCGACGGGGACCTGCCAGTCGACGTCCATCTCGACCGTCCCGAGCAGCTCCGCGGCGCGACGGGTCCAGTTCTGGAAGGGGGTCTGCGTGAAGTAGGTCGAGGGCAGGATCAGCCGGCGGTCGTCCCAGACGTGCACGACGACGTAGGTCAGCGTGATCTCCTCGATGCGGCCCCACTCGTCCTCGACGATGACGACGTCGTCCACCCGGATCGCGTCGGTGAACGCGAGCTGCAGGCCGGCGAACACGTTCGCGAGGCTGCTCTGGGCCGCGAGGCCAGCGACGATCGACAGCACGCCGGCGGACGCCAGCAGGCTCGCCCCGAACGCGGACACCCCCGGGAACGTCAGCAGCACGGCCGCGGTGGCGACGACGACGAGCACGGCGACCGTGATGCGGCGCAGCACCTGGATCTGCGTGCGGACGCGGCGGGCGTGCCGGTTGTCCTTCACGTCGACCCGGTAGCGGGACAGGGCGGCGTCCTCGACGACGAACGCGAGCGTGCCCACCAGCCAGGTGACGGCGACGATCAGCGCGATGAGCAGGACGTGGCCCGCGGCCCGCATCCAGCCGGAGGACTGCCACGTGTCCGCCGGCACCGAGATGCGCAGGGCGATCCAGACGGCGATCACGACGAGCACGGCCCGCAGGGCGTGCTTCGACCGCCGGGACAGGTCGGCGGCGATGACGGACTTCTTGGCGACCGACCGCACCAGGGCGCCGATGACGACGGCCACCAGCAGGGCGGCGACGACGGCACCGGCGACGGACAGCACCGGGACGAGGACGTCCCGGGCGGTCTCGGCGGTCTCGGACTCGACGGCTGCAGGGATCACGGCGCCCATCCGACCACGCGGCGCCCGGACCCCTCCACCGCAGCGGGCGGCCCTCGCGGACCCTGCGCACGACCTGCACACGCCCGGCGGCCCCGCGGCGGGCGCACCGGTGCGGCCGGCCTGGACGTGCGGACCGCGTCGCCGCACGTCAGCATGGGATCCCCGCCCGGTGGACGCCCCGGAGGCCGCCCGTGCCGACCAGCCGCAACCCGCGCGTGTGCGTGCTCGCACCCACGCCGATCCTCACCGTCACGCTCGAGAACGGCTCGGACGACGTGACGCCGGAGATCCACGTCCACCCGGGCGGCCAGGGCCTCTGGGTGGCGCGGATGGCGTACTCGCTGGGCGCGGACGTGGTCGTCTGCGGACCCTTCGGCGGGGAGGCCGGCACCGTGCTCGGCCACCTGGCGGAGGTCGAGAACCTGCGGGTGCGGCGCGTGTCGTACGCCGGCGGCAACGGCGCGTACCTGCACGACCGCCGCGGCGGTGAGCGCACCGAGCTGGCGTTCATGCCACCGGCCCGCCTGGACCGCCACGAGCTCGACGACCTGTACGGCACCGTCCTGGTGGAGGCGCTGGACGCGGACGTGTGCGTCGTCACCGGCGCGTACCCGACGCCGCTGCTGCCGCCGTCGTTCTTCGGCCGCCTGGTCGGGGACTTGCGGGCCGCCGGGGTGCGGACCGTCGCGGACCTGTCCGGCAAGGCCGCCGTCGCCGCCGCGGAGGCCGGTGCCGACGTGCTGAAGATGTCGCACGAGGAGCTCGTGGACGCGGGGCTGGCCGCGGACGACTCCGTGGCGTCGCTGCGCGCGGGCGCCCGGCGGCTGCTGCGCGACGTGCCGGCGCCCCCGGGCGGGCAGGGCGCGGACGCGGTGCCGGCCGGGCAGGTCGGCGCGATGCTGGTGTCGCGCGCCGCGGAGCCGGCGCTGCTGGTGACGGCGGAGGGCGTCGCGGAGATCGTGCCCCCGTCGGTCACGACCGTGGACCACCGCGGCGCCGGCGACTCGATGACGGCCGGCACGGCCGTCGGGGTCGGGCGCGGGCTGCGGCTCACCGAGGCCGCCCGGCTCGGCGCGGCGGCGGGGGCCCTGAACGTGACGCGGCGCGGGCTGGGGACGGGCCACCGGGAGCAGATCGAGCGGTTCGCGGAGCAGATCACGGTCCGCGAGATCGACTGAGGAGGGAGCGGCGATGCGGGTGCTGGTGACGAACGACGACGGGATCGAGTCCCCGGGCCTGGCGGTGCTCGCCCGGGTCGCGCTGGACGCCGGGGCGGACGAGGTCGTGGTCGCCGCGCCCGCGCGGGACTCCAGCGGGGCGAGCGCCGCCCTGCTGGGCGCCGAGCGGGACGGCCGCCTGGTGGTGGACCGGCTGGACGCGCCCGGGCTGCCGGGCGGGGTCGCGTCCTTCGCGGTGCGCGCGGCCCCGGGGATGATCGCGTTCGTCGCGGCGCACGGCGGCTTCGGCCCGAAGCCCGACCTGGTGCTGTCCGGCGTCAACCGCGGCGCGAACACCGGGCACGCCGTGCTGCACTCCGGGACGGTGGGGGCGGCCCTGTCCGCCGCGACGCACGGCATCCGCGGGATGGCCGTCTCCCTCGCGGACGCCCGCCCGCAGCACTGGGGCACCGCGGGGCTCTACGCCCGCCACGTGCTGGAGTGGATGCGGGACCGCCCGCACCTGCCGGACCGCGTGGTGAACCTCAACGTCCCGGACCGGCCCGCGGGCGAGGTCCGCGGCCTGCGCCGCGCCCCGCTGGCGGCCTTCGGCGCCGTCCAGGCGCGCGTGCACGAGGTGGAGCACGGCAACCTCATGCTGACGTTCTCCGAGCACCAGGCCTCGCGGGAGCAGGACACCGACGCCGGGCTGCTGCTGCGCGGCTGGGCCACCGTGACGCTGCTGCACGCCCCGGCGTTCGACGCGGAGGCGGACCTGCCCGAGTCCCCCGTCCCGCTGCCGGGCGACGCCGACGCCGTCAGCCCGTGAGCGCCACCGCGATCAGCAGCATCGTCACGAGGAACCCGACCACCAGGTTGAGCCACAGGAACACCCGCCACCCGGCGTTCGCCCGCTCGCAGTCCTCGTCCCGCACGGACCAGAACCGCGCGGCGTTCGCGGCGTAGGGCAGGGGCAGCAGGGCGGCGAGCCAGCCCGGCCACGGCAGCGCGACCAGCACGACCGCCGCCAGGAGGTACGCCGCCGTCGCCCCGACGACCGTCGCGTGCGCCCCGAGCACGGTGGCGACGGACCCGATGCCGCCCTCCCGGTCCGCCCGCACGTCCTGCACCGCGCCGAACGCGTGCGACGCCATGCCCCACAGCACGAACGCGACCAGGACGGGCCACACCGAGCGCGACCCGAGGTCGGCGCCCACCAGCACCAGCGCGTACAGCAGCGGCCCGACGAAGTGCATCGCGGAGGTCGCCGAGTCCAGCACCGGGCGCTCCTTGAACCGCAGCACGGGAGCGGAGTAGGCGACGACCAGGAACACGACGACCAGCAGGGTCACGGCGGCCGCCGCGGACCCGACGGCCAGCAGCCAGACCAGGAACGGCAGCACCGACAGCCCGGACGCCCACAGGATCCGGCGGTGCACGGCCCGGGCCGCCGCCGGGTCGACCAGCGCGCCCTCGATGCCGCCCTTGCGCGGGTTGCGCAGGTCGGAGGCGTAGTCGAACACGTCGTTCACGCCGTACATCAGCAGGTTGTACGGCACGAGGAAGAACAGCGTGCCGACGACGAACGTCGCGTCGACGCGACCCCCCGTCGCCAGCAGGTAGCCGGTGGCGAACGGGTAGGCGGTGTTGACCCACGAGAACGGCCGCGAGGCCGCGAGAACCTGCCTCACACGCCCTCCCCCGGCGTCGCGGCCGGCCCGGCACCGGCGGCCGACCGCCGCGCCTCCCGGCCCGCGAGCACGGTCCACAGCACCGGCATCGCGAGCGCCGCCGCGATCGCGTACGCGAAGTCCTCCAGCGGCGCGCCCCACAGGTAGACGCCGAGGATCTTGTCCTCGTCGAAGACGTACAGGTCGGCCGCGATCATCACGGTGTCGAACACCATGGTCAGCAGGCACAGGTGCAGGGCCGTCCAGACCAGCGGGCCCGGGCGCACCCGCCGCAGCACCCGCCAGGACGCCACCACGAGCGCCAGCAGCACGAGGACGTTGAGCACGATGTTGGTCACCGCCCCGCCTCCTCGCCCCGGAACCGCTCCCGCAGCGCGGACTGCCGGTCGAACCACCGCCACCCCAGGAGGGCGACGTAGCAGAGCAGCGTGAGGAACACGGCCTCCTCGACGGGCAGGTCCGGGGCGAGCAGCAGCCCGGTCATGTGCGGGCTCTCACCCCGGGAGAAGATGCCGAGCAGCAGCCCGGCCACGTCCCACAGCAGGAACCCCGCCACGCCGATCGCGAGGCACAGCGCGGTGCGGCGCGGGTGCGACCAGAACGCGAGTCGGAACCTGCGGTCGATCATCGCGAGCCCGCCGAGCGAGAGCAGCAGCGCGCCGAGGTAGGCGAACCCGGTGAGGGCGGTCACCACGCCCCCGCCGGCTCGCAGCCGTCGGGCTCCGTCGCCGGACCGGCCGCGAGCACCGGCGCCCACGCCCCGCGCGGGCGCGCAGCGGCGAGGAAGCCCCGGCGCAGCGGCGCGGGCAGCGGGCGCGGCGAGGTCTCGCCGAGCAGGCGCTTGGCGACCAGCTCGGCGCTGATCAGGCACATCGGCAGCCCCACGCCGGGCACGGTACCGCCCCCGACGTGCAGCAGGTTGGGGACCCGCGGGGAGCGGTCCCCGGGGCGGAACATCGCGCTCTGACCCAGGGTGTGCTCCATGCCGAGGGCGGTCCCGCGCCAGGCCGAGAAGTCGCGCGCGAAGTCCGCGGGCCCGACGACCCGACGCGTCACGACCCGCTCGCGCAGGCCGGGGATGCCGGCCCAGCGCGCGACCTGGTCGAGGAACCGGTCCGCGTGGGCGTCGAGCTCCGCCTGCCCGTCCGGGCCCGCGCCGATCGACGGGTCCGCCGGGAACGGCACCAGCACGAAGAGGTTCTCGTGCCCGGGCGGGGCGGCACCGGGGTCGGTCGCCGTGGTCCGCGACACGTACAGCGACGCCGTGTCCGGGACGTGGAGCCGGCCCACCGGCACCGGCCGCACCGTCGGCCCGAGGATGGCGTCGAAGTTCCCGGGCCAGTCGCGCGTGAAGAACAGCGAGTGGTGCGCGAGCTCCGGGAGCTCGCCCCGGACGCCGGCCATCACCAGCAGGGCGGAGATCCCCGGCGCGCGGTCCTGCCACCAGGACTCCGGCAGCGTGCGGTGCTCGGGCGGCAGCAGCGCCGTCTCGGTGTGGAACAGGTCCGCCCCGGACACGACGACGTCGGCGGGCACGAGCTCCCCGTCCGCGAGCCGGACGCCGCGCGCCGTGCCCGTGCGGCGGGGGTGCCGGACGCTGCGCGCCGCCGGGTCGACCTCGACCCCGACGACCTCGGCGCCGGTGCGGATGGTGACGCCCTGCGCGACAGCGAGCCGCTCGATGGCCTCGATCACGGTGTACATGCCGCCGCGCGGGTACTGCACGCCGTCCACGAGGTCGAGGTGGCTCATGAGGGAGTACAGCGCCGGCACGCGGTAGGGCGACGAGCCGAGGAACACCGCGTGGTAGCCGAGCACCTGCCGCAGCACCGGGTGGTCCGTGGTGCGCGCGACCTTCTGCGCCAGCGACTGGGTCAGCAGCGACGCGAGCGTCCCGGCCCGGCGCGCGACGTCCGCGGTCACGGCACGGTCCGGCCGCTCGAACGTCGTGTAGAGGAAGTGGTCCAGCGCGGTGCGGTACGCCTCGGTCGACTGCTCGGTGTACCGGCGCAGGGCCTCGCCGGCCCCGGGCTCGAGCCGCTCGAACGTGGCCCAGTTCCGCTCGGGGTCCGCGGTGACCTCGAACGGCTCGGACGGCGCGTCCGGGCCGAGCGCCGGGTCGGGCTCGGGGAACAGCCGGTACGCCGGGTCCAGCCGGACCAGGTCGACGTGGTCCTCGACGCGCTCGCCGAGCAGGGCGAAGAAGTGCGCGAACACCTCGGGCATGAAGTACCACGACGGGCCGGTGTCGAACCGGAAGCCGTCGAGCTCCCGCGTGCCCGTGCGCCCGCCGACCCGGTCGTGCCGCTCGAGCAGCGTCACCTGCGCGCCGCCCCGGGCGAGCAGGGCCGCGGTGGCCAGGCCGCCGATCCCGCCGCCGACCACGACCACCCGACCCGTCACGCCGCACCTCCGTCGTCCGTCGCGGCGGGCGCGGGTGCGCCGGCCGCCGTCCTGCTGGCCGCGGCGCCGCCGGCCGCGCCGCCCCGGCGGGGCACCGCGTCCGCCGCCTGCTCCGCGAGCGTCCGCACCAGCACCGCGACCTTGCGCGGCGTGCTCACGCGCACCCGCGACGCCAGCACCTGCTCCGGCGGGGTCGCGGCGAGCTCCGCCAGCAGCCGGTCGTACAGCGCGAGCGTCGCGGCGACCGCCGCACGGGCCCGGCGGGGCAGCCGCGGCAGCGCCGCGCGGGCGCGCGCCAGGTCGTCGCCGATCTCCGCGAGGATCTCCGCGAGCTGCGCGTCGGTGGGGCCCGTCGCCGGCACACCCGGGAAGTAGCACCGGCCGAGCTCCCCCGCGTCGGCGCCGAGGTCGCGCAGGAAGTTGATCTTCTGGAACGCCGCGCCCAGCGCCCGGGCGCCGTCCACGGTCGCGGCGTCGGGGCGGCGGACGGGCTCGCCGGGACGACGGTCGGCGTTGAGGAACACCTGCAGGCACATGAGCCCGACCACCTCGGCGGAGCCGTACACGTACCGCTCGTAGGAGGCGCGGTCGTGCACCCGCACGGTCAGGTCGGCGCGCATCGACGCGAAGAACGGGTCGACCTCGGCGTGCCCGATGCCGACGCGGCGCGCGGTGCGGGCGAAGGCGTGCACGACGAGGTTCGTCGACCACCCGGACCCCAGCGCCCGGCCGGTCTGCGCCTCCAGCTCGTCCAGCAGGGCCGCGGCGTCCGCGCCGCCGCGGGTGTCGACGACCTCGTCGGCGATCCGCACCAGCGCGTAGACCGCCTCGATGTCGTGCCGGGCGCGCGGGCCGAGCAGCCGCGTGCCCAGGCCGAACGACGTCGAGTACCCGGCGAGCACCGCGCGGCTGGCCCGGGCGGCGGTGCGGTCGTACAGCGCGGCCGACGCCGCCCGGACCCCGGTGCCCGGCGTCGCGGTCACGGGGTCGTCCCCGCCACGACCGCCACGAGCGAGCCGAGGTACGCGGCGAGCCCGGCCGGCAGCCCCTCGTCGGCGGTCGTGCGGGCCGTCCGCAGGGCGTCGGCGCGGACGAGGCGCGACTCGTCCAGCGCGCCCGAGCGCACCATGACCTCGCGGACGCGGTCGGCCTCGGCCTCGGTGAGGTCGTGCCGCCCGACGGCCGCGTCGAGCACCGCCCGCCCGGGGGCGTCCGCCCGGAGGTAGGCCAGGCGCAGCAGCTCCGTGCGCTTGCCCTCGCGCAGGTCGGAGAGCGTCGACTTGCCCGTGACCGCCGGGTCGCCGAAGACGCCGAGCTCGTCGTCGAGGAGCTGGAACGCGATCCCGAAGGCGGTGCCGAACCGGTCGAGCACGCCGAGCACGCCGTCGTCCGCGCCCGCGAGCAGCGCCCCGGCCGCGAGCGGCGTGCAGCAGGAGTACACAGCGGTCTTCAGCTCGGCGACCCGCAGCGCGTCCACCGCGGTCGGGCCGTGCAGGCTGCCGGTGACGTCGAGGAGCTCCCCGGCCACGGTGGTGTCGACCGCGCGCGCGAGGTCCTGCACGACGCGCAGGCGCACCTCGGCGGGCACGGGGGCGCCGGCGACCAGCTCGAACGCGGCGGCCAGCGCGAGGTCGCCGCCGAGCAGGCCGGCGGCGAGCACCGGCGCCTCCGCGGCCGGACCAGTCACGCCGTTCGCGGCGAGCCGCCGCCGCGCGCTGCCGGTCACGTTGGGCCGGCCGCGACGGGTGTCGTCGTGGTCCAGCACGTCGTCGTGCACGAGCATCGCGGTGTGCAGCATCTCCTGCGCCGCCGCGACCGGCGCCGCGCCGGCCAGGTCGGTGCCGCCGAGGCCCAGGTACGCGGCGAGCGTGAGCCGGGGGCGCATGAGCCGCCCGCCGATCTGGTCGCCCACGGCGCGCCAGAGGGCGGCGTGCTCGGGCGCCAGCTCGCGGGCGCGGGCCCGGCGCCGCGCGACCTCGTCGACCAGCAGCAGCCGCACCTCGGCCAGGCCCTGCTCGACGCGGGCGGCGAGGTCGTCCGTTCCCGCCTCCACGGGCAGGACCAGGTGCGCCGCCGGGGCGTCCGGGGCCAGGCCGACGCGCGCGGGCGCGTGCGTGCCGTCGGCCGTGCTGCGTGTCCTGCGCACGCGTCCTCCCCTGGGCTCGAGCGAGGTGCTCAGCATACTGAGCATCTCCCTCCGCACCACCGGTGGTGAGCGCCTTCACGAGCACTCTGCCGCATCGGCGGGCTCTCCACGAGCCACTCCGGCCGCCCGGTCGCCGGGGAGGGCGTCGGCAGCCGCCGGCAACGCCCGGCAAACGCACAGGAACCACCGGATCCGAGCAGAAAGCACCACCGGCGCGCTAGGCTGCGGTCCATGTGGATGGTCACCGGAGGCGCGGGGTACATCGGGTCGCACGTGGTGCGGGCGTTCGGTCAGGTGGGCATCCCCGCCGTGGTGCTGGACGACCTCTCGTCCGGGCACCGCCGGTTCGTCCCCGGGGACGTGCCGTTCGTCGAGGGGTCCGTGCTCGACACCGCCCTCGTGACCGACGCGCTGCGCACGCACGGGGTCACCGGCGTCGTGCACCTCGCGGGCTTCAAGTACGCCGGGGTGTCCGTCCAGCGGCCGCTGCACACCTACGAGCAGAACGTCACGGGCACGGCGCACCTGCTCGAGGCGATGGCCGCCGCGGACGTCCGGCGCATCGTGTTCTCCTCCAGCGCGGCCGTCTACGGCACCCCGGACGTCGACCTCGTCACCGAGGAGACCCCGACCGCCCCCGAGTCCCCGTACGGCGAGTCGAAGCTCATCGGCGAGTGGCTGCTGCGCGACCAGGCGCGCGCCACGGGGCTCCGCCACACGTCTCTGCGGTACTTCAACGTCGTGGGCTCCGGCAGCCCGGAGCTCTCCGACACGAGCCCGCACAACCTGTTCCCGCTGGTGCTCGACGCCCTCGCGGCCGGCCGCACGCCCCGCATCAACGGCGACGACTACCCGACGCCGGACGGGACGTGCGTGCGCGACTACGTCCACGTCGCGGACCTCGCCGTCTCGCACGTGGCGGCCGCCCGCGCCCTGGCGGAGGACCGGCCGCTCCAGGCGGTCTACAACCTCGGTTCCGGGGACGGCGTCTCCGTGCGCGAGATCATGACCGCCATGGCCCAGGGCACGGGCATCGCGTTCGAGCCCGAGGTCGCGCCGCGCCGGCCGGGCGACCCCGCCCGGATCGTGGCGTCCGGCGAGGCCGCGGCGCGCGACCTCGACTGGGTCATGCGGCACACGCTCACGGAGATGGTCGCCAGCGCGTGGGAGGCCCGCCAGGCCCAGCCCTGACACCGCCGGGCACGGACCGCGCGGGCCGGGACCTGCACGCGGGCCGGGGCCGGGGACCGGCACGCAGGGCCCCGGTCAGCGCCCGAGCCGGGACAGCGCCTCGGCCATGACGTCCTCCGAGCCGGCGTAGATCCCCCGCTCGCGCGGCCAGTGCACGACGACGTCGGAGAACCCCAGCGCCGTCGCGCGCTCGACGCCCTCCACCAGCACCTCCGGCGACTCCAGCGAGTACACCGGTGCCCCGTCGAGGCTGAGGTACAGGTCGGGCACCCGCCCGCCCGGGGCCTCCCGCGCGGCGACCTCCCGGACCTGGTCCACCATCCCGGCCAGCCCGGACCACCACGCCTCCTGCGCGGCGGACACCGGGCCCGTCACGTCCTCCGGCGCGAACGACGGGCCGTAGGTCGCCCAGCCCTGGCCGAACCGCGCCGCGAGCGCCATCGTGCGCGGGCCGTTCGCGGCGACGACGAACGGCGTGCGCGGCCGCGCGATCGTGCCCGGGTGCATCCGGGCCCCGTGGGCGGCGTAGAACGTGCCCTCGTGCTCCGTCTCCGGGTGGGTCAGCAGCCGGTCCAGCAGCTCGACGAACTCCTCGAACCGGCGGGTGCGCTCGCCGCGCGTCGGCGCCGGCCCGAGCACGCCCGCGTCGAACCCCTCGCCTCCGGCCCCGAGCCCGAGCAGGAACCGCCCGCCCGCGACGTCGTCGAGGCCCATGACGTCCTTCGCGAACGGCACGGGGTGCCGGAAGTTCGGCGACGCGACCCACGTGCCGAGCCGGATCCGCTCGGTGACGGCGGCCGCCGCCGCGAGCAGGGGCACCGTCGCGAACCACGGCTCGTCCGCGAGCGACCGCCACGCCAGGTGGTCGTAGGTCCAGGCGTGGTCGAACCCGTACTCCTCGGCGCGGCGCCAGGTGTGCCGGGCCTGCGCCCAGCGCTGCTGCGGGAGGATCACGACGCCGAGGCGCGTGCGGGCGGGGCTGGCTCCGGTCATCCCGGCAGCGTAGCCAGGGCCCCCGACACCCCCCGGGGGCACCTCGTCAGCCCCAGCCGAGCTCGTGCAGCCGCCGGTCGTCGATCCCGAAGTGGTGCGCCACCTCGTGCACCACGGTGACGGCGACCTCCTCGACGACCTCGTCCCGGTCCGCGCACAGCGCGAGCGTCGGGTTCCGGTAGATCGTGATGCGGTCCGGCAGCGACCCCGCCGCCCAGAACTCCCCGCGCTCCGTCAGCGGCACGCCCTCGTACAGCCCGAGCAGCTCGGGGTCGTCCGCCGGCGGGTCGTCCTCGACCAGCACGACGACGTTGTCCATCCGGGCCGCCAGCTCCGGCGGGATCAGGTCCAGGCCGTCCCGGACGGCGTCCTCGAAGTCCTCCCGCGACATGTCCACCACGGGGCCCATCCTGGCCGACTTTGGCGTTCGGCGTTCCTACCCGTATGATCGTCACCGGTCTGAAGACGCCTCGACGTCAGGGGCGCAAGCCCCCATCGTCTAGCGGCCCAGGACCCCGCCCTTTCACGGCGGTAGCACGGGTTCGAATCCCGTTGGGGGTACGAGCCGGTGCATGTGGAAGAATAGGTCTCACTACGAGGCCCCGTAGCGCAGTTGGTTAGCGCGCCGCCCTGTCACGGCGGAGGTCGCGGGTTCAAGTCCCGTCGGGGTCGCTCGACAGCGCCGGTCCACCAGGGCCGGCGTCGTCGTCCCGAGGCTCTGTAGCTCAGTTGGTAGAGCGTTCGACTGAAAATCGAAAGGTCACCGGATCGACGCCGGTCGGAGCCACCACCCTCGAAGCCCCGTTCGCCGCACAGCGGACGGGGCTTCGTCGTGCCGCCGCCCTGCTTCACCCGCCGCGGGGCGAGACGACGCCCGGTCCGGACGAGCATCATGCTGCTCGGACGGAGGGGCGATGGCGCACCACGAGGACCTGCCGCGGCTGGCGGCGCTCGACGAGGGGACGCTCTCCCGCGCCCGCACCGTGGCCGTGCACTCCCCCGGGGCGGCGGGCGACGGCGACCTGGTGTGGACCCTCACGGTGCACGACGACGCGGGCCGTCCGCTGGCCCGGGAACGGCTCACGGCGCCCGACTGGCCCACCCCGCTGGACCACGTCGTCGCACCGCACCTCGACGTCGCCGGGCTCCGCGTGGTCGGCGTGTGGCGCACGGACCTCGGCGACGACGACCTGCCGCGGCACACCGCGGGCGTGGCGCCGGGCTGACACCCGCCCGCGCCGCCCGCGCCGTCATCGCCGGCCGGAGCCGCGCGCTACAGCGCGTCGAACTCCGTCACGCGGGTGCGCCAGTACTCCGCGCCGTCCCGGGTGCGCGTCACGAGGCCGGCCTCCACGAGCTCGCGGCGCAGCCCGACGGGGTCGCGCCCCACCTCGGCGAGCCGGGCGGTGAGCTCGCGCTCGGCGACCGGCTCGTCGATCTCGGGCAGGACGCCGTGCGCCAGGCGGCGCAGCACCAGGTCCCGGTCGGCACGGCGCCGCGGGAGCTGCTCGAGCCGGCCGCGCACCAGGAACCGGTCCGCCCGCGCGACGGGGTCGGGCTCCGCGCGGGGCACCGCCGCGGGCCCCGGGGGCTGCACCGAGGGGACGTCCACCCCCGCAGGATAGGCACCGGCGGCCGGGTGGACCTGAGACGGATCGTGCCGTTCCCCGGGCACGCCGGGCCCGACCTGGCCTAGCGTGGCGGCATGGCAGGGGGGCCGCGACGCATGTCCATCGTCCGGGTCGTCGCGCTGCTGGTCGCGTACGTGCTCGTGGCCGGGGCGGGCGGCCTGCTGACCGCCGCCCTCGTGCTGCCCACCGTCGCGGTCGCGGACGGGACGACCGACCTCGCGGTCGAGGCGTTCGAGGACCTGCCGACGGAGCTCGAGCGCCCGCCGCTCTCGCAGCGCTCCACGCTGCACGCCGCGGACGGCACGCAGCTCGCCGTCTTCTGGGCGGAGAACCGCGAGGTCGTCCCGCTCGACGCGATCTCCGAGCCGATGGGCGACGCCGTCGTCGCGACGGAGGACAAGCGGTTCTACCGCCACGGCGGCATCGACCCCGAGGGCATGATGCGCGCGTTCGTGCGGAACCTCCAGCACCCGCAGCGCACCGAGGGCGCGTCCACGCTCACGCAGCAGTACATCAAGAACGTCCTCGTCGAGCGGGCGGTGCGCCAGGGCGACCTCGCCGCCGCCGACGCCGCCCGGGAGGCGAGCGGCGCCGAGGGGTACGCCCGCAAGCTCCGGGAGGCGAAGCTCGCGATCGCGCTCGAGAAGGAGCTGACCAAGGACCAGATCCTCGAGGCGTACCTCAACATCGCCCAGTTCGGGGTCAACACCTACGGGGTGCAGGCCGCCGCGGAGCGGTACTTCTCCAAGCCGGCCTCGGAGCTCACGTACCTGGAGGCGGCCACCATCGCGGGCATCACGCAGAGCCCCACGGCGACCGACCCGCTCCGCAACCCGCGCGCCGCCCGGGACCGCCGGGACGTCGTGCTGCGGCTGATGCGGCAGCAGGGGTACATCAGCCGGGCGGAGTACACCGAGGGCGCCGCCACCACCCTGCGGAGCACCCTGCGCGTCACCGACCCCGTCGTCGGCTGCATGGCGGCCGGCGCCGCGGTGCCCGGCTCCGGGTTCTTCTGCGACTACGTCACCAAGCTCATCCGCGACGACCCGGCGTTCGGCGAGACCGAGGCCGAGCGCATCGACCTGCTGTACCGCGGCGGGCTCACCATCACCACGACGCTCGACCCGCGTGAGCAGGCGATCGCGGACGAGCAGGTGCGTGCCGGCGTGCCCGTCGACGACCCGTCGGGGGTCGCCACGGCCCTCGTGACGGTCGAGCCCGGCACCGGGCGGATCACGTCGATGGCGCAGAACCGCGTCTACAACAACACCGAGGAGCACGGCGACCGCGAGACCGCCGTCAACTACTCCACGGACTTCCGCTACGGCGGCGGCAGCGGGTTCCCGCCGGGCTCGACGTTCAAGCCCTTCACCCTCGCGCAGTGGCTGAAGCAGGGGCACAGCCTGTCCGAGACGGTGAACGCGACCCGGTTCTCCTACCGGTTCAGCGAGTTCTCCGCGCCGTGCACCGTGCTGGAGCCCAGCACCGAGTACCGGTTCGGCAACGCCGAGGGCTCCGGCGGCGTGATGTCGGTGCTCGACGCCACCCGGAACTCGGTGAACTCCGGGTACATCGCGATGGCCTCGCAGCTGGACCTCTGCGGGATCATGGACACGGCGACCTCGCTCGGCATCCACAAGGCCGGCGGGCGATCGGGCGACGGACCGTTCGACCCGCTGCCGGCGAACGTGCTCGGCAGCCAGTCCGTCGCCCCGCTCTCGATGGCCACCGCCTTCGCCGGCTTCGCCACCGGCGGCACGACCTGCACGCCCGTCGCGATCACCTCGGTGGTCGACTCCCGCGGCGAGGAGCTGCCGGTGCCGGAGTCCACCTGCACGCCCGCGCTCGAGCCGCGGATCGCGAACGCCGTCAACCACGCGCTGCAGAACGTCTGGAGCGGCACGGCGAACACCCCCGCGCCCCCCTTCCCGGCCGCGGGCAAGACGGGCACGACGTCCCACAACGAGCACACCTGGTTCGTCGGCTACACGCCCCTGCGGGCCACGGCCGTCTGGGTGGGGCACGCCGAGGGGACCGTCCCGATGCAGGACGTCGTCATCAACGGCCGCTACATCCGCAACGTGTACGGGTCGTCCGTCGCGGTGCCGATCTGGATGGGGTTCATGACCCGGACGCTCGAGGGCGTGGCGGTGCCGGGCTTCGCGCCCGCGGGGCAGGACGAGGTGCTGGGCCGGCAGGTGCCGGTCCCCTGGGTGGTCGGCCGGGACGAGGCGGGCGCGCGCGAGGCGCTGACGGCCGCCGGGTTCGGGGTCGTCACGGGCCCGCCGGTGCCGTCCGACGTGCCGGCGGGGCGCGTGGCGCAGCAGAGCCGGTCGGGGACGGCGACGGCCGGGTCGACCGTGACGCTGTCGCTCTCCGCGGGTCCGGCGGCGGGACCGCCGGCCACGCCGGGAACCGGGCAGCCGGCACCCCCGGGGCCCTGACGCCGCCGGTCGGGTCACCGGCAGCGCGGTCGGCGCCCGCTCGGGATGCCTCTCGGGGCGCAGACGCCCGCGCGGGGCGCCGCCGATCGGGCCGCGCCCGCCCGGGACGCGCGCCGGGGCTCAGGCCGTGGCGGCCAGGACCGCGGGCTCGTCGGCGAGCACGACCAGCAGGTCGTCGCCGGTCTCGTCGTCCACGACGACCACCGCCCGGCCGCCGCAGACGCACAGGAGCTCGACGCCGTCCGCGTCGTCGAACCAGGTGCACACGTGCCGTCCGCTCATGCACACGACGGTACGCACGACCACCGACACGGCCGGGCTGCGACCCCCGCGTGTCGCGATCTGCCGCACGGTTGCGCGGATCCGCCGGCTCCGCTCAGGACGCGGGGCCTGCGGCCGATGGGACCAGGAGCACCCCGGGGGAAGGAGCACGACCGCATGGGCGTGGACGGCATCGCGGCGATCGGCCAGCGCATCGCGGCCATCCAGGCGACCCTCGGCTCGTTCGCCCCGGCGACGACCGGCACCACCACGGCGTCGAGCACGGGGACCGACTTCGCGCGCGCCCTCGAGCTCGCCGTGGCGGGCACCGGCGGCACGGTCGCCGGCACGGTCGCCGGCGCGGGCGCGGCGTCCGGGACGTCCGGCACGCTCACGGCCGACGGCGTGCCCGCGGAGCTCGCGGCGTACGGCAACGGCCGCATCCCGGAGGCCGCGCTCGCCCCGGTCGACGGCACCGGGCACCGGCTGTGGGCCCCCGCGGCGGACTCCCTCGAGCGGCTGCGCGCCGACGCCGCGCGCGCGGGCGTGAGCATCGGCATCACCGACTCCTACCGGTCGTACGAGGCGCAGGTGGACGTCGCGGCGCGCAAGGGCCTGTACTCGCAGGGCGGCCTGGCGGCGGTCCCGGGCACGAGCGACCACGGCTGGGGCATGGCGGTCGACCTGGACCTGGACGACGCGGCCCAGTCGTGGATGCGGGCGAACGCGGGCCGCTACGGGTTCGTCGAGGACACCCCGCGCGAGCCCTGGCACTGGGCGTACCAGGCCTGACCCGGACGCGTCAGCGGTCGTCCCGCCGGACGGCGCGGGCGCCGAGGTCCCACGGCTGGAACTCCCGCTCGCGCTCGGGTCGCACCCGCGGGGCGGGCTCGGTGCGGACGCGCGGCGCGTCCTCGGCGGGCGTGCCCTCGCCGAGCAGCACGTCCTCGAGCGGCCGGTAGCGGAACTCCGCCTGGCGCCGGTACCGCTCGATCCACAGCGTCATGAGGTCGAACACCTCGGTCTCCAGGTGCACCCAGCGGCGCTGCGCCTCGCGGCGCCGGCTGACGAGCCCGGCGTCCTCGAGCACGCGCAGGTGCTTCGACACCGCCTGGGTGGTGACGTCGTACGGGGCGGCGAGCTCGCCCACGGTCGCGTCGCCGGACGCCAGCCGGGCGACGACGTCGCGGCGCAGCGGGTCGGCGAGCGCCGCGAACACCTGGGACAGCCGGTCGTCGCCGGGCACGGGGTCCTCCTCCGACGGCCGGTGCGGGTCGTCCGTGAGGCTGCCACGCGCGCCGACCGGTGGTCAACCACGCGGTTGAGGACGAGCCGCCTGCGTGCATCGCGGGACCTTCGTCCCGATCGGCGGAATAGATCCGCCACCCACCCGGTTGCAGCGCCATGTACATGCAAACGCATCGAGTTTGAGGAGCGCGAGATGCAGTTCGGAGTCTTCACGGTCAGCGACATCACGCCTGACCCCACGACCGGGCGGACGCCCGACGACACCGAGCGTGTCCGCTCGATCCTCGCGATCGCGGAGCACGCGGAGGAGGTCGGCCTCGACGTCTTCGCGACCGGCGAGCACCACAACCCGCCGTTCGTCGCGTCGTCCCCCACCACCATGCTCGGCTACCTGGCCGCCCGGACGAAGCGCATCGTGCTGTCCACCGCGACCACGCTGATCACCACGAACGACCCGGTCCGCCTGGCCGAGGAGTACGCGATGCTCCAGGTCATCTCCGACGGCCGGATGGACCTCATGATGGGCCGCGGCAACACCGGCCCCGTCTACCCGTGGTTCGGCCAGGACATCCGCCAGGGCATCCCGCTGGCCATCGAGAACTACGCCCTGCTGCGCCGCCTCTGGGAGGAGGACGTCGTGGACTGGGAGGGCAAGTTCCGCACCCCGCTGCAGGGCTTCACCTCGACCCCCCGCCCGCTGGACGGCGTCCCGCCGTTCGTGTGGCACGGCTCGATCCGCAGCCCCGAGATCGCCGAGCAGGCCGCCTACTACGGCGACGGGTTCTTCCACAACAACATCTTCTGGCCGATGAGCCACACCAAGCAGATGGTCCAGTTCTACCGGCAGCGGTTCGAGCACTACGGCCACGGCCGGGCGGACCAGGCGATCGTGGGCCTCGGCGGCCAGGTGTTCATGCGGAAGAACTCGCAGGACGCCGTGGACGAGTTCCGGCCGTACTTCGACAACGCGCCGGTGTACGGGCACGGGCCGTCCCTCGAGGACTTCTCCGCCCAGACCCCGCTCACCGTGGGCTCGCCGCAGCAGGTCATCGACCGCTACGCCGCCATGCGGCACGAGGTCGGCGCCTACCAGCGCCAGCTGTTCCTCATCGACCACGCGGGCCTGCCGCTCAAGACGGTGTTCGAGCAGCTCGACATCCTGGGCGGCGAGGTCGTGCCGGTGCTCCGCAAGGAGATGGAGTCCGACCGGCCCGCGCACGTGCCGTCCGACCCGCCGAGCCACGCCGAGCGCGTCGCCGCCGCCCGCGCGGCCGGCGAGGTGCACGCCCAGCCCGTCGCGGCCGCCGACCACTGGACCGGGAAGACCGCCGAGGACGACACCGCCGCCGCGGACGCGGTGACGGCTCGCCCCGGCGCCGCCTTCGGCCTCTGATCCCGCATCCCGGACAGCCGGGAACACCCCCGCCGGGCGGGAGGTTCGGACCGGTGGACGCGCCCCGCGCGTCCCCGCACCGCCCTCCTGCCCGGCACCCGCACCGCCGTCACGGCACCAAGGAGCCACCCCCATGACCCAGCGCACGATCGTCGCGCTGTCGGCCGGTCTCGGCCGGCCGTCGTCCACCCGCCTGCTCGCCGACCGGCTCGCCGAGGCGACCGCGACCGAGCTCGCCGACCGCGGCGACCTCGCGGAGGTCCGCGTCGTCGAGCTGCGCGACCACGCCCACGAGATCGTCGACGCGATGCTCACCGGCTTCCCGCCGCCCGCGCTCGCGGAGGTCATCGAGGCCGTCACCGGCGCGGACGCGGTCATCGCCGTCACGCCGCTGTTCACCACCACGTACTCCGGCCTGTTCAAGTCGTTCGTCGACGTGCTCGACAAGGACGCGCTGGTCGGGATGCCGGTGCTGCTCGGCGCGACCGGCGGCACCGCCCGGCACTCGCTGGCGCTCGAGTACTCGGTACGCCCGCTGTTCACCTACCTGCGGGCCGACGTCGCGACCACGTCGGTGTTCGCCGCGACCGACGACTGGGCGTCGGGCGCCACCGCCGGCGAGCCCAACCCGCTGCCGGCGCGCATCCGCCGCGCGGGCGCCGAGCTCGCCGCCACGGTCGCCGCCCGCGGGACGCGCGGGCCGCAGGACCCGTTCGCCGGCGCGCCGAGCTTCGCGGACCTGCTCGGAGGCTGACCCGGGCGGCGCCGCACGGCCCCCGGCCCGGCCGGGCGGTCGTGCCGGCCCCCGCCGTCAGGGCCGCCGGGGGGCGGCCGTACGTCAGCCCCGCGTGAGCAGCAGCAGCGTCGCGTCGTCGTCCGACCCGGGGCTGCGCAGCCGGGCCGCGAGGTCCGCGAGGCCTCCGGCCCGGGGCGTGCCGACGTGCTCGACCGTGCGCTCCATCGCGACCCGGAGCGACTCGCCGCGCCGCTCGATGAGCCCGTCCGTGAGCAGCAGCAGGGCGTCGCCCGGCTCGAGCACCAGCGACTCGGAGCGCGGGTCGCCCTCCAGCAGGCCGACCAGCGGCGAACCCAGCGGACGCCGCCACGCCGCGGTGCCGTCCGCGCGGACCACGAGCGGCGGCAGGTGCCCGGCGGAGGCGTGCTCGACGACGCCGGTCGCCGGGTCGAGCACCGCGAGCGCCAGGGTGGCCATCTGCCCCGGCAGCGTCCAGCGCGCCAGCCGCCCGACCCGCCCCAGCACGACCGACGGCGGGGCGGCGTCCAGCAGGTACGCGCGCACCGCGTTGCGGAGCTGGCCCATCGCCGCGGCCGCGGGCAGCCCGTGCCCCGTGACGTCGCCGACGGCCAGCGCCAGCCGGCCGTCGCCGAGCACCAGGACGTCGTACCAGTCGCCGCCCACCTGGCCGGAGCCGGACGGTTCGTACCGGGCGTCCACCGCCCACCCGGGCACGACGGGCAGGGTCGTCGGCAGCAGCGTGCGCTGCAGGGCGCGCGCGGCACCCACCTCGGCCCGGCCCCGGCGGAACAGCGCCTCGACGAGGTGGTTGCGCAGGTCCGCGGCGTTCCCGGCGTGCCGGCCGTCCCAGGGCAGCGAGCGACCCCGGACGTGCTCCCGCCACAGCGCGAACGACGTCCGCGGGCCGAGCCGGACGCCGCCCTCCTCCTGCACGGTGACCTTGCCCTGCGGGTCGCCGCCCCAGTCGACCGTCCGCACGACCTCGTCGCGGACCCAGACGACGGTGCCGCCGTCCGGGAGGGCGAACGCCACCACGCCGGCGACGCCCGGCGGCTCCGGCGCACCGGGCTCCCCGGCGAGCCGGTCGGTCGCCACGACGCCGTCGCCGAGCGCGCTCCCCCACGCCGCGAGCCTGTGGCACGCCTCGTCGTCCGGCACCCGGCCGCGGGTCGCGAGGTCGCCGCCGGCGCACACGACGACGCCGTCCGCCGGCACCAGCTCCAGGAGGTCCCCGGTGCGGGTGAGCGCCTGGGCGAGGCGCACGTCCTCGTCGCGGCTCGCGCCGACCAGGCGGGCGAGCACCCCGGACGCGCGCCGCGACTCCGCCAGCAGGTCCTCCTCGACCTGGGCCACGAGCCGCGCCGACAGCGCCACGCCGAGGAACTCGGAGGCGGCCCGCACGCCGTACGACGGCGCGTGGGGGCCGGCGTAGTGGTGGCAGGCGACCATGCCCCACAGCCGCCCGTCGCGCAGCAGCGAGATCGACATCGACGCGCGCACGCCCATGTTGCGCAGGTACTCGCAGTGGATCGGCGAGACGCTGCGCAGCGTGGCGTACGTGAGGTCCAGCGGGCGCCCGCTCAGCGGCTCGTCGACGGGCACCACCGGGACGGGCACGTAGTCGACGTCGGAGATCAGCCGGACCCAGCTCTTCTCGTACATCGCCCGCGCCTGCGGCGGGATGTCGGAGGCCGGGTAGTGCAGCCCGAGGAACGGCTCGAGGTCGTCCCGGCGCGCCTCCGCCACCACCTCGCCGTTGTACTCGGCGTCGAACCGGTAGATCATCACGCGGTCGAACCCGGTGAGGCTGCGCACGTGCCGGGCCGCCCGGTCGTACAGCCCCTCGAGCGTCCCGGCCCCGTTCAGGTCGGCGATCGCGTCGCGGACCAGCTCGTACGTGCTGCCGTACGTCAGGGGGCGCGGGCCGTCCGCGGGCTCGAGCTCGACGACGAACACCGGCCCCGGGTCGGACGCCGTGGCGGGCGGCGGGCGGTGCACCACCACGTCCATGACCACCGCGCCGTCGCCGGCGCCGACCTGCACGAGTCCGGGGTTGCGGGTGCGGTGGTCCGCGAGCGCGGCGACCTGCTCGAGCACCACGCGCGCGGCGGGCTCCCCCAGCACCTCCGGGAGCGGGCGGCCGAGCACCCCGTCGACGCCCGGGCCGAGCAGCTCCGTCGCGTTCGCGGAGCACTGCAGCACGACGGCGCCGGCCTCGCGCACCACGAGCAGGTAGCCGCGCGGCTGCACCGAGCCGGGGATGTGGATGGGCTCGCGCGCGCAGTTGTCGAGGTCGACCGGCTCCCCGGGAGGGACGAGGACGTGCTCCGTCACCGACGGCCCCCTCTCGCGGACCCGGCGCGGCCGGCCGTCATGCCGACCCCCGACGACGAGGCCACCGCCGACCTTCGCAAACGGGTCGTCCGCTGGCAAGTGCGGCGGTCAGCGGCCCGCGAGCGCCATCACGACGGTGCCGGCGGCGGCCGCCGCGACCGTCAGCACGGCCGTGCCGAGCAGGTTGGCCACCGCCCGGCCCCGCTCACCCGCCTGCACGAGCCGCACCGTCTCGACCGCGGCCGCGGAGAACGTCGTGTACCCCCCGCAGAAGCCGGTCGCCAGCAGGAGCTGCCACGTCGCGGGCAGGCCCAGGTAGACGTGCGCCCCCGCCACCAGCCCGATGAGGAACGAGCCGGTGACGTTCACGGTCACGGTCGCGACGGGCAGCACGGTCCGGCCGCGTGCGCGGATGGTGCCGTCCACCCAGAACCGCGCCGCGGCGCCCGCCCCGCCGGCCAGCGCGACGAGCAGGGCGCCCGTCACGCGCGTCCTCCGCGGACCCGGGCGACCAGGCCCACCACGGCGACCCCCGCCGCCGCGCACGCGACACCGGCCACCAGGGTCGCGCCCGCGTAGGCGAGCGCCGTGCCCGCCGCACCCTCCGCGAGCAGCCGCTCCGTCTCGAGCGCCAGGGACGAGAACGTCGTGAAGCCGCCCAGCACCCCCGTGCCGAGCGCGAGCCGCGCCCGCAGCACCCCCGGCGTCTCCGGGCCGCGCCGGCCGAGCGCCTCGAGCAGCACCCCGAGCAGGAACGCGCCCACGAGGTTCGCCGTCAGCGTGGCCACCGGCCAGCCGTGCTGCACCGGCAGCGCCTGCGCGAGGCCGTAGCGCCCGAGCGAGCCGGCCGCGCCGCCCGCCGCGACCAGGAGCGCGAGCCCCGCACGACGGTGCGCCGGGCGGACGGACGCTGCCGGCGGGGAGGACGCGGGGGGACCGCCCGCCGAGGCGGGGACGGCGGACGGACGGGACGTGGCGGGCTCCTGCGGGAGGGAGGACGGCGGGCCGGGAGCGGGACCGCCCGGGACGGGGCCATCCTGACGCACCCGGGCGACCGCCCGCACCGCGACGCACCGCGACGCAGCGGCGACGCACCGCGCCCCGCAGTGCGTCGCCGCCCCCGCGGTGGCTAGGGTTGGACGAAGACGCTGGCCGAGGGAGGACACCGTGGGCAAGGCCGAGGACGAGACCCGTCGGCCCGGGCTGTTCAGCAGGCTCGCCGAGCCGCTCGCGGAGCGGACCCGCGAGCGCATCGAGCACGTCGAGGACCGCGTGCGGCGCTCGATCCAGTCGGAGATCGACGCCGTCAGTCGCTCCGTGCGGGCACGGGCCGTGCAGGTGCGCCCCAGCGCCATCGCGTTCGCCGTCGCGCTGCTGCTGACCGTGTTCGGCCTCGCCCTGCTCGTCACCGCCGGCGTGGTCGCGCTGGCCCTGGTGCTGCCGCTGTGGCTGTCCGCGCTGCTGGCCGGCGTGCTGCTCGTCCTCGTCGCCGCCGGGTGCGCCGCGTGGGGCCGCAGCAAGCTGCCGCAGCCCGTCCGCGTGGCGCCGGCCGGCACCACCCCGGCGCCCGACGCCGAGGAGCTCGTGCACCCCTGGACGGACTGAGGGCGCATCCCGGGCGCCGCCCACCTGCGCCGATCCGCAGGACGCGCCAGACTAGGCAGAACGCCTCACGAAGGAGCACCGGATGACGACGACATCGGGCAGCGGGTCCGGCCCGGACCAGCAGTCTGTCGGCCAGCTCATCAGCCGCCTCGCCGAGCAGTCCGCCCGGCTCGTGCGTGCCGAGATCGACCTCGCGAAGGCCGAGCTGGCCCAGAAGGCGAAGGCCGCCGGCATCGGCGCGGGGCTGCTGGCCGGGGCCGCGTTCCTGGGCTTCTTCACGTTCGTCGTGCTGCTGACCACCGTGATCCTCGCGCTGAGCGAGGCGGTGCCCCCGTGGCTCGCCGCGCTGATCGTGCTGGTGGTGCTCGCCGCCGGCACGGCCGTGCTGGGGCTGCTGGGCGTCAAGAGCCTGCAGAAGAGCACGCCGCCCGCCCCGGAGAAGGCCGTGGCCGGCATCAAGGAGGACGCCGAGACGGTGTCCCGGTCCGTCAAGGAGGGCCTGCGCCGATGAGCGACTCCACGCCCAAGCCGTCCATCGCGGACCTGGAGAGCGAGATCGTGCTGACCCGCGCGGAGCTCGCCGGCACGGCGGACGCGCTCGCCGCGCGGCTGAGCCCGAAGCGCCAGGTGGCCGACGCCCGCGCGGGTGCGGAGAAGCTGCTGCGCGACGCGGTCGGCACGGACCCGGCCGCCGACCCCGCGAACCGGGGGCGTGCCCGCGCCGTGCTGGCCGCGGGCGTGGGCGGGCTGGCGCTGCTGGTGGTGCTGGCGGTCCGGCGCTGACGGGCGCGGCGACCCCGCCGACCCGGGCGCCCGCGGTGGGCGCCCGGCCTCAGCCCCGCGCCTCGAGCGCGAGGAGCGCGCGCTTGACCTCGAGCCCGTAGTAGTAGCCGCCGAGCGTCCCGCCCGTCCGGAGCACCCGGTGGCACGGCACGAACGGCGCGACGAGGTTCCGGGCGCACGCCGAGCCCGCCGCCCGGACGGCCGTCGGGCTGCCCGCGGCCAGCGCGAGCTCCGCGTAGGTGACGGTGCGGCCCGGGGGGATGGCCCGCATCGCCTGCCACGCCCGCTGCTGGAACGGTCCGCCGGCCTGCTCCACGGGCACCGCGTCGAGCGCGGTCGGCTCCCCCGCCGCGTAGCGGGCGACCGCGTCCGCCACCCGCGCCGGGCCGTCTCCCTCCCGGGACAGGTCCTGCGCGGCCACGACGCGGTGGCCCCGCACCGCGGTGGCGGCCGGCAGCCGGGCCGCCATCGCCGCCACGGGCGCGAACCCGGCCGCGCGCACCACGCCCTCGGGGGTGAGCAGCACCGCGAGCTCTCCCGCGGGGGTCGCGAAGGTCGTGGCGAGCAGCGGTCCGGCACCGGCCGGCGCGGACCCGGCGGGGTGCTGCGGGACGGGCGGCGCCGAGGGAGCGGTCGTGAGGGGCCCGGCCGTCGCGGGCTCGGTGGTCGTCATGGCTCCATCCTGCGGGGTCGGCGGGGCGCGTTCTGGCGGTCCTCGGACATCACGGCCCGTCGTCCGCCGCGGTGGCGGTCCACAGGTGCTGCGCGGCGTAGCCCCGCCACGGCCGCCAGCGGGCGGCGCGGTCGCGCAGCCCGCGTGCCGGGAGCGCGTCGGACCCACCGCCCAGGTACCGGCCGGCCGCGCGGCGGAGCACCAGGTCGCCGTCGGGGAACGCGTCCGGGTCGGCCAGCGCCCGCAGCGCGACGTACTCCGCCGTCCACGGCCCGACGCCGGGCAGCGCCAGCAGAGCGTGCCGCGCCGCGACCCTGTCGGCCGACGGGTCCAGCCGCAGGCCGGCCGCCACCGCACCCGCCACCGCCAGCACGGTCGCCGCGCGCGACCCCGTCAGGCCGAGGGCGCGGAGCTCCGCCACGGGGACCGCGGCGAGGCGCTCCGCCGCCGGGAACGCGCGCAGGCCGCCGGGCCCCGGGGAGCCGTACGCCGCGACGACCCGGCCCGTGAGCGTCCGGGCGGCCCCCACCGACACCTGCTGCCCCAGCACCGCGCGGACGGCGAGCTCGTACCCGTCGACCGTCCCGGGCACCCGCAGACCCGGGCGTGCCGCCACGAGGGGGGCGAGGGCGGCGTCCTCCGCCAGCACCGCCGCGACCAGCGCGGGGTCGGCGTCCAGGTCCAGCCACCGCCGCACGCGCCCGACGACCGCAGCCAGGTCGCCGAGCGAGGCGAGCCCGAGGTCCAGGTCGACGCGCGAGCCGTCGTCCGCGAGCCGCACCGTCGCCGCGGCCGGACCGTGCGCGGCCGGCACGAGCCGCCGAACGGTGAACGCACCCCCCGACGCGTCCGCGACCTCCAGGCCGGGCACGGCCCGCCGCTCGACGTGAGCGAACCACGCGCGGGCGTCGTACGGCGGCCGGTGGCGCAGGTGCAGCGTCAGGTGCGCCGCGTCGACGGGCGACCGGGCCGGGGGACGTCCGACGCGCCGCCGGGCCGCCCGCCGGTCGCCGCGGGCCGCGTCCCGCCGCCGCGACGAGCGGCCGGGGCGTCCCGCCCCGCGGGTCCGGGCTGCGCGGCGGCGGCCCGGCGCCGGGTGCGCAGCGCGCGGGGCGCGGCGCCGAACGTCGCGCGCATGACGTCGTTGAACTGGCGGACGCTCGCGAACCCGGCCGCGAACGCGACGTCCGCCATCGGCAGGGTGGTCTCGTCCAGCAGGTGCCGCGCGAGCTGTGCCCGTCGGCTCCGGGCGATCTGCGCGGGCCCTGCCCCCATCTCCGCGACGACCACCCGCTGCAGGTGCCGGGCGCTGACGTGCAGGCGCTCCGCGAGGCCCTCGACGCCGACCTCGTCGACGACCCCCGACGCGATCGCGCGGACCGCCTGCGCGGCGAGGTCGGCGCGGGCGTCCCACTCCCTGCTGCCGGGGAGCGCGTCGGGCCGGCAGCGGCGGCAGGCCCGGAAGCCCGCGGCGACGGCCGCGGCCGCGGAGCGGTAGTAGCGGCAGTTGTCCGGACGCGGCGTCCGCGCCGGGCAGGACGGGCGGCAGTAGACGCCGGTGGAGGTCACGCCGAGGTACAGCCGGCCGTCGTAGCGCGGGTCCCGGCCGCTGACGGCCCGGTACGCGACGTCACGGTCGATCCAGGCAGGCAGGTCGTCCTGCGGGAGTGTCGTGGTCACCGCCCCACCCTCGTCCGTCGCGGACCACCATTCTGGCGGTCCTCGGACGCGGCGGTGCCGTGGTGCCCGCCCCGGCCGAGGGGCGGTGCGTCGTCAGGAGTCGCTGTCGCGCTGGCCCGGGATGCCCCCGAGCAGCTCGCGCACCTCGGTCTCGCGGTACCGGCGGTGCCCGCCGAGCGTGCGGATCGAGGACAGCTTGCCGGACTTGGCCCAGCGGGTGACCGTCTTGGGGTCGACGCGGAACAGCGTGGCGACCTCGGACGGGGTCAGCAGGATCTCGTTCTCGGTGTGGGGGGCGGACACGTCAGACCTCCTCGTGGTGACGACCGGTTGTCACACCCGTCGTCCGTGCTGTCAGGTTCCTGGCCGGAGCCGGCTCCGCTGCCGGACCCACGGTCAGGAAGCGTGTCGTCGACGACCTCATGTGCGTACCCCCCTAGCGCCCCCGCCGCGACCACTCTGTCACGTCGAACTCCACACAACTAGTACCAACGTCCCATCTCCGGACAAGCGGTAACTATTGGGACACTGTAGGTCGTTCCGGACATGACTGCGCGTCGACACGGTGGTCCGAACGGGCGGTCCTGCCGCACGCGCGTTCACCCGGACGGCCCTGTCCGCGCGCCGCCCGGCAGTCACAGCGACGTGACCACCGGCTTCGTCCGGACCGGCCGGCGACTCCCCTCCCGAGGGTCCGGCCACCCGCGACCAAGGTCCCGCACCGGCCCGTGGTGGAGGTCACATCGCGGACGGTCCGCCCAGCCCTCGGGACGGGCCCGCGTACGCCTCCCCGCCCGGCGGGCCCGCCGCGGCCGCCACGAGGCCGCTGACCGGGCCCCGGACGCCGGCGCCGGACACGCGCCGGTGCGACCCGCATCACCCCGGGGGCGAGTGGTCGGAATGCCGGGCGACCATGTACCGTTGCGACACGAACAGACGATTCAGCACCCCGGGGCCGCACGTGTGAGCACGGAGCCGCCCCGCTTCCACGTTAGAGGGGGTCGATGCCATGGGGCGCGGCCGTCAGAAGGCTAAGCAGACGAAGGTGGCCCGGGAGCTGAAGTACTTCAGCCCTGACACCAACTACCGGGCCCTCGAGCAGGAGCTCAACGGGCGCCGCAGCGACCTCGTCACCGACAGCCGACAGGACTCCGACGACGAGGGTGACGACTACTCTCGCTGGCCCGACGAGCGCTGAATCACGGGCCGGACGCCACGCCCCGCGTGACGCCGGCCCCGCCGCGGACCACTGCGGCCCGCACCGCTGACCGCTGCGTCCCACGCCGTCGGGCGTGACCACGTCGCCCGGCGCCACGGCCGCACCGCCCGGCACGCCGAGGCCCCGTGCCCGGCGGACCGGCGGCCGTCCGGACGGGGCGCCCTGACGGCGCTGCGCGGCGACGGCGGGACCGGACCGGGCCCGGCCTCAGACCGTGCGGTAGCTGCCGCTCAGCCGGACTGCGCCGCCCTGCACGCCCTTGGTGCCGGCCACGAGGTCCGCACCCAGCGCCGCCGTGTCCCGCTCCGGGTCCAGCGCGCGCACCTCGCCCAGGTGCCAGGCGGTCAGCCCGAGCTCGGCCGCGTGCTCCCGCACGGCGTCGGCCTCTGCGGCGTCGACCACCGCGACCATGCCGACGCCGAGGTTCAGCGTGCGCTCGAGGTCCGTCCACGGCACCCCGCCGGCGGCCTGCACCAGCGAGAACACGGGCGGCAGCGTCCACGACCCGCGCGGCACGTCGGCCACCAGCCCGGCCGGCAGCACGCGCGCGACGTTGGCCGCCAGCCCCCCGCCGGTCACGTGGCTGAACGCGTGCACCCCGCCCGCGGCCCGCTCCACGAGCGCCAGGCAGTCGGCCGCGTACACCCGGGTCGGCTCGAGCAGCTCCGCGCCCAGCGTGCGCCCGAGCTCCGGGACGTCGCGGTCCAGCGACCAGCCGGCGACCTCGACGACGCGGCGCACCAGGGAGTACCCGTTCGAGTGCAAGCCGGAGGACCCGAGGGCGACCAGCACGTCCCCCGCGCGCACCCGCTCCGGGCCGAGCAGGCCGTCGGCCTCCACCACACCGGTCGCCGCACCCGCGACGTCGTACTCGTCCGGGCCGAGCAGACCGGGGTGCTCCGCGGTCTCGCCGCCGACCAGCGCCGTCCCGGCCACGGAGCAGGCCGCGGCGATGCCGCGCACGACGTCGGCGATCCGCTCCGGGACGACCCGCCCGCACGCGATGTAGTCGGTCATGAACAGCGGCTTCGCGCCCACGACCACGATGTCGTCGACCACCATGCCGACCAGGTCGAACCCGATGGTGTCGTGCACGTCCATCGCCTGCGCGATCGCGACCTTGGTGCCGACCCCGTCCGTCGAGGTCGCCAGCAGCGGCCGGCGGTACCCCACCAGCGCGGACGCGTCGAACAGCCCGGCGAAGCCGCCGACGCCGCCCAGCACCTGCGGGCCGTGCGTCGCGCGCACGGCGTCCTTCATCAGCTCGACGGCCTTGTCGCCCGCCTCGGTGTCCACGCCGGCGGCGGCGTAGGTGATGCTCTCGGTCACGGGTGCTCCAGCGCGTTCGAGCCACCGGTCCCCTGGACCAGGGTGGCGAGTCCGTCCTCGGGCGGGCCGAGCGGCAGCTCGTTCTGCTCCAGCAGGTGCTTGCCGAGCCGGTCCTGCGACGGCAGCTCGATGGGGTACGTCCCGGTGAAGCAGGCGGTGCACAGCTGCGAGGCAGGCTGCTCCGTCGCGGCGATCATGCCGTCCATCGAGATGTAGCCGAGCGAGTCGGCCCCGAGCGACGCGCCGATCTCCTCCACGGCCAGGCCGTTGGCGATCAGCTCGGCGCGGGACGCGAAGTCGATGCCGTAGAAGCAGGGCCACTTCACCGGCGGGCTGCTGATCCGCACGTGCACCTCGGCGGCGCCGGCCTCGCGCAGCATCCGGATCAGCGCACGCTGGGTGTTGCCGCGCACGATCGAGTCGTCCACGACCACGAGGCGCTTGCCGCGGATGACCTCCCGCAGCGGGTTGAGCTTGAGCCGGATGCCGAGCTGGCGCAGCGTCTGCGAGGGCTGGATGAACGTCCGACCCACGTAGGCGTTCTTGGTCAGCCCCTGCCCGAACGGGATGCCGGACGCCTGCGCGTAGCCGACCGCCGCAGGGGTGCCGGACTCCGGGACCGGGATGACGAGGTCGGCCTCGACCGGGTGCTCCTGCGCCAGCCGGCGACCCATCTCGACGCGCGCCGCGTGCACGGACCGGCCGGAGATCGTGGTGTCGGGCCGGGCCAGGTAGACGTACTCGAAGACGCAGCCCGCGCGCTGCTGGCGCTCGGTGAACCGCTGCGTGCGCAGGCCGTCGGCGTCGATCGCGACCAGCTCGCCGGGCTCGATCTCCCGGACGAACGACGCGCCGACGATGTCGAGCGCGGGGGTCTCCGACGCCACGACCCAGCCGCGCTCCAGCCGGCCGAGCACCAGCGGCCGCACACCCTGCGGGTCGCGCGCGGCGTACAGCGTGTGCTCGTCCATCCACACGAGGCTGAACGCGCCGCGCAGCCGCGGGAGCACCTCCAGGGCGGTGGCCTCGAGCGTGTGGTCCTGGTCGCCCGCGAACAGCGCCGTCACCAGCGCGGTGTCGGTGGTGTTGCCCCGCGCGAGCTCGCCGCGCCGCTGCGCGCCGTACCGCTCCGCGACCAGGTCGACGAGCTCGGCGGTGTTGGTCAGGTTGCCGTTGTGCGCCAGCGCGACGGTGCCGCCGGCGGTCGCGCCGAGCGTGGGCTGCGCGTTCTCCCACGTGCTGCCGCCGGTCGTGGAGTACCGCGCGTGCCCGACGGCGATGTGGCCGTGCAGGGCGTTCAGCGCTGTCTCGTCGAAGACCTGCGAGACCAGGCCCATGTCCTTGTAGACGAGCAGCTGCTCGCCGTTGGACGTCGCGATGCCCGCGGACTCCTGCCCGCGGTGCTGCAGGGCGTACAGCCCGAAGTAGGTGAGCTTCGCGACCTCCTCACCGGGAGCCCAGACCCCGAAGACGCCGCACGCGTCCTGGGGTCCCTTCTCGTTCGGCAGGAGGTCGTGGTTCAGCAGTCCGTCTCCGCGGGGGGCCACACGACCATGGTGTCACACCGCCGGGCGGGCGCCCGACCCGGGCCGGGTGCCGGGCAGGACGGCGGGCGGGGCGGACGGCGGGGCCCGCGGGCGGTCAGCGGGGCCGGGCGCCGCCGGCGTCGTCGCCGGCCGCGCGCCGCACGCTGCGCCGCTCGGCCAGCACCGCGAGACCCGCGCCGGCGAACGCCCCGACGAAGGCGCCGATCACCGCCGACACCAGCCGGGCACCGCCCTGACCCTCGAACAGGCTGATGAACGCCGTCCCGTCGGCGACCACCTCGCTCGACGGGCCGGCGACCAGTGCCGCGACCAGGCCGACCAGCGCGCCGACGAGGACCCCGGCCGTGATGAACGCACCGACCTTCGGCGCGCGGCGCACGCGCGCCGGCTCGGCCACGCGGGCGAGGGCGGCCTCGTCGAGCGGCCCGGCGGGCTCCGGCTCGGCCGCGGGCCCGTCGGCGGTTCCCGGCGCGACCGGGGCCTCCGGCTCGGGCGCGGGCGCGCCGGCGGGGCGCGGGTCGTCGGGCCGTCGGTCCGGGCTGCTCGCTGCGGTCACCCCGGAATCCTAGGTCGGGGCGCGGCGGCCCTAGGCTCGACGGCATGGGAGCCGCCGACGCCGCCGCGCCGCGGTACCCGTCGACGATCGCCGCGCCGGTCGAGCACGAGCTCGTCGTGAAGAAGTCGCGGTTCCTCGCGCTCGTGCACCCCGTGGCGAGCGTGGCCGAGGCCGACGAGGTCGTCGCCGCCGTCCGCAAGCGGTCGTGGGACGCGCGTCACCACTGCGTCGCCCTGGTCGTCGGCCCGCACGCGGAGCAGCAGCGGTCGACCGACGACGGCGAGCCCTCCGGGACGGCCGGCGTGCCGATGCTCGAGGTGCTGCGCCGCCGCGAGCTCACCGACGTGGTGGCGGTCGTGACGCGGTACTTCGGGGGTGTCCTGCTCGGCGCGGGCGGCCTGGTCCGCGCCTACTCGACGGCGACGTCGGAGGCCCTCGACATCGCCCGGCTGGTCCGCCGCAGCGCCGCGGTGCGGGTCACCGTCGACGCACCGCACGCCGACGCCGGCCGGCTCCACGGTGTGCTCCGGGAGTGGGCGGCCGGGCACGACGCCGGGCTGGAGGACGTCGCGTACGGCGCGGCGGCGCGGTTCACGCTGCTGGTACCGCCCCCCGAGCTCGATGCGCTCGACGCGGCCGTCGCGGCGGCGACCGCCGGCACCGTCCACGCGGTGCGCGGGGGCACCGAGGTCCTGTCGCGCTGAGGCGGCCCGGCGGCGGCGCCGGCGCGGGGAGCGGTCCGCCCCGGCCGTGCCCGCACCGCTCGCGCGCCGCGCGTCAGCACCACTCCCGGCCGGTGCCGGCGGGCGGTCGCGTCACCGCGCGCGGGTCGCCTGCAGGGGCAGCCAGGCGGACAGGTCCGCGCGCTCCCCCGAGGCGTGCACCCGCCCGGCCCCGACCGCGTCGTCCCACGTGAGCGCGCCCGTCACCAGCTCCAGCCACGTCTGCGGGTCCGTCTCCACGACGTTCGGGGGCGTGCCGCGCGTGTGGCGCGGACCCTCGACGGCCTGCACGGCGCCGTCCGGTGGCACCCGGACCTCGACGGTGTGGCCCGGCGCGACATCGGCCAGCTCCTCGAGCGTGAACCGCACGGCGGTGCGACGCGCCCGGGTGTCGGCGGGGTCGGCGCGCCACGCGGCGACGGCGGCACGGCCCGCGGCGGGCTCGGTTCGGCGGCGGGGAGGCATGCTGCCATTGTCCCGGCCATCGGGCGGTCGGCGCCGCCCGTGCGAGCATGCCGTCATGAGCGACGCCCCGCAGCCCACGCCCCCGACGTCCGAGCAGACGCGCCCCCGTGCCGGCCGGGCGGCGCTGTGGGGGAGCCTCGGCGCCGCGGTCGCCGGGCTCGCCGCGGTCGGCACGGTGATCGCCCTGGCGGTGCGCGCGGGCTGACCTCGACCCCGGCGACGGGCGGGTGCCGCGGGCCCTTCTCAGCGCGGCGGCCGCGCCCGCTGGAACCGGTGGTACGCCGCCGTGGCCCGGCGGGTGCGGTGGCGCTCGGCGGCGGCGAGCCCGGCGTCCACGCGGCGCTCCTGGTAGGCGGCCTCCCGGGCCAGCCGGCGCCACGAGTCCAACCGCCGAGCGCTGAGCGAGCCGTCCTCGACCGCCGCCAGCACCGCGCACCCCGGTTCGCTCCGGTGCGCGCAGTCGGCGAACCGGCAGTCCTCCGCGAGCTCGGCGACGTCGGCGAACGCCGTCTCCAGCGCCGCGGCGTCCGCCACCAGCCCCACGCCCCGCAGCCCCGGCGTGTCGATCAGGCTCGCTCCGCCCGGCAGCGGCACGAGCTCGCGGTGCACCGTGGTGTGGCGCCCGCGGCCGTCGGCGCGCCGGTCGCCGGTCGCCATGACCTCCGCCCCGGCGAGGGCGTTCACCAGGGTCGACTTCCCCGCCCCGGACGGCCCCACGACGACGAGGGTGCGCCCCGGGCCGAGCAGCGCCCGCAGCGGCTCCAGCCCGGTGCCGGCCGTGACGCTCACCGCGTGCACGTCCGCGCCGATCGCCACCGCCCGGACCTCGTCGGCCATCCCCTCGGGGTCGGGCACCAGGTCCGCCTTGGTCAGCACGACCACCGGCACGGCGCCCGAGCGCCAGGCCAGCGTCAGCAGACGCTCCACGCGGCCCGGGCTCGGGTCCGGGTCGAGGTGCTCGACCACCAGCACCACGTCGACGTTCGCGGCCAGCACCTGCTCCCGGGACGTGCGGTCGGCGCCGTCGCGCACCACCGCCGTGCGCCGCGGGAGGACGGCGACCAGCCGCGGGCCACCGTCCGCGCCGTCGGCGCCCAGCAGCACCTCGTCGCCGACCGCCGGCGGCACGCGCTCACCGGGCGCACCGGCCGCGTCGAGCACCGGCACCAGGCCGTCGCCGGGCAGCGCGACCCGGAGGACGTCGCCTGCACCCGCGCCCGGGACTGCACCCGCAGCCCCGTCGGCGTCCGCGGACACGTCGGCGTCCGCCCCGCCGGAGCCACCGGGCAGCACGAGCACCGCCCCGCGGTCGACGCGCACGACGCGCCACGAGGCGACCTCACCGGGATCGACGGACATGCCCCGACCGTAGGAACCGCCCCGCGGCGGACGCGAGCCATTTCCGCGGCTCCGTCCGACCTGCGCCCGCGGTTCCGTCCGCCGAGAGTCCAGGACACGCCGCGAGTCCGCGCCGAACCCGGGCGTGTCCTGGCATCTCGGCGCAGATCGCACGCAGGCGGGCGCGAGCGGGCGCGCGCGGCACGCGGGCGGGTCCCGCGGCCGTGCAGGTCAGCCGAAGTAGCGCGGGAGCGTCGCCTCGGCGACCTCGCGGGCCTCGGGCAGCGGGAGCGTGAACAGCCCCTTCACCTCGACGGCCGGGGTGTGGACGTGGTCCTCGGGCAGGTCGGCGGTCGGCGCGCCCGCACCGGGGCTGCACGTCTCCGCCGTGACGCCGAGCCGCAGCGCGGGGACGCCCTGCGCGGTGCACAGGTCCTCGAACCGCACGGCCTCCGAGCGCGGCACGGCCACGAGGGCGCGCGCGGTGGACTCGCTGAACAGCGCCTCGAACGGGGTCACGCCGTCGCGCTCGCACAGCCCGACGAGGTCCACCTGCACGCCCACGCCGTACCGCAGCGACGACTCGACGAGCGCCTGCGCCAGACCGCCCTCGGACAGGTCGTGCGCGGCGTCGGCCAGGCCGTCCCGCGACGCCCGGACCAGCACGGTCGCGAGCCGGCGCTCCGCGTCCAGGTCGACCCGCGGCGGCACCCCGCCGAGGTGCCCGTGCGCGACGTCGGCCCACGCGGAGCCGTCGAGCTCGGGCCGCGTGGTGCCCAGCAGGTAGACGGTCTCCCCCGCCGTGGTCCAGCCGGACGGCGTGGCCTCGGCGACGTCGTCGATGACGCCCAGCACGCCGACGACGGGAGTCGGGTGGATGGCGGAGTCGATCTTCCCGGGCTCGCCGGTGCCGTTGTACAGCGACACGTTGCCGCCCGTCACCGGGGTGCCGAGCACCGCGCACGCGTCGGCGAGGCCCTCGATCGCCTGGACGAGCTGCCACATCGACGCCGGGTCCTCGGGGCTGCCGAAGTTGAGGCAGTCCGTGACGGCCATGGGGCGGGCGCCGGACGCGGCGACGTTGCGGTACGCCTCGGCGAGCGCGAGCTGCGCGCCGGTGTACGGGTCGAGCTTGGCGTAGCGGCCGTTGGCGTCGGTCGCGAGCGCGACCCCGAGGCCGGTCGTCTCGTCGACGCGGACCACGCCGGCGTCGTCGGGCTGCGCGAGCGCGGTGTTGCCCTGCACGAACCGGTCGTACTGGTCGGTCACCCAGGACTTCGACGCGAGGTTCGGCGAGCCGAGCAGGTCGAGCACGGTGGCCCGCAGCTCCGCCGGGGTCGACGGCCGCGCGTACCGCTGGGCGCCCTCGGCGGTGCTGACCGAGTCGGCGACGAGGCCGTCCTGCCACTCCGGGCGGGAGTACGGCCGGTCGTAGACGGGGCCCTCGTGCGCGACGGTCTTCGGGTCGACGTCGACGATCCGCTGCCCGTGGTGGTCGATGGTGAGGCGGCCGGTGCCGGTGACCTCGCCGATGACGGCGGTCTCGACGTCCCACTTCCCGGTGATCGCCAGGAACTCGTCGAGCTTCTCGGGCGTGACGACCGCCATCATCCGCTCCTGCGACTCCGACATGAGGATCTCGCCGGCCGTCAGGGTGGGGTCGCGCAGCAGCACGTTCTCGAGGTCGACGTGCATGCCGCCGTCGCCGTTGGACGCGAGCTCGGACGTCGCGCAGGAGATGCCGGCCGCGCCGAGGTCCTGGATGCCCTCGACCACGCGGGCCGCGTACAGCTCCAGGCAGCACTCGATGAGCACCTTCTCCATGAACGGGTCGCCGACCTGGACGCTCGGGCGCTTCGACGGCTTGGTGTCGTCGAAGGTCTCCGAGGCCAGGATCGAGGCGCCGCCGATGCCGTCGCCGCCGGTGCGCGCACCGAACAGGACGACCTTGTTGCCGACGCCGGAGGCGTTGGCCAGGTGGATGTCCTCGTGGCGCAGCACGCCGAGGCACAGCGCGTTGACCAGCGGGTTGCCCTGGTACGAGGCGTCGAACACGAGCTCGCCGCCGATGTTCGGCAGGCCGAGCGAGTTGCCGTAGCCGCCGACGCCGGACACGACGCCGTGCACCACGCGCGCGGTGTCCGGGTGGTCGACCGCGCCGAACCGCAGCTGGTCCATCACGGCGACCGGGCGGGCGCCCATCGAGATGATGTCGCGGACGATGCCGCCGACGCCGGTCGCGGCGCCCTGGTACGGCTCGACGTACGACGGGTGGTTGTGGGACTCGACCTTGAACGTCACGGCCCAGCCGTCGCCGATGTCGACGACGCCCGCGTTCTCGCCGATGCCGACCAGCAGGTGCTCGGTCATCTCGGGCGTGACGCGCTCGCCGAACTTCCGCAGGTGCGTCTTGCTCGACTTGTAGGAGCAGTGCTCGGACCACATGACGGAGTACATGGCGAGCTCGGCGGCCGTGGGGCGGCGCCCGAGGATGTCGCGGATCCGCTGGTACTCGTCCGGCTTGAGGCCGAGCTCCGCGTACGGCTGCTCGAGGTCCGGGGTGGCCGCGGCGTGCTCCACGGTGTCGGACACGTGGCCCGGCGTGGGGCCGGCGGGCTGCTCCGCGGGCTCGGTGGGCTGCTGCGAGGTGGGCGCGCTGGTCATCGAATCCCTCGGGCTGGTGGGCCGGCGGAGCGCAGCGGCGTCCGGGGTGGACGGCCGTGAAGCGCCCGGCCGGGCGGGCGTCGGCAGACACCGCACAGGCTACCGGCGCCCGCGGCGGCCCCGGACACTCCGCCGGCACCCGGCACGCCGCGCCACGCGGACGCCCTGACAGACTGGGGCCGTGATCTCCTCGCGTGGCGCCGCCCGGTCGGCGGTGGCGCTCCTCGCGGTCGCCGTCCTGGCCGGGTGCACCGGCACCGGGACCGGCACCGGGACGCCCGACGGGACTGCGTCCCCGACGTCCTCGACGGTGGCCACGCCCACCGACCCGGACTCCCTGCGCGCAGCGGGAACCGCCGTGACCTCGGGCGACGTGACGCTGACGGCGTGGCCGCCGGTCGCCGTCGTCGGCCCGGCGGACGAGGACGGCGCCGTGACGCTGACCGTGCCGCTGCCGCAGGTCGAGGACGCCTCCGCGTCGGTGCTGCCCGTCGCGACGCTCGTGCCGCCGCCCGGCGCGACGCTGGACCTGCTCGGGGACGACTCGGCCCTGGTCCGCGGCGCCGACGGCGGCGTCCTCGCGGCGCTCGGGACCCCGGTGCTCGGCGGGGAGGCCGCGGGTGCCGGGCTGCACCTGCAGGTCGACGCCCGGGACGACGGCACCCTCGACTGGTCGGTGGTCCGGCCCGTGCTGACCGACGGCACGATCGACGCGGACCCGTCGCCCGCCGGCACGGTGACCGCCGTGGTGGCGGCGTCCGCGCTGCGCAGCGCCACCTGGGCGGACCGCGACGACGAGGGGGGCCTGAGCCTCGCCGTCGTCCCCGCGGCGTGGGCGCGCACCGGCGGGCTCGCGGCGGAGGAGGCGCTGTGGGCGCAGCTCGTCGCGCAGGCGCCCGAGGCGGACACCACCGGCGTGCGGGACCAGCTCACCTGCCACACGATCGGCGCGCCGGACAAGGAGTCGTGGAACCTCGAGCCGTGGCGTCCGGACGTCGGCCTGCTCGCCACCCTCGCGGCGCGGTGCAACCCGGAGTGAGCACGTCGCACGGTCCTGCGTGACGGACGCCTCGTCGCCGCACGACACCGTTGTTGCTACAGTCTTCAACATCATGCGCCAGACGACCTCCCCCGCACGCACCCGCGCCTGTCGAGCCTCCTCGGCCGCCGCGTGCTGCTGTCGTCGCTGAGCCGCTCCCGCTGAGCTCCCCGGGTCCGCGCACCGCCGCCGACCCCGCGAGCCGCACCTGAGCCGGACGCCGCCCCGGCCCTCGACCGGCGCGACCGGACCACGCGCCGCCCCGTCCCGGCTCCCCCGGCGCCCGTCGTCACGCGCCGGCCGGGCGGCACAGGCCCCCGGTCGCCGCACCCGGCACCTCGGATCCCCTCGTCCGGACACGCCCCGCACGCCCGTGAGCAGGGCTCCGACGGGCGCCGGCAACGCACCACCCCGCACCACCCCCGTGCCCGGCACCCCGCCGCGCCCCTCCCGGAAGGACCACCACCGTGAGCACCCGCCGATCCCGCCGCGCCCCGCTCGGCGCCGCCCTGGCCGTCGTCGCCGCCCTGGCGCTGGCCGCCTGCGGCTCCGGCTCCGGCTCGGGCGGCTCGACCGCCGACGCCGGCACCCCGGACGCGTCCGCCGAGATCGTCATCGGATCGACCAACGAGCCCACCGGCCTGGTCCGCAACGTCGGCGGCTCGTCGGGCGTCTCCCAGACCATGACCCGCAACGTCTTCGAGGGCCTCACCTCGGTGGACGTCGACGGCCAGGTCGTCCCGACGCTCGCCGAGTCCTGGGACGTGTCCGACGACGGCCTGACGTACACGTTCCACCTGCAGCCGGACGTCACGTTCCACGACGGCACCCCGCTGACCGCGGACGACGTGGTGTGGAGCATCTCCGAGGCGATCGGCCCGGAGTCGAAGTCCGCCCGCAAGAGCGACCTGCTCGTCATCCAGCAGGCCACCGCGGTCGACGACTCCACCGTCGAGCTCGACCTGTCCCGCCCGTCGCAGGGGCTGACGTTCTACCTGGCCTCCGTCACGATCGTGAAGGACGGCGACACCGAGCTGACCAGCGACAACGGCACCGGCCCCTACCGGTTCGTCGAGTGGGTGCAGGGCGACCACCTCACCATCGAGAGGTACGACGGCTACTGGGGCGAGCCCGCGAAGAACGCCGGCGTGACGTTCCGGTTCTTCCAGGACACCACCGCGCTGAACAACGCGCTGCTCACCGGCGACCTCGACCTCGTCATCGCGGAGGACTCCCCGGACCAGCTCGTGCAGTTCCAGGACAACCCGGACTTCACGATCACCGAGGGCACCTCGACCACCAAGCAGCTGTGGGCGTTCAACGACCGCGAGGCGCCGTTCAGCGACGTCCGCGTCCGCCAGGCGCTCTACAAGGCCATCGACCGTGAGGCGATCCTGTCGGCGGTGTGGGACGGCTACGGCCAGGTCATCGGGTCGATGGTCCCGCCGACCGACCCGTGGTTCGTCGACCAGGCCGACGTGCACGCGTACGACCCGGACGCCGCCGAGGCGCTGCTGGCCGAGGCGGGCGTGAGCGACCTGGAGATCTCCGTGGACTACATCCCGGACGACACCACCGAGGCGATCCTCGCGCTGCTCACCAAGAACCTCGCCGCCGTGGGCGTCACCCTGACGCCGAACCCCATCGACGACGCCACCTGGTACCAGAAGGTCTACACGGACCACGACTTCCAGACGACCCTCATGGGCCACGTGAACCCGCGCGACGTGCTCTGGTACGCGAACCCCGACTTCTACTGGGGCTACGACAACCCGCAGGTGCAGGAGTGGGTCACCCAGGCCGACGAGGCGGCCACCGAGGCCGAGCAGGTCGACCTGCTGACGCAGGTCAACGAGACCATCGGCGAGGAGGCGGCGTCCGCCTGGCTGTACCTGGACCCGCAGATCCGCGTCGCCCGGGCCGACGTCACGGGCTTCCCCGTCGACCAGGTGACCGAGTCGTTCTACGTCGCCGACATCGTCCGGGAGTCCTGAGACCGTGCGCCTCGCACTGCTGCGGATCGGCTCGCTGCTGATCTCCCTCGCCGGAGCGAGCGTCGTCGTGTTCGTCGTCCTCCGGCTGCTGCCGGGCGACGCCGCGGGCGCCACCCTGGGCGTGGGCACCACCACGGACCAGCTCGACCAGCTCCGCTCGGAGCTCGGGACGGACCAGCCGGTGGTGACGCAGTACGTGCAGTGGCTCGGACAGGTGGTCCGCGGGGACCTCGGCACGTCCTTCGTGTCGAGGCTCCCCGTGGCCGACCTGATCACGCAGAAGCTGCCCATCACCGTGCCGCTCAGCGTCGCGGCGTTCGTCCTCGCGGTGCTCGTGTCGGTGCCCCTCGGCGTGATCGCCGCGGTGCACCGGCACGGGCCCGTCGGGGTCGCGGTGTCGGCGGTGTCCCAGCTCGGCGTGGCCGTCCCGGTGTTCTGGGTCGGCGTGCTGCTGGTGCTGGTGTTCGCCCTGCGGCTCGGCGTGCTGCCGGCCGGGGGCTTCCCGCGGACCGGCTGGGAGGACCCGGCGGCCGCGGTGCGGGCGCTCGTGCTGCCCGTCGTGACCGTGGCGATCGCGATGTCGGCCGTCATGGTCCGGTACGTCCGGTCCGCCACGCTCGACGTCCTCGACCAGGACTACCTCCGCACCGCCCGCGCGCTCGGGTACGGGCGGTGGCACGCGCTCGCCCGGCACGGCCTGCGGAACGCCGCGGTGCCCGTCGTGGCGATCCTCGGCATCGAGCTCGCGACGTCCCTGCTCGGGGCGGTCGTCATCGAGAACGTGTTCGCGCTGCCCGGGCTCGGCACGCTGCTGCTCGACTCCGTGACGTCGCGCGACCTGCCGGTGGTGCAGGCACTGGTGCTGCTGCTGACCGCGGTGGTGCTGGTGACGAACACCCTGGTCGACCTGGGGCAGCGGGCGATCGACCCGCGGCTGCGCCTGGCGAAGGAGGTGGCAGCGTGACCGAGCTCGCGACCCCGACGACGGCGGCCGGCGCGGCCCTTCCCGGCGTCGCCGCCGATCCGGCCGCCCGCCGCGCCCGCCGGCTCCCGCCGTCCCTCGTCGCCGGCGCCGTCCTGGTCGGGGTCGTCGCCCTCGTCGGCCTCGTCTCGCTGGTCTGGACCCCGTACGCGCTGGACGACACCGGCAGCGGCGCGCGACTCGCCGGCCCGAGCGCCGCGCACTGGGGCGGCACCGACCGCCTGGGCCGCGACCTGCTGAGCCAGCTCATGACCGGCGCCGGCAACGCCCTGGTCGTCGCCGCCGCGTCGATGCTGGTCGCCGGGGTGCTCGGCGTGACCGTCGGCGTCCTCGCCGGCGCGACCCGGCGCTGGGTCGACGTCACCCTGCTGGCCGGCGTCGACCTGCTCATCGCCTTCCCGACCCTGCTGCTCGCGATGCTCATCGTCACCGTGCGGGGCGCGTCCCTGTCGTCGGCGATCTGGGCGATCGGCATCTCCGGGTCCGCCGTCATCGCCCGGGTCACGCGGGTCAACGTCGCGCGCGTGCTGCGCGAGGACTACGTCACCGCCGCGCACGCCGCCGGCACCGGCTGGTGGGGCACCGTGGGCCGGCACGTCGTGCCGAACGTCTGGCCGACGCTGCTCGTCCAGCTCATGCTGCTCGGCGGCGGCGCGGTGCTCGCGGAGGCGTCCCTGTCCTACCTCGGGCTCGGCGCCCCGCCGCCCAACGCGTCCTGGGGCCGGCTGCTGCACGAGGCGCAGTCCACGATGCTGGTGCAGCCGTGGGGCGCGATCCTGCCCGGCGTCGCGATCGTCATCACCGTGCTCGGCCTGAACCTGCTGGGCGACGGCATCCGGGAACGCACCGACCCGAGCCTGCGAGGTGACCGGTGACCGCGCCCCACGCCGCGCCCGCGCCCCTGCTCTCCGTCGAGGACCTCACCGTCACCACGTCGACGGGCCGCCGCCTGCTCGACGGCGTGACCTGGTCGCTGCCCGCCGGCGGCCGGCTCGGCGTCGTCGGCGAGTCCGGCTCCGGCAAGTCGCTGACCGCCCTGGCGGTGCTCGGCCTGCTGCCCGACGGCATGCGCGCCACGGGCCGCGTGCTGCTGGACGGCGAGGACCTGCTCGCGCTGCCGCCGCGGCGGCTCGCGCGGGTGCGGGGCGCCCAGGTGGCGATGGTGTTCCAGGAGCCGCTGACCGCGCTCGACCCCCTGATGACCGTCGGGCGGCAGATCACCGGGCCGCTGCGGCTGCACCGCGGGCTGCGTGGGGCGGCGGCGCGCGAGGAGGCCGCCCGGCTGGCCCGCCTCGTGCACCTCGACGACACCGAGCGCATCCTCGGCTCCTACCCGTGGCAGCTGTCCGGCGGGCAGCGGCAGCGCGTCGCGCTGGCGACGGCCCTGGCCTGCGAGCCGCGCGTGCTGCTGGCCGACGAGCCGACCACCGCGCTCGACGTCACCGTGCAGGCCGAGGTGCTCGACCTGCTGGACGACCTCGTGGACCGCACCGGCGTGGCGCTGGTGCTCGTCTCGCACGACCTGCCCGTGGTCGCCCGCGTCGCCCGGGACCTCGTCGTCATGCGCGACGGCCGGGTGGTCGAGCACACGTCGGTCGCCGCGGCGCTCGCCGGCGGGGAGGCCGCGTACACGCGGGAGCTGGTGGCCGCCGCCCGGGCGGTGACGGGGCTGCCGGGGTCGGGCGCGGCCGCGCGCGCCGGGGCCGCCGGGCCCGCCGGGCCCACCGAGTCCGCCGACGACACCGTCACCGCCGGCCCTGCCGGCACCGCCGGCCCCGACAGGAGCACCCCGTGACCGCCCCGCTGCTCGAGGCCGCCGACGTCACCCGCGTGTTCGGCGGGACCACCCGCGCGCTGGACGGCGTGTCCGTGCGCGTCGAGGCGGGCCGCAGCATCGGCATCGTCGGCGAGTCCGGCTCCGGCAAGTCGACGCTGCTGCGCCTGCTGCTCGGGCTGGACTCCCCGACGTCCGGGGTCGTGCGCTACCGGGGCGAGACCCTCGACCGCCGCGACCGGGCGCTGCTGCGCCGGCTGCGCGCCGATGTCCAGCCGGTGTTCCAGGACCCGCGCTCCTCGCTCGACCCACGGATGCGGATCGGGGCGGTCGTCGCCGAGCCGCTGCGCTCGCTGCGCGTCCCCGGCGACCACCGGGCGCGCGTCGCGGAGGTCCTGGCGGCGGTGGGCCTCGACCCCGACGTCGTGTCGCGGTACCCGGCGCAGTTCTCCGGCGGGCAGCGGCAGCGGATCGCGATCGCCCGTGCGCTCGCCCCGTCGCCGTCGGTGCTGGTCGCGGACGAGCCGGTGTCGGCGCTCGACGTGTCGGTGCGCGGGCAGGTCGTCGAGCTGCTGCAGCGGCTCGCCGCCGAGCAGGGGCTGACGCTGGTGCTGGTGTCGCACGACATCGCGGTCGTCGGGCGGCTGTGCGAGCAGACCGTCGTGCTGCACCACGGCCGGGTCGTGGAGGAAGGCGCGACCGCGTCCGTGCTCGCGGAGCCGCGGGAGGCGTACACGCGGCGGCTGCTCGCCGCGGTGCCGCAGCTCCCCGCCTGACACGAGCGCGCGAGCGCACGTCCGCGACCCCGCGAGCGCGCGTCCGCGACCCCACCCGCACATCCGGGACCCCGCGAGCGCAGGCCGAGCGGCCAGAAGACGGTCGTCCCCGGGCGCCCGGACCCCCGGTTGCCGACCTCTCGCGGCGGAGCGAGCGCAGGCGGCGTGCGCGTCGGGACCGAGCGCGACCCGGGTCAGCGCGCGGGCAGACCCAGCGCGGCCCGGACCCGGTCGCGCACCACCGGCAGGGTCGTGAACCCCTCGCGCGCCAGCAGGTGCCCGCCACCCGGGACGACGTCGTACGTGGCGTCCAGCCGCTCCGCGAGCGCCCGGGTGAGCGCCGGGTCGACGATCGCGTCGTCGTCGGACCCGACCACGTGCCGCGCGGCCGTCGACGCCAAGACCCGGGCGTGGTCCGGGACCGTCGCCGTGAACGCCGCGACCTCCGGCACGGCGGGCGGCGGCGCGTCGAACCCCGAGGCGAGCACCAGCCCGCCCAGCCGCCACGCGCCCGGTGTCGCGGACAGCGCGTGCAGGGCCGTGACACACCCGAGGCTGTGCCCGACCACCACCGTCCGCTCGTCCGGCCTGCCGATCGCGGCGCGCGCGGCGGCGACCCAGGCGTCCGGGTCGGGGGCGTGCGGGTCGGGGAGCGCGGGCACGCCCACCTCGACGCCGTCCGGGGCGAGGTCCGCGGCGAGCCAGCCGAACCAGTGGGCGCCCGGGTCGGCCTGGTAGCCGTGCAGCACGACGACACGCGGTGAGGTCACCCGGCGATGCTGGACCCGGGGCCCGGACCGCCGCACCCCTGACCCACATGGCGGACAGCCGTGTCACCGGCACGCCCCGGGCGTGCTGCTCGGATCCGTTCGAGCAGACACGCCCGGCGTGCCCGGACGAACGGATCCGAACGCCCCGGGCAGGGCCGGGTACCCCGCCGCGCCTCAGCGCGCCGGCTTGGGCTCCGGGACGGGCTCCGTGCCGGCCGCCCGCGCCGCGCGCTGGGCCTCGCGGGCCTCGGCCTGCCGCGCCGCCTCGGCGCCGGACGCGATCTCGGCCCGGACGTGCTCGGGGCCGTACCCGAACGCGTCGACCAGGTCCTGCGCGTGGGGTCGCAGCCGGAGCAGCAGCCGCTCGATGTAGGACGTGACCGTGCGGGCGCGTCCGGCGGACAGCCGGCCGTTCACGAGGTACCAGGCGAGGTTCCGCTCGATCACCGTCAGGCCGAACAGGTCGCGCAGCCACGTGAGCACCTGGCGGGTGCCGGCGTCCGGCACGGTGTCGAGCGCGCGGGTGAACGCCTCCCACTGGAGCAGCTCCGCGTGGGCGCGCGCCGCCTCGACGAGCTCGTGCTGGTGGGCGTCGAACAGCTGCGCGGCGACCTCGGGGGCGGCCCGCCGGGCGGGGCGCAGCGCCTGCGCGAGCTCGGCGACCATCGTGGCGACCCGGTCGGCGAGCAGGGACCGCTGGGTGTGCGGGTCCCGCAGCTGCCCCGCGGAGCGGCGCGCGTCGCCGGCGTCGACGAGGGTCTGCGCGGCGCGCGCCAGGGGCATCCGGTGCAGCGCCGCGTCGGCCGCCCTGCCGGCGACGAGGCGGGCGAGCACGGCCGGGTCGCCGCCGACCTGCTGGCCGTACCGGGCGAGCAGCCGCTTGCCGACGAGCTGGTAGAGCACGGTGTTGTCGCCCTCGAACGTCACGTACACGTCGAGGTCGGCGCGCAGCGACGTGAGCCGGTTCGCCGTGAGGAACCCCGCGCCGCCGCACGCCTCGCGGCAGGTCTGGAGGGTCCGCAGCGCGTGCCACGTCGACGTCGGCTTGAGGGCGGCCGCCAGCGTCTCGAGCTCCTCGCGGGAGTCCGGGGTGTCGTCGCGGCCGGAGAACACGTCGTCGAACGCGGCGAGCAGGTGCTCGTGCGCGAAGGTCGCCGCGTACGTCTCGGCGAGCAGCGGGAGCAGCCGGCGGCGGTGCTCGGCGTAGTCGAGCAGCACCACCTCGTCGGTCGGCGACGCCCCGGCGAACTGCCGGCGCTGGTTGCCGTAGGTGACCGCGACGACCAGCCCGAGCTTCGCGGCGTTGACGGCCGCGCCGTCCAGGGACACCCGGCCCTGCACCAACGTCCCGAGCATCGTGAAGAACCGCCGGCCCGGGCTGGCGATCGGGGAGGTGTAGGTGCCGTCCTCCGCCACCGCGCCGTACCGGTCGAGCAGGTCCTCGCGCGGCACGCGGACGTGGTCGAACCAGAGCCGGCCGTTGTCGATGCCGTTGAGGCCGCCCTTCAACCCGTCGTCCTCCCCGCCGACGCCCGGGAGGAACTCCCCGGTCGCTTCGTCGCGGATGGGGACGTGGAACGCGTGCACGCCGTGGTCGACCGGGCGCGGGTCCGCCGGCCCCTGGGAGACGAGGTGCGCGAACACGACGGCCGCGGTGCCGTGCTGCCCCGCGTTGCCGAGGTAGTCCTTCCACGCCGCGCGGTACGGGGTGTGCAGGACGAACTCCTGGGTCGCCGGGTCGTACGTGGCGGTGGTGGCGATGCTCGCGACGTCCGAGCCGTGACCGGTCTCCGTCATCGCGAACGCCCCGGGCACGTCGACGGACATCGCCCCCGGCAGCAGCCGCTCGTGGTGGCGCTGCGTGCCGAGGTGCAGGATCGCCGAGGCGTACAGCCCCCACTGCACGCCGGCCTTGATCTGGAGCGACGGGTCGGCCGCGACCAGCTCCTCGAACCGGGCCAGCGAGCCGCCGTGGTCGTCCGCTCCCCCGAGCGCCGTCGGGAACGCCCGCAGCACGTCCCCCTCCGACGCCAGCAGGCGGAGCTGCTCGAGCACGCGGGTGCGGTGCTCCGCGACGGGCAGACCCTCGACGCGCTGGAACCGCGGGTCGGCGACGACCGCCCGGGCGCCGCGGCGCAGGTCGGCGTAGCGGCCGAGCAGCACGTCGGTGAGCGCGGCGACGTCCACGTGCGCGTCGCTGCCGTCCGGGGACGGCGCGTGGCCGGCGCCGGACGGGCGCACGGTGGCGGTGGGGCGGGTCGCGGGTCCGGCGGAGGGCCGGGGCGCGGTGGTGGTCATCGGTGCTCCCCTGGTGTCGGTGCGTCGTCGTCGACGCGGGACGGGTCGGCGGTGCCAGGTACGGCACCGGCGGCGCGGGCGGTGCGGGTCAGGACGCCGACCGGGCCGGCCCACAGCCACGCGGCGACGCGGGCGGCGACCTCCTGGCGGTCGTCGGGCGCGGCGTCGGCGGGCGCGGGCGCGGCGTCGTCGTGCGCGGCGTCGTCGGGCGCGGCGTCGGCCGAGCCCGCGGCCCCGCGGGACGCGAGCCAGCTCTCCCCCGCTCCCCGCACGAACCCGACGGCCCCGGATGCCCACAGCCGGGCCCACGCGGCGTCGGGCGCGGCAGGTCCGTCGTCGCCGCCGAGGGCCCGCACGAACGGGGCCGCCACGAGCTCGGTCACCGAGTCGAGGAACGCCCCGACCGACCCGCCGCGGGTGACGAACGCGTACACGTGCGGCGAGCCCTCGATCATCGCGAGGTAGGTGTCGACCATGCCCCGCAGGGCGTCACGGGGCGTGGACGCGTCGGCGGCCACGGCGTCGAGGGCGGCGCGGATGTCGGCGACCACGGCCGCGGCGACGGCGAGCTGCAGGCCGTCCTTGTCGGTGAAGTACCGGTACACGATCGACTTGGACGTCCCGGCAGCCGACGCGATGTCCTCCATCGAGACGTCCGGCCCGGTGTGGTGGACGACCCGGCGGGCGACCCGCACGAGCTCGGCACGCCGGGCCTCGCGGTGGTCCTCCCAGCGGGTGGAGCGGCCGTCGTCGGTGCGCGCGGGGGCGGGCCCGGCGTCGGTGCCGGACCGGTCGGCGGCGGGCCGCGTGCCCGTCGGCGTCGACGGGTCCCGTGTGATGGGGCTCACAGAACCGACGGTATCAGGTACTGTGGGTTTCGGGCACGACGCAAGGGACGGAAGTCCCGATCCGACGGCGTTTCCGGCAGCACGACATCGACGACGATGCGGGAGGACCCCCACATGGCAGCCACGCCCAGCACGACCCCGACGCCGGCCACGCGCCGCGCCGTGGTGGTCGGCGGCAACCGGATCCCGTTCGCCCGCTCCGGCGGGCGGTACGCGCGGGTCGGCAACCTCGACATGCTCACCGCGGCGCTCGACGGGCTCGTCGCGCGCTACGGCCTCCAGGACGAGGTGCTCGGGGAGGTGGTGGCCGGCGCCGTCCTCAAGCACAGCCGCGACTTCAACCTCACCCGCGAGGCCGTGCTCGGGTCGCCGCTGTCGGCCCGCACGCCCGCCTACGACCTGCAGCAGGCCTGCGCGACCGGCCTCGAGGCCGTCGTGTCGGTGGCCAACAAGATCCGGCTCGGGCAGGTCGAGTCGGGCATCGCGGGCGGCGTCGACACCGCGTCCGACGTCCCGATCACCGTCAGCGAGGGGCTGCGCCGCACGCTGCTGACGCTCGCCCGGGCGCGGTCCGTCCCCCAGCGGCTCAAGGCCGCCGCCGCGCTGCGCCCCGGGGACCTCAAGCCCGTCACCCCGCGCACCGACGAGCCGCGCACCGGCCTGTCGATGGGCGAGCACCAGGCGCTCACGACGGCGCAGTGGGGCATCACCCGCGCCGCCCAGGACGAGCTCGCGCTCGCCAGCCACCAGCGGCTCGCGGCGGCCTACGACACCGGGTTCTTCGACGACCTCGTGACGCCGTACCGCGGGCTGGTCCGCGACCAGAACCTGCGGCCCGACACCTCGCTCGAGAAGCTCGGTTCGCTCAAGCCGGTGTTCGGCACCCGGCTCGACACCCCGGCGACGATGACCGCCGGCAACTCCACGCCGCTGACCGACGGCGCGTCCACCGTGCTGCTGGCCTCCGAGGACTGGGCCCGCGAGCGCGGGCTGACCCCGCTCGCCGCCGTCGTCGACGCCGAGACCGCGGCCGTCGACTTCGTGCACGGCGAGGACGGGCTGCTCATGGCGCCTGTGTTCGCGGTGCCGCGCCTGCTCGCCCGGCAGGGGCTGACGCTCGCCGACCTCGACTACGTGGAGATCCACGAGGCCTTCGCCGCCACGGTGCTCAGCACCCTCGCCGCGTGGGAGGACAAGGAGTTCTGCCTCACGCGCCTCGGGCTGGACGACGCGCTGGGCTCCGTCGACCGCGACCGGCTCAACGTGCACGGGTCCTCGCTCGCGGCCGGGCACCCGTTCGCCGCCACCGGAGGGCGGATCGTCGCGACGACCGCCCAGCAGCTCCACCGCCGTCGCGCCGAGCTGCTGGCCGCCGGCGAGGACCGGCCGGTGCGGGCCCTGGTGTCCGTGTGCGCCGCCGGCGGCCTCGGCGTCGCCGCGATCCTGGAGGCCGTGTGATGACGACCGACCGCTACCTCGACCTCGTCAACGACGGGCTCACCTCGAAGATCGCGAAGCAGCTCGGCCTGCCGCGTCCCGCGCGCCTGCACCGGTACCGCGCCGGGGCCCCGCTCGTCGACGGACCGGTGCTCGTGCTCGGCGAGGGGCCGGACGCCGACGCGCTCGCCCGCCTGCTCGCCGGGACGTCGGCCGACCACAAGGGCTGGGACCTCGACGTCCGGCGGCACGCCACCGAGGGCACCCGGTTCGCGGCGGTCGTGCTGGCGCTCAGCGAGGTCACGCACCCGGAGGCGCTCGCCGGCCCGCTGCTCGCCCTCGCGCCCGTGCTGCGGACGCTCACCCCGCACGGCCGCGTCGTGACGGTCTCCCGGCCCGCCACCCCCGACCAGGCACCGGCGGTCGCCGCCGCCCGGCAGGGCGTGGACGGTGCGCTGCGCTCCGTGGCCAAGGAGCTGCGCGCCGGCGCGACCGCCAACGGCGTGGTCGTCGCGGACGGTGTGCCCGTCACCGCCCCGGCCGCCCTCGGCGCGCTGCGGTTCCTGCTGTCCGCGCGGTCGGCGTACGTCGACGGCCAGCTCCTCGCGGTCGACTCCGACGCCGGGACGCTGCCCGCCGACTGGGACCAGCCGCTCGCCGGGCGCGTCGCCGTCGTCACCGGCGCCGCCCGCGGCATCGGCGAGGCCATCACCACGACGCTCGCCCGGGACGGCGCGACCGTCGTGGCGGTGGACGTCCCCGCCGCCGGCGAGGCGCTGGCGGCCGTCGCCAACCGCGTGCGCGGGACCGCGCTGCAGCTCGACGTCACCGCCGAGGACTCCGGGGCGCGGATCCTCGAGCACGCGCTGGCCCGGCACGGCCGGCTCGACGTCGTCGTGCACAACGCCGGGATCACGCGGGACAAGCTGCTCGCCAACATGACGCCCGACCGCTGGGAGTCCGTCATCGCCGTGAACGTCGCGGCCCAGCTCCGCATCAACGAGGCGCTGCTGACCTCCGGCGACTTCGCCGACGCCCCCCGGATCGTGTCGCTCGCGTCCACCTCCGGCATCGCCGGCAACCGCGGCCAGACCAACTACGCCGCGTCCAAGGGCGGCGTGATCGGCATGGTCCAGGCCACCGCGCCCCTGCTGGCGGCGTTCGGCGGCACGGCGAACGCGGTCGCGCCCGGGTTCATCGAGACCGACATGACCGCCCGGATGCCCGCCCTCACCCGGCAGGTCGCGCGGCGGCTGTCCTCGCTGCAGCAGGGCGGGCTGCCGGTCGACGTCGCCGAGGCGGTCGCGTTCCTCGCGTCCCCGCCGGCCGGCGGCGTCGTCGGGCAGGTGCTGCGGGTGTGCGGGCAGAGCATGGTGGGCCGGTGACGGCGGCCACCACCGCCGGCGCGCGACGCCCGGTCGAGCTCGGCGCCGTGCCCCGGCTGGGGGCGCTGTACGCCCGGGCCGGGGCGTCGGCGGTGCGGGGGCGGCTCGGCGGGGGCGCGTCCGGGGGCGGGCGCCCGTCGGGGGGCGGAGGCGCGTCGGGGGGCGCCGCCGCGCTGCCCGCCGTCGAGCACCTGCTGCGCGGTGTGCGGCCGGACGTCGACCACCTGACGGCGTACCAGCACCACGTCGGCGAGGCCGCGACGGACGAGCTGCCCGCCGGGTACGCGCACGTGCTGGCGTTCCCCGTGGCCATCGCCCTCGTCGTGCGGCCGGAGTTCCCGCTGCCCGCGCTCGGCATGGTCCACCTGGCGAACCGCGTCGTGCAGCGCGCGCCGCTGCACGTCGGGGACGCGCTCGACATCCGGGCGTGGGCGCAGGACCTGCGGCCGCACCGCCGCGGCGCGCAGGTCGACCTGGTGACCGAGGTCCGGCCGGCGGGCGGGCCGGACGCCGACCCGCCCGCGTGGCGCGGCGTGTCCACCTACCTCGCCGTCGGGTCCCGGGCCGCCGGCGAGGCCCCGGAGGAGGAGCCGCGACCGCCGTTCGAGCCCCCGGTCCCCACGGGCCGGTGGGCGCTCGCCGCGGACACCGGCCGCCGCTACGCCGCCGTGTCCGGCGACGCGAACCCCATCCACCTGTCCCCGCTCACCGCGCGGGCGCTCGGGTTCCCCCGGGCGATCGCCCACGGCATGGACACCGCCGCCCGGGCGCTCGCCGCGGTCGGGGCGCGGCGGGGGCCGGCGTACGCGTGGGACGTCGAGTTCACCGCGCCGGTGCTGCTGCCGTCGTCCCCGGCGGTGCGGACCGCCCCGACCGATGAGGGCTGGACGGTCACCGCCTGGGACGCGAAGCGAGGCAAGCTGCACCTCGTCTCGGACGTCCGCCCCCTGCGCTGACGGGACCGCACGGGGGGCCAGGCCGCGCGCGTGCGCGCTGCCTCCCGTGCGCGTGCCCCGCGCCGACCCCCGCGCGCGCGAGCACCGCGCCGAGAGTCCAGGACACGCGGACGCCGCGTCTGGAACCCCGGGCGTGTCCTGGCGTCTCGGCATGAGGGCCAGAGGGTGAGGGTTGATCGCAGGCCTGAGCGTGAGCGCGCGGGCCCGGGCGCGGGCGCTCCCTCCCGTGCGCGGGCGCCGCGCCGAGAGTCCAGGACACGCGGGCGCCGGCGCCCGAATCCCGGGCGCGTCCTGGCATCTCGGCGTGAGGGCCAGAGCAAGAGCGGCTGAGCGCGGGCCTGAACGTGAGCGCGCGGGCGCTCCCTCCCCGTGCGCGAGTGCTGCGTCGAGAGTCCAGGACACGCGGGCGCTGCGGCCCGGATCCCGGGCGTGTCCTGGCTTCTCGGCGCGAGGGGGTGCGCGGGAGGGGGCGGGCGGGCGGGTGCGCGGGCGGGCGGGCGCGTGGGCGCGCGGGGCTGTGGGTGGCGGGTGGGAGGGTGGGCGCATGACCACCCCCCGCGAGGACGTGCTGGAGCCCTGGACCGGGACCTGGCAGCCGGAGGGCGACTACGACCGCCTGCTGCTCGACGGCCTCGACCTCTCCGGTGCCGACGGCGAGGGCGCCCGGCTCGTCGAGTGCCTGCTGCGGGGCTGCGACCTGGAGGGCGCGACCCTCGACCACGCGCGCCTCGTCGACACCACGCTCGCGGACTGCCGGGCGGGCGCCGTGCGTGCGCGCGGGGGCTCGTGGCGGGACGTCGCGCTGCGGGGGTGCCGGTTCGGCGCCGTCGAGGCGTTCGGCGGCACCTGGGACCGGGTGACCGTCGAGGGCGGCAAGATCGACTACCTCAACCTGCGCGACTCCCGGGTGCAGGACCTGCGGTTCACCGGCTGCACGATCGGGGACCTGGACCTCGCGGGCGTGCGCGCCGCCCGCGTGACGTTCGCGGACTGCCGCGTCGGCCGGCTCGACGTCACGCGCGCCCAGCTCCGCGACACCGACCTGCGGGGCGCCGAGCTCGCCGGCGTCGACGGGATCGCGGGCCTGCGGGGCACGACGATCAGCCGCGAGCAGCTCCTGGACCTGTCCGAGGTGCTCGCCGCGCACCTCGGCGTGACGGTGGACTGACGGGCTCAGACCTCCACGGCCGGGCCGCACGCGGCCGCCGCCGTCGCCGCGATGGACTCGATGCCCGTGACCGCCGGCCGCGGACGCGGGTCGTCGGCCACCGCCCAGCAGCCGTCGACGACCTCGTAGCGGGCGCGCGGGCCGTGCTCGACGAAGGCGCGCAGGCCGTCGAGCAGCCGGTCCACGACCTCGGCCGTCGTCCCGACCCCGACCGACGCCCGGACCGCACCGCCCGTCACGCCGACGCGCGCCAGCAGCGGGTGCGCGCAGAACCGGCCGTCGCGGACGCCCACCCCGTGCTCGGCCGAGAGGTACGCGGCGACGAGGCCCGGGTCGTGCTCCCCCACGGTGAACGACACGACGCCGACCGGGTCGGCGGAGTCCGGCCACAGCCGCAGCACCCGCACGCCGGGGACCGCCGCGAGGCCGTCGAGCAGCCGGTCGCGCAGCGCCGACTCGTGCGCCGCCAGCGCGCCCTCGGGCAGGGCGGACAGGGCGTCGCACGCCTCCGCGAGCGCCACCGCGCCCAGCACGTTCGGGGAGCCGCCCTCGTGCCGGGCGGGCGCCGGCTGCCACAGCGTGCGGTCGGTGCGCACGTCCCGGACGGCGCCGCCGCCCGCGAGGTACGGCGTGCCGGCGTCCAGCCAGTCGCGCCGGCCGACGAGCGCGCCGGCGCCGAACGGCGCGTACGTCTTGTGCCCGGAGAACGCCACGTAGTCGACCCCCGACTCCGCGAGCGAGAACGCCCGGTGCGGCAGCAGCTGCGCCCCGTCGACCGCGACCCGCGCCCCACCCTCCTGCGCGAGCGCGACCACGGACGCCAGCGGCAGCGACTCCCCGGTCACGTTGGAGGCCCCGGTCACCGTGACGAGCGCGTACGGCTGCCGGGCGAGCTCCGCGCGGAGCGACGCGAGCGTCTCCGCGACGGTCGCCGCCACCGGCAGGATCGTCGCGACCCGGCCCGACCCGCGCACAGACCGCACCCAGGGCAGCAGGTTCGCGTGGTGCTCGACGTCCAGCACGAGCACGCGCCCGCCCTCCGGGACGCAGCCGGCCAGCAGGTTCAGCGCGTCGGTGGTGTTCCGGGTGATGACGGCGACGTCGTCGGGCCGGGCGCCGGCGAACCGGGCGACCGCCGCGCGGGACGCCTCGTACAGGGCGGTCGACACCTGGGACAGGTACCCGGCGCCGCGGTGCACCGACGCGTACAGCGGCAGCACCTCGACGACGCGGGTGGCCACCGCCTCCAGGGCGGGTGCGGACGCGGCGTAGTCGAGGTTGGCGTACGGCACCGACCGGCCGTCGACCAGCGGGACGGGCGTGTCACCCCCGACCACGGGCAGCAGGGCGGTGGCGCAGGACAGGGTGCTGACGGACATGGGAGGACCCCCGGTGGATCTCGGTGGGGGCCCGGTCACCGACCGGGCGACCCCGCGCTTGCCGGCCACCGGTCGGTGGACGGCCAGGTCGTCACCCGGGGCACCCCGCCGCGGTGGGAGGGTTGCCGGCCAGCGAGCCGGGGCTTCGCGCTGGCGCTCATGACCTACGCCCGTAGGATGCGGCGCGGTCCGCGCGGGTGTCAACCGTCGTCCACAGTGCGGCCTCACCCGCCCCGGGGGCCCGGGGCATGGCGTAGCATCGCCGCACCATCCAGAGCGGCCGAGAGATCTGGCTCGTCGACGCCGCAGCAACCCGCGGCCCGGGGCTCCCACGAGCACGGGCCGGCCGAGGGTGCTTCCGCCAGGTCCGATGGAGGAGAGCATGACGACGACCGACGACCGCCTGCGCTACCGGCTGCTGACCGGGCCGGACGACCGCACGTTCTGCGAGCGGGTGAGCGCCGCCCTCGACGAGGGCTACGTGCTGCACGGCAGCCCCGCCGCGACCTTCGACGGCGAGCGGGTGGTCGTCGCCCAGGCGCTCGTCCTGCCCGAGGCCGCGCGTGCCCGGGTGGTGCCGGCGTGAGCGCCCCGTACGCGGGTGACCTCACCCCGCGGGAGGCCTGGGACCTGCTGGCGTCCGACCCGCGCGCCGTCCTCGTGGACGTCCGCACGGAGGGCGAGTGGCAGACGATCGGCGTCCCGGACACCGCGGAGCTCGCCGACGGCGACGAGCGGACCGCGTTCGTCGAGTGGACCGACGGGACCGGCCGCCCCAACCCCGCGTTCCTCGACGGGCTCGCGGCCGCGGGGATCGTCGCGGGCGAGCCGCGCCCGGTGGTGTTCCTGTGCCGTTCGGGCGTCCGGTCGGTGGCCGCCGCGACGACGGCGACCGCCGCGGGCCTCGGCCCGGCGTACAACGTGCTGACCGGCTTCGAGGGCGACGTCGGCCCCGACGGGCGCCGCGGGCACACCGGCTGGCGCGCCGCCGGCCTGCCGTGGCGGGACGCGTGAGGCCCGCCCCCGGACCCGGCGACTGGCGCGACGAGCGGCTCCCCCGGGCGTCGCTGCGCCCCGACTCGCTCGCCGTGCGCGGCGGCACGGTCCGGTCCGGGTTCCAGGAGACGTCCGAGGCGCTGTTCCTCACGCAGGGCTACGTCTACGAGCGCGCCGCCGACGCCGAGGCGGCGTTCGCGGGTGAGGCCGATCGGTTCCTGTACTCCCGCTACGGCAACCCGACGGTGTCGACGTTCGAGGAGCGGCTGCGGCTGCTGGAGGGTGCCGAGGCCTGCTACGCCACCGCGTCCGGCATGTCCGCGGTGTTCACGGCGCTCGCCGCCCTGGTCCGCTCCGGGTCGCGCGTCGTCGCCGCCCGGGCGCTGTTCGGGTCCTCCGTGGTGATCTTCGACGAGGTCCTCGCGGGCTGGGGCGTGCGCACCGACTACGTGGACGGGCACGTCCCGGAGCAGTGGGAGGCGGCGCTCGCGACCCCCGCCGACGTGGTGTTCTTCGAGACCCCGTCGAACCCGATGCAGGACCTCGTCGACATCGCGGCCGTCAGCCGGCTCGCGCACGCCGCCGGGGCGGTCGTCGTCGTCGACAACGTGTTCGCCACCCCGGTGCTGTCGCGGCCCCTGGAGCTCGGCGCGGACGTGGTCGTCTACTCGGCGACCAAGCACATCGACGGGCAGGGGCGGGTGCTCGGCGGGGCGATCCTCGGCACCGACGCGTACGTGCACGGACCGGTGCAGACGCTGATCCGCAACACCGGGCCGTCGCTGTCGGCGTTCAACGCGTGGGTGCTGCTCAAGGGCCTGGAGACGCTGTCGCTGCGGGTCCGCCACCAGACCGCGTCCGCCCTCGCGCTGGCCGGCTGGCTGGAGGAGCACCCCGCCGTGTCCGGCGTGCGCTACCCGTACCTGCCGTCCCACCCGCAGCACGCCCTCGCGCTGGCGCAGCAGGACGGCGGCGGGACGGTCGTGACGTTCGGGCTGCGGGTGCCGGAGGACGCGGGGCCGGACGAGGCGAAGCGCGCGACGTTCGCCGTGCTCGACGCGCTGCGGGTCATCGACATCTCGAACAACCTGGGCGACGCGAAGTCCCTGGTCACGCACCCGGCGACGACCACGCACCGCAAGCTCGGCCCGGCCGGGCGCGCGGCGGTCGGCATCGCGGAGTCCACGGTGCGGCTGTCCGTGGGCCTCGAGGACGTGGCGGACCTGCACGACGACCTCGCCCAGGCCCTCGACACGCTCCCGGCCTGACACCCGGGGCCACGCACCGACCCGCCCGCCCGCCCCACGGAGCCATCCCCGCATCCCGCGGTTCGGATCCGTTCGCACCGACGCGCCCGGCGAGTCCGCACGAACGGATCCGAACGGCGGAAGAGGGAGGGGGCGAGGGGGCGGGGAGGCGCGGGTGCCGGGGCGGGTGAGGGCAGGGTCAGGCGACGAGGGCGCGGAGCTCGTCCTCGGCCGCCGGGCCGCCCGCGAGCGGGAGCAGGACCACGCCGTCGACACCGGCGCGGCGCGCGAGCTCGCGCACCTCGGCGGCCAGCAGGGCCGGCGTGGTGACGACCCGGGTCGCGGCGGGCGACCAGCCCAGGCCGGAGAGGGCGTCGAGGTACTCGAGGTGCGAGCGCTTGCGGCGGGCGGTGCGCTCGTCCGACGCGAGCACGACCTCGAGGTCCAGCACCACCCGCACCTCGGCGCGGTCGCGGCCGGCGTCGGCCACGGCCTCCTCGACGAGCGCGACCACCCGGGCGAGCGCCCCCACCGTCGGCACGGCCACGGAGAACTCGAGCCGGATGACGTCGGCGCGGGCGGCGGCGAGCGCGATCGCGGTCTCGGAGCCGGGGCGGAACTCGACGGTGCGGACGCCGTAGTCGGGGCTGCCGACGTGGATGTCGGGGCCGGCGGCGGCCGGAGCCGCGGACCGGACGGGCGCGGCGGGCACGGACGGCACGGCGGCGACCGGCTCGGCCCCGTCGACGCGACGGGGCTCCAGGGCCGGGAACCCGGCGGGAAGGGCGACGTGGTGGCGGCCGGGAGCGGTGGCGGCGCCGGGAAGACGGGTGGCGACCGCGGGCGCGCGGTGCAGCACGGGCTGAGCCATGGGGGTGTCCTCGAGGGGTGAGGCGGGGTGCGCGACGAGGGCCGTCCGGCCGCGGGCGCGCGGGGTCGTCAGCTCAGCGACAACACACCCGGCTCAGGAACACGCACGCACCGTAGCCCGGCCCCGCGGGGCGGGACCACGGCGCGTCCACATGGCGGGCGCCGGTGAACGGCGGCCGTCAGGAGACGAGCGCCCGCATCACCGAGGTGAAGAACCGCAGCCCGTCCGTGCCGCTGCGGGGGCCGCGCGCGCCGTCCGGCCCGAAGCCCGCCTCGACCGCGTGCTCGGGGTGCGGCATGAGACCGACGACGTTGCCGCGGGCGTTGCTGATGCCGGCGATGCCGCGGCGCGACCCGTTGGGGTTGTGGTCCTCGTAGCGGAAGACCACGCGTCCCTCGCCCTCGAGCTCGTCGAGCGTGCGCTCGTCGGCGACGTACTGGCCGTCCTGGTTCTTCAGCGGGATCGTGATGCGCTCGCCCTGGCGGTACTCGCGCGTCCAGGCCGTGTCCGTGGACTGCACCGACAGCACCTGCTCGCGGCAGACGAAGTGCAGGTGGTCGTTCTTGATCATCGAGCCGGGCAGCAGGTGCGCCTCGGTGAGGACCTGGAACCCGTTGCAGATGCCGAGCACGGGCATGCCCTTGCCGGCGGCCTCGACGACCTCGCCCATGACGGGCGCGAAGCGGCTGATGGCTCCGGCGCGCAGGTAGTCGCCGTAGGAGAACCCGCCGGGCAGCACGACGGCGTCGACGCCGTGCAGGTCGGCGTCCGCGTGCCAGAGCGCGACCGGCTCGGCGCCCGCGAGCCGCACGGCCCGCGCGGCGTCCCGGTCGTCGAGCGTCCCCGGGAAGGTGACGACGCCGATGCGGGTCATCAGGCCAGACCCTCCGAGGCGACGGTCGCGGCGGCGTCGGCCTCGGAGTCGGCGACCCGCACGACGTCCTCGATCACCGGGTTGGACAGCACCTGCTCGGCGGCGGCGGCCGCAGCCGCGAGCACCTCGGGGGTGACGGGGCCGTCGACCTCGAGCTCGAAGCGCTTGCCCTGCCGGACGGAGGTGAACTGGCCGAACCCGAGCCGCGGCAGCGCCCCGGCGACGGCCTTGCCCTGCGGGTCGAGGATCTCCGGCTTGGGCATCACATCGACGACGACTCGTCCCACGGGTGAGCTCCCTGGTTCGCGGCGGTGGGGGTGGAGCCCAGCCTACCGACCGCCGGGGGCGCTCCGATCCGCGCGGTCGGCAGGCGGGCGCGGTCCGTCCCGCACGCGGCGGCGGCGCCCGGCGGTCAGGCCGCCCGCACCACGCCCACGTGCGCCTCGGCCCCGCCGGTGAGGTACTCCCAGACGGTGCTGGTGCGACCGTCGCCCAGCTCCGGCGAGTAGCCGACCACCACGACGGCCCAGCCCCGGTCGAGCAGCGCGTCGCGCCAGTCGTCGTCGTGCTCGGCCACCAGCTCGTCGCCGTCCCCGACCCACAGGGTGGCCCAGCCGCCGGCCGCGGTGAGCGACGCCCGGTGCCCGTCGACCTGCGCCAGGCGCGGGTCGTCGGGGGTGCCGAGGCCGAGCGCCGCGACGAGCCGCGTCACCGGGGCGCGCGCGGCGGGGTCGTCGTCGGCGGGGTGCACCACCCAGCACGCGACCGGCCGGCCGTCGCGCGGGTGGAGCCCGAGGGCGGTGCGCGCGGCGACGCCGCGGGCCTGGCAGACGGGGTGGCGGGGAGGCATCGCCCTCGACGCTACGTCGGGGTCCCGGACGGCGCACCGGGCCGCCTGGGTGCTGCCACCCGTCGGCAGGAGATCGACGCAGGACGGCGGAGGAGGCCCTCCCGGGGGCCCGGGTCGACGCGCCACGATGACGGCATGGACATCGCCACGGACGCCGCCCTCCTCGTCATCGACGTGCAGCAGGGCTTCGACGACGCCGGGTTCTGGGGCCGCCGCGACAACCCGGACGCCGAGGGGAACATCGGCGCGCTGCTCGCCGCCTGGCGGCGCACGGGTCGCCCGGTCGTGGTCGTGCAGCACGTGTCGGCGCCGGGCAGGCCGCTGGCGGCGGACGCGCCCGGGCACGCGCTGAAGCCGGTGGTCGCGGGGGTGGAGCCGGCGCTGCTGGTGCGCAAGACGGTGAACTCCGCGTTCTACGGCACGCCCGACCTGCACGCCTGGCTGGGTGCCGCGGGCGTGCGGCAGCTCGTGCTCTGCGGGATCCAGACCAACATGTGCGTCGAGACGACCGCGCGGATGGCCGGCAACCTCGGGTACGACGTCGTGCTGCCGGTCGACGCCACGCACACCTTCGACCTGGCGGGGCCGGACGGGACGGTGGTCCGCGCCGAGGACCTCGCCCGCGCGACCGCCACGAACCTGCACGGCGGCGGGTTCGCGCGCGTGGTCGCGACGGCGGACGTGCTCGCGGCGGCGGAGCGCCCGGCGGCCTGACCCGCCCTCACAGCTCCCGGTGCGTCCAGCGCCCCGCGAGCAGCGTCCCGGCGACCGGCAGCTCCCGCAGCGCGGTCGACGCCGACAGCGGGTCGGCGTCGAGCACCGCCAGGTCGGCGGGCGCCCCGACGGCGAGCGTCAGCGGCTGCCCGTCGGTGGAGGCGCGCAGGGCCGTCAGCAGGTCGAGCCGCTGCTCCGGGTGCCAGGGCTCGCGTCCGTCGCGGGTGCGCTCCACCGCGGCCGCCACGGCGATCCACGGGTCGAGCGGCGCGACGGGCGCGTCCGAGCCGAGCGCGAGCCGCACCCCCGCGGCGGCCAGGGTGGCGAACGGGAACGCGCGGTGCGTGCGGCCCGCCCAGTGGCGGTCGGCGACGTCCCGGTCGTCCACGGCGTGCTCGGGCTGCACGGAGGCGACGACGTCGAGCGCCGCGAACCGGGCGACGTCCGCGTCGACGAGCAGCTGGGCGTGCTCCACCGAGCCGCGCGCGCCGGACGCCTCGAACGCGTCGAGGGCGAGCGTGTTGGCGTGGTCCCCGATCGCGTGGATCGCGCACGTGAGGCCCTTGCGGTGGGCGTGCGTCATGAGCGGCACGAGGTGCTCGGGCGGCACGGACAGCACCCCGTGGGCGTCCGGGCCGCTCAGGCCGGGGTACGGGTCGTGGCAGTAGGCGGTGCGGGTGTTGAGCGAGCCGTCGGTGACGACCTTGAGCGGCCCCTGCTGCAGCAGGCCGCCGGTGCCGACGACGACGTCGCCCGTGCGCAGCTCCTCGGCGAGCACCCGGTCGAGGAACGGCTCCCAGACGCCGGCGCGGACGCGCAGGGAGTCGAACCCCGCCGCCGTGCGCCGCCGCCACGGGCCGAGGTTCTCGGTGATCTCGTAGTCGACCACCCCGACCACGCCCCGCCGGGCGGCCGCGCGCGCCGCGTCCGCGACCCAGGCGTCCGCCACCTCGTCGGGCACCTGGTCGACGACGGCGGTCAGCGGCAGCCACTCCGTCTCGCGCAGCAGGCCCGTGGGGTGCGCCGGCACGCCCGCGTACCGCAGCCCGGCCGTGCTGAACCACGCGCAGTGCAGGTCGGCCGACACCAGGACGACGGGCGTCTCCCCCACGGCGGCGTCGAGCAGCGCGGACGTCGGCTCGTCCGGCCACAGCCCGTCGCGGAACCCGTAGCCCACCAGCGCGGTGCCGGGCAGCATGACGGTCGCGGCGAGGCGCTCGGTGACCAGGCGGACCGCGTGCGCCGCCGACGTGGCGCCCGAGACGTCGAGCCGCTGGCGCGCGAGCGCCCACTGCGTCAGGTGGGTGTGCTGGTCCCAGAGCCCCGGGACGACGGTGCGCCCGTCCAGGTCGACCTGCTCGACGCCGGCTCCGGCCGTGCGGGCGAGGTCCGGCCCCACGGCGTGCACCCGCCCGTCGCGCAGCAGCACGTCGACGGTGCGGGCGGCGCCCAGCAGGCGCGCGCGGGTGAGGACGAGCGGTCGGGACATGGGACTCCGTTCGGTGCGGCGGGCGGGCGCCCGCGGGGCGTCAACCCTGGTCGGGTCGGCGGGCGAGCTCGGCACGCATCGCCGCGGCGAGCCCCGGGTTGGCGTAGTGCGGGTCGTCCTCGAGGGCGGTGGCGACGCGCTCGGCGACCTCGCGGGGCTTGTCCTGGCTGAGTTTGGCCTTGCCCTGCCAGCGCGTGACGCGCATCCGGAACCCCACGGCGCCGGGCGCGATGCGGCGGGCGTAGCCCTCGACGTCGGGCATCCGGACCGGGTCGGGCATCGGGGCCTCGTACCGGTCGACGGTCGCGCCCATGACGGCGTACGACTCCTCGGGGCCGAGCAGCTCGAGCGTCCCGTACAGGTGCACGGCCACGTAGTTCCAGGTCGGCACGGCGGGCGCGTAGCCGTACCAGCCCGGCGAGACGTAGCCGTACGGCCCCTCGACCACGAGCAGGTGCTCCCGGGTGCCGTCGACGTCGTGCAGCAGCTCGTCCGGCCGGCCGAGGTGGCTCAGCACGCTCAGGGGAGCCGCGGGGACGGTGAACCGGTCCGGCAGGGCGCGCGCGTGCCGCCCGGGCCGGCGCGGGTCGGCGGGGCCGTCCGGTCCGGCCGCGGCGCCCGGCCGCGCGGCCGGGTCTTCCCCCGGAGCCCCCTCCTCCAGCAGGATCGGCACGTGCGACGCGACCGGCCCGTCGGCGGTCGCCGACACGAGCGTCGCCCAGCCGTGCTCCCGCACGAGGTCCCGCACGCGCGCCTCGTCGGTGAGCACGTAGTCCTCGGTGTGGATCACGTGCCCCATGCAACCACCGCGACGGGCCGGGGCGGCAGCACCCCCGCGTGTCGGACGTGTTAAAGATTCATTTCCTACTGAACTTTCAGCACTCACCCTATTGACGGGTCGTCGCTGCCCACGGTCGACTGAGCCACCCCCGAGGCACCCCCGGATGTGGAGGCTCCCCATGAACTCGACGCGACCCCGGCTGCTGGCCGGAGCCCTCGCGCTCTCCCTGACCCTCGCCGCGTGCAGCGGCGGCGGCGGGTCCGACGACGACGCCTCCACCGCGACCGGCGGCGGCGGCGCGATCAGCGTGGGCGTCACCGACCCGGCCCAGATCATCCCCGGCCGCCAGACCGTCGCCTACGACTTCAGCATGGCCGTGTGGTCGTCGCTGACCTGGGCGGACGACGCCGGCGACCTCACGATGCTGGCCGCCGAGTCGGTCGAGTCCGACGACGCGACGACCTGGACCATCACGCTCAAGGACGGCTGGACGTTCCACGACGGCACCCCGGTGACCGCCCAGGACTACGTCGACTCCTGGAACGCGGTGGCGTACGGCCCGAACGCGTTCGAGAACACCGGCCAGCTCGCGAACGTCGTGGGCTACGCCGACCTCAACCCCGCCGAGGGCGAGCCCACCACCACCGAGATGTCCGGCCTGACGGTGGTGGACGACCTGACGTTCACCGTCGAGCTGACCGGCCCCGACGGGCAGTTCCCCCTCCAGCTCAGCCAGGGCCAGACGGCGATGTACCCGATGCCCGCCACCGCCGCCGACGACTTCGACGCGTACAACCGGCACCCGGTCGGCAACGGCCCGTTCGCGCTCACGGACGACTACGTCGAGAACGAGCCGCTGGTGGTCGAGCGCTACGCGGACTACCAGGGCCCGGCGCCGTCGGTGGACCGGATCAGCTTCGTGCCGTACGCGGACACCACGACCGCCTACACCGACGTGCAGGCCGGCAACCTCGACGTCGTCGGCGTCCCGGCCTCCCGCCTCCAGCAGGCGCCCGCGGACTTCGGCGACCGGCTGTACTCCTTCGAGGCGCCCGGCATCTCCTACCTGGGCCTGCCGCTGTGGGACGAGCGCTACTCCGACGTCCGGGTGCGCCAGGCGATCTCCATGGCGATCGACCGGGAGACCATCGACGAGGTCATCTACGGCGGCACCTTCACGCCCGCCACCGCGCTGACCCCGGCGGTCGAGGCCGGCACGCCCGAGGGCATCTGCGGCGAGCTGTGCGAGTACGACCCCGACGCCGCCAAGGCCCTGCTCGACGAGGCCGGCGGGTTCGACGGCACCATCGACATCTACTACCCCGGCGGCATCGGCCTGGACGAGCTCTACACCGCCATCGCCAACCAGCTCCGGCAGAACCTCGGCGTGGAGTCGGTCGCCACCCCCAGCACGGACTGGGCCGAGTTCTACGAGACCCGGCTGAACGGGGACGTCGACGGGCCGTTCTTCTCCCGCTGGGGCGCGCTGTACCCCAGCCAGCAGAACACCCTGCGGGCGTTCTACGTGGACGGCGGCGGCTGCGCCAACTGCATCCCGTACTACGAGCCGGAGGTCGCCGAGCTCATCGCCACCGCCGACGCCCAGGTGGACGCCGCGGACGCGGCCGACGCCTACGCCGCGGTGCAGGAGCGGATCATGGAGGACTTCCCGGCGCCGCCGCTGTTCTTCGAGACCTACTCCTACGTGACGTCGGAGCGCGTCGCGGACCTGCCGACCTCGGCGGTCGGCAACCCGACGTACGCCGCCGTGACGCTGGCCGAGGGCGCATGAGCCGGCGCACCACCGGCGCGGCGGGCTCGCTCGAGGACGTCCTCGAGCGGGTCCGCCGCGTGCCTCCCCTGCACGACTTCCCGGGCGTCGACGCGCTGCTCGCGTGGTTCGACGCCCTGGCCGACGACCACCCCGGGCTGGTGCGGCGCCGGCGCATCGGGACCTCCCGGCTCGGCGAGCCGCTGTGGTCGTACGCCGTCGGCCACGGGCCGCGCCCCCAGCTGCTGTTCGCCGGGGTGCACCCCAACGAGCCGATCGGGTTCCGCACGCTGCAGCACCTGGCCGCCGAGCTGGTCGCCGACGAGGAGCTGCGGGAGGCGAGCGCGTCGACCTGGCACCTCGTGCCGTGCATCGACCCCGACGGCACCCGCCTCAACGAGGGCTGGTTCGCGGACCCGACCGACCGCACCGCGTACGCGCGCCGGTTCTACCGCCCGGCCCCGGACGAGCAGGTGGAGTGGTCGTTCCCGTTCGCGCACCGGGACGCCTGGTTCGACGCGGTGATCCCCGAGACGCAGGCGCTGATGCGGCTCATCGACGACGTGCGGCCCGAGCTGATGATGTCGCTGCACAACGCCGAGATGGGCGGCGTCTACTACTACGTGAGCGAGGACGTGCCCGGCGTCGTGCCCGCCCTGCACGCGGTGCCGCGGGCGCTGGGCCTGCCGCTCGACACCGGCGAGCCCGAGTCGCCCTCGCTGCGGCGCATGGCCCCGGCCGTGTACTGGGCGATGTCGACCCGCGACGAGTACGAGTACCTCGACTCCCTCGGCCTGGACGCCGCGTCGATGGTCGGGGGCGAGTCCTCCGCGGCCTACGCCGCCCGGTACGGCACGGTCAGCCTGGTCGCGGAGCTGCCCTACTGGTCGCACCCGCTGGCCGAGGACGACACGCCGACCTCGGCGGACTACGCGGACGTCGTGCGGGCGAAGGGCGAGGCGCTGCTCGAGCTGGGCGGCGCGCTCGCCGGCCTGCTCGACGAGGCCCGGCCGGACCTGTCCGTGCGCACGCCGTTCCTGCGGGCCAGCGAGGCGTTCGTCCCGATGATGTCGGTGTCCGGCCGCACGGAGATCGCGCGGGCCGCCCGGCCCGGGACGTCCCGCCCGGCCACCGCCGCCGAGGTGTTCAGCACCGAGGACGTGGTGCGGTGCTTCCGGCTGCGGTTCGGCGGGATGCTGCTGCGCGCGCTCGACGCCGAGGTGGCCGCGGGCATCGCCACCGCGCGCGTCCGCCGGGTGCTGGACCGCGGGCGCGCGCTGTACGGGGAGTGGGTCGCGGAGGCCGAGGGCGTGACCGGCGTGCAGGTGCTGCCGGTCGAGAAGCTCGTCGGCGTGCAGTACGGCGCGGCGCTGGCGACCGTGCGGTGCCTCGCGGACCGGGCCGGCGCCGGCGCGGGCGGTGGCCGGTGAGCCGCTACCTCGTCCGCCGCGTCGCCGAGCTCGTCCTGGTGTTCCTCGGCGTCACGCTCATCATCTACCTCATGGTCTTCGCCCTGCCGGGCGACCCGATCCAGGCGCTCGGCGGCGACCGGCCGCTGCCCCCGAACGTCGTGGCGGAGCTGCGCGAGCGCTACCACCTGGACGAGCCCGTGCTGCAGCAGTACGCCCGCTACCTCGGCGGCCTGGTGCAGGGCGACCTGGGGACCAACTTCACGGGCCAGTCGGTCGGCGAGCGCATGTCGCTGCGCTGGCCGGTCACCATCACGCTCGCGCTCACGGCGTGGGGCATCGAGGTGGTGCTCGGCGTGCTCCTCGGCCTGTTCGCGGGCCTGCGGCGCGGGCGCACCGCGGACCGGCTGGTGCTGGCCGGGACGATCCTCGCGACCAGCATCCCGGTGTTCGTGGTCGCGGTGTCCGCCCAGCTGCTGTTCGGCGTGCGGCTCGGCTGGTTCCCGGTCGCCGGCACCACGGCGGGCTGGCCGACCTCGTACCTGCTGCCCGCCCTCGTCATCGCGGTGTTCGGGCTCGCGTCCGTCACGCGCCTCATGCGCGGCAGCGTGGTCGACACCCTGCAGTCCGACTTCGTGCGGACGCTGTGGGCCAAGGGCCTGCGGCGCCGCGAGGTCGTCGGCGTCCACGTGATGCGCAACTCCGCCATCCCGGTGCTGACGTTCCTGGCCATCGACCTCGGCTACCTGCTCGGCGGCACCGTCGTCGTCGAGGGCGTGTTCAACCTGCCGGGCGTCGGGAACCTGCTGTTCCAGGCGATCCGCACCCACGAGGGCCCGACGGTGGTGGGCGTCTCCACGGCGCTGATCATCGTGTTCCTGCTGACCAACCTCGTCGTGGACCTGCTGTCGTCCGTGCTCGACCCGAGGATCCGCCATGAGTGAGACGATCGCCGCGACCGCGCTCGACCCGGCGCAGGGCGCCCCCGCCGCCGGTCCGGCCACGCCCCGCGGGGTGTGGCGCACGCTGCGGCGCCGGCCCCTGTTCTGGGTCTGCGCCGTCGTCCTCGCGCTGCTCGCCCTCGTCGCCGTCGTCCCGCAGGCGTTCGCCGGGCTGTTCGGCCAGCCGGACCCGCGCGTGTGCGACCTGTCCGCGAGCGCCCGCCCGCCCGGCGGCGACCACGTGTTCGGCACGGACGTGCAGGGCTGCGACGTGTTCGCGAACGTCGTGTACGGCACCCGCGCCTCCCTCACGGTCGGGGTGCTGTGCACCGTCATCGCGCTGCTCGTCGCGCTCGTCCTGGGGACGGCCGCCGGGTTCTACGGCGGGTTCGCGGACCGGCTGATCGCCCGGCTCACCGACGTGTTCCTCGGGTTCCCGTTCCTGCTCGGGGCCGTCGTGGTGCTGACGTCCATCGGCACCCGCTCCGCCGTCACGGTCGCCCTGGTGCTCGCGCTGTTCTCCTGGCCGACGATGGCGCGCCTCGTGCGGTCGTCCGTGCGCGCGGTGCGGGACGCCCCCTACGTGGAGGCGGCACGGGCGATGGGCCTGCGGGACCGGCGGATCATCGCGCGGTACGTGCTGCCGAACTCCATCGGGCCGGTGCTGGCCGTCGCGACCACGATGGTCGGCGGCGTCATCGTCTCGGAGTCCACGCTGACGTTCCTCGGGCTCGGGCTGCGCGCGCCGTCGATCTCCTGGGGCCTGCAGCTCTCCAGCGCGCAGGCGTACTTCCAGACCTCCCCGCACATGCTCGTGTTCCCGAGCCTGTTCCTGACCGTGACCGTCCTCGCGATGATCACCCTGGGTGACGTGCTGCGCGACACCCTGGACCCGAGGTCGCGCTGACCGCGCGACCGGGGCCCACCCGACCCGACCGACCCGGCCCGCCGACCGCGGGCCCGCCGACCGAGAGGCACCACCCGATGTCCGACCGCACCGCCCAGACCGTCCGATCCGCCGCCCCCTACCTGTGGTCGTGGGTGGAGCAGCAGGCCGCGTACCGCCGCGCGACCGGCGTCCAGGTGGCCGTGCGGGTGGACGGCGAGCTGCTGCTGGACGCGGCGTGGGGCGTGGCCGACGTGACGACCGGGGAGCCGCTCACCACCGGGCACCTGTTCCGGATCGCGTCGCACTCCAAGACGTTCACCGCGACGGCCGTGCTGCAGCTCGTGGAGCAGGGCCGGCTGCGGCTGGACGACACGCTCGGCACGTACGTCCCGGAGCTCGCCACCTCGCCGCTGGCGTCGCGGACGCTCCGCGAGGTGCTCGGGCACCAGGCGGGGGTGGTCCGCGACGGCGACCGCGCGGACTTCTGGCAGCTCGACGGGCCGTTCCCCGACCGGGAGGCGCTGCTGGCCGACGTCCTCGCGCACGGCGAGGTGTACGGCCCGAACGAGCACTTCAAGTACTCGAACGTCGGCTACTCGCTGCTCGGCCTCGTCATCGAGGAGGTCACGGGGCTGCCCTACGCGCAGCACCTGCACCGCGCCGTCGTCGAGCCGCTCGGGCTCACGCGCACCGGCGCCGAGTACGACCCCGCGCGCGCGTCCGAGTACGCCGCCGGGCACACCGGGCTGCTGGACGCCGACGACCGCCGCGAGCGCATCGAGCACGTCGACACCCGCGCGATGGCGGCGGCGACCGGCTTCTACTCGACCGCGGCCGAGCTGTCCGCCTACGGCTCCGCGCACGTGCTCGGCGACGAGCGGCTGCTCACCGACGCGTCCAAGCGCCTCATGCAGCGGCTCGAGTCGGTCGTCACCGCCTACGGCACCGAGGTCGGCCGGTACGGCGTCGGCATGGACCGGCACACCATCGGCGACCGGGAGGTGGTCGGGCACTCCGGCGGCTACCCCGGGCACATCACGCGCACCTACGTCGACCCGGAGGACGGCCTCGTCGTCAGCGTGCTCACCAACGCGGTGGACGGCCCCGCCGACCCGATCGCCGTCGGGCTGATCAAGCTGGTCGACCTGGCCCTGAAGGCGCCCGAGGCGCCCGGGCCGGGCGTGGAGGCCGCGGCGGGCGCACGCCCGCTCGCCGACTACACCGGCCGGTTCGCGAACCTGTGGGGCGTCATGGACGTCGCCGAGCTCGGGGACCGGCTGGTGCTGCTGCGGCCCTCCGCCCCGGACCCGGTCGCCGCCTACGAGGAGCTCACCGTCGCCGGGCCGGACGCGCTGCAGATCCACCGCGGCCCCGGGTTCGGCACCGTCGGCGAGCGGCTCACCTACGAGCGCGACGCCGACGGCACCGTGACCAGCGTCCGCGCGGCGATGACCTCGTGGCCGCTGGCCGAGTTCCGGGCACGCCGGACCGCGATGACGGTCCGGCGTGCCGGCGCCCTGCCCGCCCCTACGGTGAGCGCATGACGACCGCCCCGGACCCCGCCGAGCCCACCCTCGACGACGACGCCCTCGAGTGGATCGAGCAGTTCGCCTCCACGTGGGACAACGCGAACAGCTCGCGCATGGAGGGCCGCGTCGTCGGCCTGCTCATGATCATCGACCGGCCCTACCTGTCGTCCCAGCAGATCGCCACGCTGCTGCAGGCGTCGGCCGGCGCCGTGTCGACCGCCACGCGGCACCTCGTCGAGATCGGCTTCATCCTGCGGCACTCCATCCCCGGCGACCGGAACCACTACTTCCGCGCCGAGGACGACATCTGGGGCTCGTGGCTCGCGAGCGAGCGCACGTACCTGCCGCGGCTCCAGCGGGTCATCGACTCCGGGCTGATGGCCGTCTCGGAGACCGACCCCGGCCCGCGACGGCGCCTGCTCAACGCCCGCAACTACTTCGAGTGGCTCGCCGGCTACCACCGCCAGATGCTCGCGGACTGGGAGGCCCACCGCGACGCCCTGGCCGCCGCCGACACCGCCGCCGCCCCTCCCGCCCCCACCCCTCCCGAGACCCCAGGAGCACCGTGAGCGCCACCACCGAGCCCGTGCTGCGGGTGCGCGACCTGACCGTGACGTTCCGCGTCGACGGCGGGCGCTCCCCGGACGTCCACGCGGTGCGCGGCGTGTCGTACGACCTGCTGCCGGGCGAGGTCCTCGCGGTGGTCGGCGAGTCCGGCTCCGGCAAGTCCGTGTCGTCCCTCGCGCTGCTCGGCCTGCTGCCCGGCACCGCCCGCGTCAGCGGCAGCGCCCGCCTGGGCGACCAGGAGCTCGTGGGCCTCGACCGCCGCGCGCTGTCCGAGGTGCGTGGCCGGCGGATCGCGATGATCTTCCAGGACCCGGGCAACGCGCTGGACCCGGTGTTCACGGTCGGCTACCAGCTCCGCGAGATGCTGCGCCGGCACGTCCCCGGCCTGACGCGCGCGCAGCGCACCGCCCGCGCGGTCGAGCTGCTGCGCATGGTCGAGCTGCCCGACCCCGAGGAGCGGCTGCGGTTCTACCCGCACCAGCTCTCGGGCGGGCAGGCGCAGCGCGTGATGATCGCGATGGCCCTGGCCTGCGACCCGGAGATCCTCGTCGCCGACGAGCCGACCACCGCGCTGGACGTCACCGTGCAGCAGGAGGTGCTGGACGTGCTGCGCCGGCTGCGGGAGCGCACGTCCGCCGCGATCGTCCTCATCACGCACGACATGGGCGTGGTGGCCGACCTGGCCGACCGGGTCGTCGTCATGCGCGACGGCGAGGTGGTCGAGACGGCCGAGGTCGCCGCGCTGTTCGCCGCGCCCGCCGCCGCGTACACCCGCACGCTGCTGGCCGCGGTGCCGCGCATCGGCGCGCCCGCCCGGGACAGCGCCGCCGACGACCGCGAGCGCCCGGCCCTCAACGTCGAGCGGCTCGTCGTGGAGTACCGCAACCGCCGCGGGCGCGTCGTGCGGGCCGTCGACGACGTGACGCTGCGGGTGCAGCCCGGGGAGATGGTGGCGCTGGTCGGGGAGTCCGGCTCCGGCAAGTCCACGCTCGGCCGGTGCGCGCTCGGCCTGGCGCCGCTCACCTCCGGGACGGTCGAGGTGGTCGGCACCCGCCTCGGGACGGACACCCCGCGCGCCGTGCGGGCCGCGCGCACCCGCATCGGCGTCGTGTTCCAGAACCCGGCCGCGTCGCTCAACCCCCGGTACACCGTCGGGGAGTCCGTCGCGGAGCCGCTGCGCGTGCACGCGGGGCTGCGGGGGCCGGCCCTCGACGCACGCGTCGCCGAGCTGCTCGAGAGCGTCGAGCTGCCCGCCGCCTGGGCGTCCCGGTACCCGCACGAGCTGTCCGGCGGCCAGCGGCAGCGGGTGTCCATCGCGCGCGCCGTCTCGCTCGACCCGGAGCTGCTCATCGCCGACGAGCCGACCTCGGCCCTGGACGTCTCCGTGCAGGCCACGGTGCTGGAGCTGTTCCGGTCGATCCAGCAGCGGCTGCGGTTCGCGTGCCTGTTCATCAGCCACGACCTGGCCGTCGTGGACGAGCTCGCCGACCGCGTCGCCGTCATGCACCGCGGCCGGCTCGTGGAGGTCGGCGAGCGCAGCACGGTGCTCGGCGCGCCGCAGGACGACTACACGCGCCGGCTGCTCGCGGCGGCCCCGGTGCCCGACCCGGCCGCGCAGGCGGAGCGGCGGGCGGCACGGCTCGCGGGCTGACGCGCGCGGGCCGCCCGGGCCCCGCTCCCGGGACCGAGGGCCCGCGTCCGCGCCCGGGCGACGTGATCCCGACCACCTGGGAACGGTTTCACCCGTCCGTGGGCGCACCGGGGTGCCTGACTTCGCAGGAACCTGTGCGACTGTCCGATGGACACATCACCACCGGGACGCCCCAGGCGGCCCGGCGACCACGGCGCGGATCTCCCCCGCGCCGTCACGGACCGCCCGCGGTCCACCGCACGGAGGTAGTACCCGCATGACCCTCGTCCTCGAGAACCCCGGGGCGCTCGACCCCGCCGGCCGGCCCGCGCCCTGCGTCGCGCGCCCGCACGCCAACCTCGTGCACCGCGACGGCGCCTGCCGCTGCTTCACCGGCGGCCCCGCCCCCGAGCACGCCACCCGCCCCGAGGACGCCCTGCTGGCCCTCGCGCACCACGGCGCCGCCTGACCCGCCGCGCGGCCCGGCGAGCGGGCGACCCATCCGCGGGCCGCTCGGCTCCGAACCCTCCTCGACAGCACCCGCGACCGAGGAGTCACCATGCGACGCACCCGCAGCACCTACGCCGTCTCCGTCCTGTCCGCCGGACTCGCGCTGAGCCTCACGCTCGCCGCGTGCAGCGACGGGGGCGAGAGCGACACCGGGTCGATGCCCGCCGCCTCGTCCAGCACCGACGGGATGGACCACGACGGCATGTCCGGGACGGACGGCATGGACGAGGTGATGCCCGTCAGCACGGGTGACCCGTTCGCCGACGCCCGCACCGCCGCGGCGCACATGCCCGAGACGGGCCTCACCCTCGCGACCGGCCTCGCCGCCGCGACCGGCACCGCCGGCGAGGTCGACTCCGAGGCCGCCGCCCTGCGCGCGGGCCTCACGGCGATGCTCCAGGAGCACGTCTACCTGACCGGCATCGGCGTCGCGACCGCCTACACCGCCGGCGCCGACTCCGACGAGTTCGCCGCCGCGAAGACCGCGCTCGACGGCAACACCCAGGACCTGGCGGACGCGATCGGCTCGCTCGCCGGCGAGGAGCAGGGCGACGCGTTCCAGCAGCTCTGGGAGACCCACATCGGGTACTTCGTCGACTACGCGGTGGCCGTGCAGGGCGGCGACCAGGCCGCTGCCGACGCCGCGCGCGCGGAGCTCGACGGGTACACCACCGAGGCCGGCGCGTTCTTCGAGCAGATCAGCGCCGGCAACCTGCCGGCCGACGCGGTCGCGGAGTCGCTCGCGATGCACGTCACGACGCTGACCGCCGCGATCGACGCGATGGCCGCCGGTGACCCGGGCGCGTCCGACGCGCTGCGCGCGGCCGCCCAGCACGTCGGCGAGGGTGCCGCGACCATCGCGACCGGCCTCGCCGCCGGCGCCGGCCTGCCCGGGGACGCCATGGACGACGCCTCGACGCTGCGCTCGACCCTGACGGCGCTGCTGCAGGAGCACGTCTACCTCGCGTCGTTCGCGGTCTTCACCGCGTACACCGCCGAGGGCGGCGTGGAGTCCGACGCGTTCACCAGCGCGGCGGCGACCCTCGACGCCAACTCGGTCGCGCTGTCGGACGCCGTCGCGTCCCTCGCGGGCGACGAGAAGGGCGCGGAGTTCCTGGACCTGTGGCGCGAGCACATCGGGTTCTTCGTCGACTACGCGGTCGCCGACGCGACCGGTGACGAGGACGGCCGCCAGCAGGCCCTCGCCGACCTCGACGGCTACCGCCCGCAGGCCGGGGCGTTCTTCGAGGAGGTCAGCGGCGGCGAGCTGCCCGCCGACGACGTGGCGGCCGGTCTCGGCATGCACGTGTCGACGCTCGCCGGGGCGATCGACTCCCTCGCCGCGGCCCTCGTCGCCTGACGCGCCCGGGCGTCCCGAGAACCGTGCCGCCGGTCCCGATCCCCGCCGGGGCCGGCGGCACGCCCACCGGGCCGCACCCACGCGCGTACGGCACACTGGCGCGCGTGCCCAGCCCCGACTCCCGCGCCACCGCGCGCGCAGCCGCCGACCAGGCGCTCGCGCGCGTGGCCGAGGGCGACCTCGACGCGTTCGCGTCGCTCTACGACATGCTGTCCCCCGCCGTGCACGGCACGGCGCTCGCCGTGCTCCGGGACCCGGACCACGCGGCCGAGGTCACCCAGGAGGTCATGGTGGAGATCTGGCGCACCGCCGCCCGGTGGGACGCCCGCCGAGGGTCGGCGCGCGCCTGGGCGACCACGATGGCGCACCGACGGTCGGTGGACCGCGTGCGGTCCGTCCAGGCGCAGCGCGACCGCGACCAGGCCGCCCTCGACGCCGACCGGCCCACCGCGTTCGACGTCGTCGCCGAGCAGGCCGAGGAGCGCCTCGAGGCGCAGCGCGTCCGGCACTGCCTCGGCGGCCTGACCGACACGCAGCGCGAGGCCGTCGTCCTGGCGTACTACGACGGCCGCACGTACCGCGAGGTCGCCGAGCACCTGGACGCCCCGCTGCCCACGGTGAAGTCCCGGATCCGCGACGGACTCGTGCGGCTGCGCGACTGCCTGGGGGTGGCCGCATGAGCACGCCTCCGCCGCGGCCCGGCGACCGCCGCCCCGACGACGCCGCCTCCCGCGAGCTGCTCGGCGCCTGGGCGCTGGACGCCGTCACCGACGCGGAGCGGGCCGCCGTCGAGGACCTCATGGCCCGCGACCCCGACGCCGCCCGCGAGGGCCGCTCGCTCCGGGAGACCGCGGCCCGCCTCGGCGGCGCGGTCGCCACGCCGCCGCCCGACGCGGTCCGGGCCGCGACCCTCGCGCGCGCGGCGGCGACCCCGCAGGACGACGCCGCGGACGGGGCCGACGGGGCGCCGGCGGACGGGACCGCCGCCGGGGACGCCGACCGCCCGGGGCGCGGGCACCCCGGCTCCGCGCACCGCGTCACCCCGCCGGCCGGTCCCGGCCCGCACGCCGCTGCCGCACCGCCCGCCCACCCCGGCGGCTCCACCCGGCCCCCGGCCCGGACCGGACGCCCCGGCTCCCCGGCACGACCCGCCACCCGGCGCCGCTGGCGCACCCTCGTGACGGCGCTCGCCGTCCTGGCGCTCGTCGCCGTCCCGAGCACGATCGCCTGGCGCGAGTCGCAGCGGGCGGCGGAGGCGCAGGCCCGCGCCGACAGGATCGCGGCGGCCCTCGCCGTCCCCGGGGCCCAGGTGGCCGGCGCCGAGCTGACCACGGGCGGCACGGCGGTGGCGGTCCTCACCGCGGACGGCGCGCTGCTCACCGCGACGGGTGTCGACCAGCCGGGCGACGGGCGCGTCTACCAGCTGTGGGTGATGCGCGACGGCGAGCCGCTGCCCGACGCCACGTCCGCCGCACCCGGCGGCACGTTCCAGGTCAGCACGGACGCGTGGCGACCGGGCGACGCCCTCGCGCTGACGGTCGAGCCGTCCGGCGGTTCGCAGGCCCCGACGTCGGAACCGGTCGTGGTCCTCGCCGCCACCTGACCCGACCAGCCCGCCCGGACCGCTCGCACCTGACCTGCTCACGCCCGCCCGCCCGACCGCGCCCACGCTCGACCCGACCGACCGCGTCGACGTTGCAGTAGGTGCGGGGTTCCCGCCTGCGAACCCCGCACCTACGGCAATGTCGATGAGCAGCGGACGCGGGACGGGCGCAGGCGCGGGGCGCGGGCGGGTGCGGGTGGGGCGGGCGTCAGGGGCGGTCGGTGCTGTGCCGCACGTGGGCGTCCCGGCGGCGCGGGACGACCATCGGCGTGCCGGTCTCCGGGTCGGGCACCACGCGCGCGGCCAGCCCGAACACGTCCCGCACCAGCCCGGCCGTGATGACCTCGCCGGGAGCGCCCTGCGCCACCACGCGACCGTCCTGCATCGCGATCACGTGCGTGCCGTACCGGGCCGCCTGGTTGAGGTCGTGCAGCACGGCGACGAGCGTGCGCCCCTCCTCGTGCAGCCGGGCGCAGAGGTCCATGACCTCGTACTGGTGGGCGATGTCGAGGAACGTCGTCGGCTCGTCGAGCAGCAGCAGGTCCGTCTCCTGCGCGAGGGCCATCGCCAGCCAGGCGCGCTGGCGCTGCCCGCCGGACAGGTCCGCGACGTCGCGGTCCCGCAGCTCCGTGACCTCCGTGGCGGCCATCGCGGCCTCGACCGCGCGGGCGTCGTCGGCGGACCACTGGCGCAGCAGACCCTGGTGCGGGTAGCGGCCGCGGGCGACGAGGTCGCCGACGGTGATGCCCTCGGGCGCGATGGGTCCCTGCGGCAGCAGCGCGAGCCGGCGGGCGATCGCGCGGCTGCGCAGCGAGCCCATCGGCGCGCCGTCCAGCAGCACCCGGCCCGCGCGGGGTCGCAGCGTGCGGGCGAGCGCCCGCAGCAGGGTGGACTTGCCGCAGCCGTTCGGCCCGATGATCACGGTGAACGACCCGGCGGGCACGGCGACGGTGAGGTCGCGCGCGACCACCAGCCGGTCGTAGGCGAGCGTCACGGCGTCCGTCGCGAGCGGCGGCGCCGGCGTCGACGCCGGTGCGGGTGTGCCGGTCATGCGGTTCCCTTCCTCCACTCGCGCACCAGCAGGTACGCCAGGTACGAGCCGCCGAGCAGCGCGGTGAGCACGCCGACCGGGTACTGCACGCCCCACGGCGCGTGCTGCGCGAGCAGGTCGGCGGCGACGAGCAGCGCGGCGCCCGTGCACGCGGCCGCGACCATGCCGGGCCCGGTGGAGCGGGTGAGCCGCCGGGCGATCTGCGGGGCGGTGAGCGCGATGAACGACACGGGTCCGCAGACGCTGACGGCGGCGGCGGTCAGCGCGACGCCCACCGCGATCGCGAGGCCACGGGTCCGGCCGGGGTCGACGCCGAGGGCGGTGGCGGCGTCGTCCCCCATCTCGACGAGCTGCAGCCGGCGGGTCAGCGCGAGCGCGCACGGCAGCAGCACCGCGAGCGCGATGCCGATGGTCGCGACGTGCTCGGCCCGCCGGGACAGCAGGCTGCCGTTCAGCCACGCCGCGACGGTCTGCGCCTCCTCGGCCGTGGCCCGGGCCAGGGCGAGCTGCACGAACGCCAGGCTCATCGCGCCGACGGCGATGCCCACGACGACCATCCGCAGCGGCGCCCGCACCCCGCGCCCGGCGCCGAGCAGCACCGCCCCGACGGCCAGCCCGGCGCCCAGCAGGGCACCCACCGGGCCCGGCAGCACCCCGGGCCAGACGAGCGTCGCCGCGGCCGCGCCGGCCGCCGCACCGGAGCCGAGGCCGATCACGTCGGGGCTGCCGAGCGGGTTGCGCGTGACGCTCTGGAACACGGAGCCCGCCACGCCGAACGCGGCCCCGGCGCCCACGGCGACCCCGAGCCGCGGCGCGCGGTTGGACCACAGCACCCACTCCTGCGCGCGCGACCCCTGACCGGCGAGCACGGCGGGGAGCTCGGCGGGGCTGATCCCGAGCTCGCCCAGCCAGACCGTGACCACCGCGAGCACGAGGACGGCGAGCAGCGCGACCGCGCACACGAGGACCGCGCGACGGTTCACCCGCACGACCGGTCCGCGCCGGCCCGCGGCCGCCCCGGCGCGGGCCGGGGCGGTGGGCGCCGCCGGCGCTCCCGCGGTCCCGGGCCCGGTCACAGCCCGACCCTCCCCCGCCGCACGGCCGCCACGAGGAACGGCGCCCCCAGGAACGCGGTCACCACCCCGACCATCAGCTCCCCCGGCCGCGCCACGACCCGGCCCACGACGTCCGCCCCGAGCAGCAGCACCGGGCCGAGCAGGGCCGCGTACGGCAGCAGCCACCGGTGGTCGGCGCCGGTGAACGTCCGCACGGTCAACGGCACCGCGAGCCCGACGAACGCCACCGGCCCGACCGCGGCCACCGACGCGGCCGCGAGCACCGTGGCGGCGGCTCCCGCGAGCAGGCGCGTCCGCCCGGCGCTGAGCCCGAGCGCCGTCGCCGTCTCGTCCCCCAGCGCCAGGGCGTTGAGCGGCCGCGCGAGCAGCAGCGCCAGCACCAGCCCGGCGACGACGTACGGCAGCACCAGCCCGACCGTGCCGTCGGGCCGCCCGGCCAGCGAGCCGATGACCCAGAACCGGTAGGTCGTGAACACGTCGGTGTCGGCCAGCGTGATCGCCTGCACCAGCGCGAGCAGCACGGCACCGACGGCCGACCCGGCGAGCACGAGCCGCACCGGCGTCGCCCGGCCGCCCGGCCCTCCGGACCCGATGACGTACACCGCGACCGTGGCCAGCACGGCGCCGGGCAGCGCCGCCCACACCGAGCGCCCGGCGGTCCCGCCTGCGAGCGCCGTCACGACGACCACGGAGGCGGACGCCCCGGCGTTCACGCCGAGCAGGCCCGGGTCGCCGAGCGGGTTGCGGGTCAGGCCCTGGATCACGGCGCCGGACACCGCGAGCGCCGCGCCGGCGAGCAGCCCGAGCGCCGTGCGGGACAGCCGCGACTGCACGACCGCCGAGGTGTACCCGTCGTCCGGGTGGAGCCACGCCGACCACACGTCGCCGAGCGGCACCTGCTTGGACCCGACGGCGACGCTCAGCCCGCACGCGAGCACCAGCAGGCCGGCGGCGACGAGCAGCCCGGCGGCGAGCGCCCACGTACGCGACCGCGAGCCCCGCGCGGTGCTGCGCGGGGCTCGCGGGGCGGTGACGTCGGCGGTCACGCGCGGGCGCCGGGGTGCTCGTCCGGGCCGGGTCGGCGGCTGGTCAGCTCCCGGTCACCTTCGCGACGACCTCCTCGATCTGCGGGACGTACGCGTCGAGGGCGTACGGCACGCTCAGCGGGTCGGCGACGGTGACCGCCATGCCGAGCTGCCGGTCGATCATCGGCAGGTACGCACCGGACGCGAACGCCGGCATCTGCTGCCACAGCGGCTGCGCCTCGGTGGCGGCCTGCTCGTCCTCGTCGTTGAACCAGGTGAACAGCACGTCCACGTCGTCGAGCCGGTCCGCGTTCTCCAGGCCGAGCGTCGCGTAGAACGAGCCGGGGTCCGGCTCCAGCGAGGCGGCGGACGGCGCGAGCTGCAGGCCGAGGCTCGACAGCAGCGCGACGCGGGTGTCGCCGGGCATGTACACCCCGAGCGAGCCGGCCTGGTCGCCGCCGTAGACGTACGCGTAGGTGACGTCGGCCCACTCGGGGTGCGCCTGCGCGACCTCGTCGTAGGCGGCCTGGATGCCGTCCACCAGCTCGTCGCCCCGCTCCGGGACGCCCAGCGCCTGCGCCGCGATCGTGATCTGGTCCTCGACGGAGGTCGCCCACGCGTCGCCCGGGTAGGCCACCACGGGCGCGAAGTCGGAGAGCTGGTCGAACGTGGCCTGGTCGATGCCGGACTGCGTCGCGAGGATCAGGTCGGGCTCGAGCGCGATGACGGCCTCGACGTCGAGCTCCGGGTACATCGTGATGGTCTCGGGCAGCTCCTCGCCGGCGTCCTCGACCGCCTCGCGGAACCACGGCTGGTACCCGTCCTCGTCGCCGGCCCAGTCGTCGGACTCGATGCCGACGGGGGTGGTGCCGAGCGAGAACGCGATGTCGGCGGCGCCCCAGCCGAGGGCGACGACGCGCTCGGGGCGCTCGGGGATCGTGGCCTCGCCGAGCGACGACTCGATGGTGACCGGGAACGCGCCCTCGGCCGCGGCGGTGTCGCCGGGCGTGCCGGAGTCGTCGGCGGACCCGCCGTCGTCGCCGGAGCAGGCGGTCAGGGCGAGCGCGGCGGCACCGAGCACGGCGACGGCGGTCAGGCCGCGGCGGGCGGCCGGGCGCGGGCGGGACGTGCGAGCGTGCACGAGGGGCTCCGATCGGGGAGGGGCGCCCGCGCCGCCGCTGCGGCGTCGTCGGCGCCGCGACGATGAGGCGAGCCTAACCTACCTTCGGGCGCCGTCCGGACGGGGGCTCAGAGCGCGAGGGCCCGACCGGTGAGACGCTCGTACGCCTCCAGGTACCGGTCCCGGGTGCGTGCCACCACGTCCGCCGGCAGCGGGGGCGGCGGGGCGTCCGACGCGCGGTCCCACCCCGACCCCGGCGACGTCAGCCAGTCGCGCACGTACTGCTTGTCGAAGCTCGGCTGCGCGCGCCCCGGCTCCCACGCGTCCGCCGGCCAGAACCGCGACGAGTCGGGCGTCAGCACCTCGTCGCCGAGCGTGAGCTCCCCCGTCACGAGGTCCCGGCCGAACTCCAGCTTGGTGTCCGCCAGGATGACGCCGCGCTCGCGCGCGATCCCCTCCGCCCGCGCGTAGACCGCGAGCGTGAGGTCGCGCAGCCGCTCGGCGAGCTCCCGCCCGACGGTCGCGGCCACCTGGTCCAGCGTGACGTTCTCGTCGTGCTCCCCGAGCTCGGCCTTCGTCGCGGGCGTGAACACCGGCGCCGCGAGCCGCGAGCCGTCCACCAGCCCCGCCGGCAGCGCGATGCCCGTCACCGACCCCGACACGCGGTACTCCGCGAGGCCCGAGCCCGTGAGGTAGCCGCGCGCCACGCACTCGACCGGCACCATGTCGAGCCGGCGGCACAGCATCGCCCGCCCGAGCACCGGCTCCGGCACGTCGGGGGCGTCGGCCGTGACCACGTGGTTCGGCACCAGGTCGGCGAGCTGCTCGAACCACCACAGGCTGAGCTGCGTGAGCACGACGCCCTTGCCGGGGATGCCCGGCTCGAGCACGTGGTCGTAGGCGCTCACCCGGTCGCTCGCGACGACCAGCACGACGTCGCCGTGCCGCTCCGCGACGTCCGCCCCGGCGCCCTGCGTGGTGTCGGGGACGTACAGGTCGCGGACCTTGCCGGAGTACGTGTGCGTCCAGCCGGGGAGCGTGGGAGCGGTCATGCGTCCATCCTGCCGCAGCCCGTCGGGGTCGCGCGGCGGGCGTCCGGGCTCAGGCCCCGGCGGCCGCCCGCGCGATGTCGGTGCGGTGGTGGGAGCCGTCCAGGCGGATGCGGCCGACGCCCGCGTAGGCCGCCTCCCGGGCCGCCGCGAGGTCCGGCCCCGTGCCGACGACGGAGAGCACCCGGCCCCCGGCGGACAGCACCGCGCCGTCCGCGCCGGCCGCGGTGCCGGCGTGCAGCACGTCCACACCCGGCAGCGCGGCGGCGTCGGCGAGCCCCTCGACGACGTCGCCCGTGCGCGGGGCCTCCGGGTAGCCGGACGAGGCGACGACCACCGTCACCGCGGCGTCGTCGCGCCACTCCAGCGGCGGCAGCTCCGCGAGCCGGCCCGTCGCGGCCGCGAGCAGCACGCCCGCGAGCGGGGTCGCGAGGCGCGCGAGGACGACCTGCGTCTCCGGGTCGCCGAAGCGCGCGTTGAACTCGACCACCCGGGTGCCGCGGCTCGTCAGCGCGAGCCCGCAGTACAGGACCCCCGCGAACGGGGTGCCGCGCCGGGCCATCTCGTCGACCGTCGGCTGGGCGACCTGCGCCACGACCTCCTCGACCAGGCCCGCGGGCGCCCACGGCAGCGGCGAGTACGCGCCCATGCCGCCGGTGTTCGGGCCGGTGTCCGCGTCGCCGACGCGCTTGAAGTCCTGCGCCGGCACCAGCGGCACCACGTGCGCGCCGTCGGACAGCACGAACAGCGACACCTCGGGGCCGTCCAGGTAGTCCTCGACGACGACGCGTCCGCCGGGCTTCGCGAGGCACGCGAGCGCGTGCGCCAGCGCCGCCGCGCGGTCCTCGGTGACGACGACGCCCTTGCCGGCCGCGAGCCCGTCGTCCTTCACGACGTACGGGGCGCCGAACGTGTCGAGCGCCGCCGCCGCGCGCTCCGGGTCCGTGACGACCACCGGGTCCGCGGTCGGCACGCCGGCGGCGGCCATGACCTCCTTGGCGAAGGCCTTCGACCCCTCCAGGCGCGCCGCCTCGGCGCTCGGGCCGAAGACCGGCACCCCGGCGGCGCGCACGGCGTCGGCCACCCCCGCCACCAGCGGCGCCTCCGGCCCCACGACGACGAGGTCCGCGCCGAGCGACGTCGCGAGCGCCGCCACGGCGTCCCCGTCCAGCGGGTCGACGGCGTGCAGCGCGGCGAGGGCGCCGATGCCCGGGTTGCCCGGGGCGGCGTGCAGCTCGGTGACGGCCGGGTCCTGGGACAGGGCGAGGGCGAGGGCGTGCTCGCGGGCGCCGGTCCCGACGACGAGGATCTTCACGGGCCGACCCTACCGAGCCCCCGCGCGCGGCCGGGTGGACGGACCGCGCGCTGGGACGAGGTCAGCCCAGCAGGTCGTGGATGCTGACGGTCGCCTCGCGGCCCGGGCCGACGCCCACCGCGGAGATCCGGCAGCCCGAGATCTCCTCGAGGCGCGCCAGGTAGCGCTGCGCGGCCTTCGGCAGGTCGTCGAGCTCGCGGGCGCCCGTGATGTCCTCGGTCCAGCCGTCCAGGTACTCGTAGACCGGCGTCGCGTGGTGGTAGTCGCTCTGGTCGTCCGGCATCTCGTCGAACCGGCGGCCGTCCACGTCGTACGCCACCGCCACCGGGATCGTGTCCCGGCCGGTGAGCACGTCGAGCTTCGTCACCACGAGATCCGTCAGGCCGTTGATGCGCGAGGAGTACCGCGCGACGACCGCGTCGTACCAGCCGGTGCGGCGCGGGCGGCCCGTCGTGGTGCCGTACTCCCCGCCGGTGCGGCGCAGCCACTCGCCGTCCTCGTCGAACAGCTCCGTGGGGTACGGGCCCTCGCCGACGCGGGTGGTGTACGCCTTCGCGACGCCGACGACCCGGTCGATGCGCGTCGGGCCGATGCCCGAGCCGGTGCACGCGCCGCCGGCCGTCGCGGACGACGACGTGACGAACGGGTACGTGCCGTGGTCGACGTCGAGCATGGTGGCCTGGCCGGCCTCGAACACGAGGGTCTTCCCCGCGTCCAGCGCCTGGTTCAGCACCAGCGGGGTGTCCGCGACGTACGGGTGGAGCCGCTCGGCGAAGCGCAGCAGGTCCTCGACGGTCTCGTCGACCGTGATGGCCCGGCGGTTGTAGACCTTCACGAGCAGGTGGTTCTTCTGGTCGAGCGCGCCCTCGACCTTCTGCCGCAGGATCTTCTCGTCGAACAGGTCCTGGATGCGGATGCCGACGCGGTTGATCTTGTCGGCGTACGCCGGGCCGATGCCGCGGCCGGTGGTGCCGATCTTCCGCTTGCCGAGGAACCGCTCGGTGACCTTGTCGATGGTGCGGTGGTACGGGGCGATGACGTGCGCGGCGGACGACACGAGCAGCCGCTCCGCGGACACGCCCCGGGCCTCGAGCGCGTCGATCTCCGAGAACAGCACCTCGAGGTCGATGACGACGCCGTTGCCGATGACCGGGACGACGCCGGGCGACAGGATGCCGGACGGCAGCAGGTGCAGGGCGTACTTCTCGCCGCCGACGACGACCGTGTGCCCGGCGTTGTTGCCGCCGTTGAACTTCACGACGTAGTCGATCCGCGAGCCGAGCTGGTCGGTCGCCTTGCCCTTGCCCTCGTCGCCCCACTGGGTCCCGAGCACCACGACGGCCGGCATGTCGATCACACTCCCACCCTGCCCGGCGGCGGCGTCTCCCGGCGGTCTCGACGTCCGGGGAGCTCCAGGCACCGGGCGGCAGGCGACCCAGTACCTCCAAAAGGCTACCGGAGCCGCCCTTCTCCCGCGGGAGCCCACCCCCCTGGCCCGTCGGAGCCTCCCACGCGTGATCGTGGTGCTCCGCGGACCACCACGATCCCGCGTGCCACCCTCCGAGCGCGTTGGGAGCCTCCGAGGGGAGGGAGGGAGAGGAGAGGGAGGGAGGGGTCAGCGGAGGGCGCTGATCTCCTCCGGGGAGGTGCCGGAGTCGACGAGGAACTGGGCGCAGCGGTCGGCCTCGTCCTCCTCGTCGATGGCGTCGGCGGCCTCCGCGAGCGCGAGGAGCGCGCGCAGGAACCCCTGGTTCGGCTCGTGGTCGGCGGGGACGGGCCCGCGCCCGCGCCAGCCGGCCCGGCGCAGGGCGTCGAGCCCGCGGTGGTAGCCGGTGCGCGCGTAGGCGTACGCCGCGACCGGGTCGCCCTCGTCGGCGAGCGCGCGCTCGGCGAGCAGCGCCCAGGCGAGCGACGACGTCGGCACCTCGCGGGCGGCGTCGCGGGGGTCGCCGCCCCGGTCGAGCACCGCGCGCGCGTCGGCGTCGGCTCCCTCGGGCAGGCGGGTGGGCTCGGGCTCGAGGAGATTCGGACCGGTCATGGGCCCAGTGTCGCAGCCACCCGCTCCGCATGCGGTGCCGCGGCGCGGGTGGTTACAGTCGTCCCGCCCCTGCAGGCCCCACGGAGGTCCCCCATGATCGAGATCGCCACCTCGGCGGCGACGACCACGCTCGTCATCGCCGGCGACCTCGACCTCGCCGAGCGCGACCAGTTCCCGGAGATCGCGGCCCGCGTGGTGGGGCTGCGGCGCCAGCTGCTGGTCATCGACATGTGCGGCGTGACGTTCATGGACTCGACGGGCGCGGCGTTCCTCATCTCGTTGGCCGACGCCAGCCGCAAGCGGGGCGGGGCCACGGTGCTGCGCGGCGCGGACCCGCGGGACCTGTTCGTGCTGGAGATCTGCGGGGCGCTCGAGCTGTTCCGCATCGACGCGGACCACCGCTGCGCGGGCGACGAGACGTCCCCCGCGACCGAGGACGCCTCCTCGCCCGCCTGACCGCGCCTCAGGCCGCCGGCACGGTCCGGACACCCGGGCGGTCGACTCCGTCCGCCTGCACGACGACGGCAGGGCTCCGCGTCCCGGGCGCGCCGCCCCGCAGCTCGCCGACCCAGCAGACGTCGCCGCGCTCGATCACCAGTCCGCCTCGGTGACGACGTCGGCAGCCGCCCGACGGAAGTCCTCCGTGCCGGCCCCGGGCTGTCCCGCGTCCGCGATCGCGTCGTCGATGCGTGCCGTCAGGTCGCCGTCGTCAGCCGGGAGCACGACCGCGGTCATGTCCCCGGTCCCGCGGGGCCGTCGGCGCCGGCGGGCCCGGACGGCCGGACCCGCGCCCACACCACCTTGCCGCTGCCGGACGGCCGCCAGCCCCAGTCGGCCAGCCGCTCGACGATCCGCATGCCGAACCCGCCGATCCGCCCCGGGTGGCCCTCGGTGGCGACCGGCGGCGTGGGGTTGGAGTCCTCGACCTCGATGCGCAGACCCTCGCCGGTGTCGTGCAGCCGGAGCGTGACGCGACCCCACCCGTGCAGCACGGCGTTGGCGACCAGCTCCGACACCACGAGCTCGGCGTTCGCCGCGTCGCCGAGCTCCCACGCGTGGCTGGTGCGCAGCACGGCGTGACGTGCCCGGGCGATCGACGCGGGCTCGCTGGGGAGCTGCCAGCGCCGGCTGCGGACGTTGCCGCCGTGACCGGACGTGTCGGTGAGGTCGGGGATCCGCACGACGACGACCGCGACGTCGTCCTCGGGGCTGTCCGCGAGCCGCGCGAGCAGCTCCTCGCCGATGCCGGCCGCGTCGACCGCGGTGGCGCCCGCGGCGACCGCGCGCAGCGCCGCGAGACCGTCGAGCAGGGCGCGGTCCCGGCGCTCGATGAGGCCGTCGGTGTAGAAGACCAGGACGTCGCCGGGCAGCAGGTCGGCCCGCGCGGTGCTGCGGGGGCCGTGGCCGAACCCGATCAGCGGGCCGCCCGCGCCGTCGAGCAGGACCACCTCGCGGTCCCGCACCAGCAGCGCCGGCAGGTGCCCGGCGCGCGAGTACGCCAGGGACCACGTGGGGCAGCCGCCGTCCGCTCCGCCGCTGCGCGTCAGCGTGGTGAGCACCAGGCCGGCCGACCGCGGGATCCGCATGCCGCCGACCAGGGTGTCGACGCGCTCCAGCACGGGGCCCGGCTCCGTCACCTCGAACGCGTACGCGCGGACCACGGAGCGGAGCTGGCCCATCGCGGCGGCCGCCTCGACGTCGTGGCCCACGACGTCCCCGATGACGACGCCCACCACGTCCGGGGCGATCTGCACGACGTCGTACCAGTCGCCGCCGACCTGCGCGTAGACGACGTTCGGCGCGTAGTACGACCACACGTCGAGCCCGTCGACCTCCGCCTGCTCGGGGAGCATCGCGCGCTGGAGGGTCTCGGCGACCCGGTGCTCGCGCGCGTACAGCCGGACGTTCTCCATCGCGAGGCCGACCCGCCGGCCGGTCAGCGACAGGATGGTGCGCGTCCGCTCGTCCAGGGCGGACCCGGGCACGCGGTCCTGGCCCGGCGCCGCCTCGCGCGGGACGGCCACCAGCAGGCCGAGCACCCGGTTGCGGCCCGGCAGCGCCAGCACCGCGACGTGCGCGAGCTCCGCGCCGCCGGGGACGCGCGCCCGCAGGTCGGCCGCGAGCCACGCCGACGCCGTGCGCGGGGGGTGGTCGGCCGCGACGTCGAAGTCGATCGCGACGGCGCCCTCGCCCTCGCCGTCCAGCAGCCGCTGCACCGCGTCCGGCACGTCCGACCGGTCCCCGCGGCGCGGCACGAACGGTCCGGGCGCACCGGCGGGCTGGCGGCGCTGCCCCCACGGGACCCGCGTCGTGTCGACGCCGTCCGCCGCGTGCAGGCCGTCGTCGTCCACGTAGAAGCCCGCCCACGCGACCACCCGGGAGGACAGCAGCTCGGCGATGGCCCGCAGGCCGTACGGGTCGTCGAGGTCCATGACCAGGTCCGACACCGTGCCGATGAGCGCGAGGTCCTCGCTCTCCTGCCGGACCACCTCGACCTGGGCGGCGACGGCGGCGTCCCGGTCGACCTCGGCGGTGACGTCGACGAACGCGGCCACCCAGTGCGTCGGCTCCCCGTCGGCGCCGAGCACCGGGGTGACGACGGTCCGCGCCCAGAACCAGTCGCCGCCGGCGCGCCGGAGCCGCAGCAAGGCGGACGTCGACCGCGAGGCCTGCACCGCCTCCCGGAGCCGGCGCAGGCCGGCGGCGTCCTCGGCCGCGAGCGACACGAGCTGCGCCGCGGGGCCGGCGACGTCAGCCGCCGTCAGGCCGGTCAGCTCCGTGAACGCCGGGTTCACCCACACGACGGGCCAGAGCGGCGGCTCCGCGGCCGCGACCAGGACGGGCATCCCCACGGCCTGGCCGATGGCCCTGCCGAGCGCCTCCTGGGTCTCCTCGGCGCGGTCCCCGGGCGCGGAGTTGACCACCACCGCCTCCGATCGTCTAGCGTTCCGGACAGGTTCCGGCGAAGCCACCCACCGGGACGAGCCGACACCGGCACGGTCCGACGACCGCCATCCGGAAGGAAGGGAGCATCGTGCGCGACGGTAACAGCACACCGCCGGGCGGGCTCGCCGGGGACGGGAGCTCGCAGGACGCCGCGGCACCGACGGTACCCGCCGCCCGGGACGCCGCCGGGGAGCCGGGGTCCGTGCACGTCATCCTGTCGCCCGACAGGACCACGATCGTGCTGTCCGGCGAGGTCGACGCCGACCTCGGGGCCGACCTGGCGCAGGCGGGCACGGACGCGGAGCAGGCCGGCCTGCCGATCGAGGTCGACGCGCACCACGTGACGTTCATGGACTCCTCGGGCGTCGCGTTCCTGGCGCGGCTCGCGATGCGCACGCCGCACCGTGTCCGGCTGCTGCACGTGCCGCCGACGGTGGAGTTCCTGCTCGAGGTGACGCGCATCGGCGAGCTGCTGGACGTCGTCGACGACGCTCCCCCGGCGGGCTGACCGCCGCGACTCCCGCACGGCGCGCCCCACGACGCACGAGGGCCCGGTCACCGTCACGGTGACCGGGCCCTCGTCGTCGCGCCGGGGCGCGGGAGGTGTCGGCCTCAGCGCATGCGCTGGCCCGCCGAGCGCAGCTGCTGCGCGGCCTCGACGATGCGGGCGGCCATGCCGGCCTCGGCCAGCTTGCCCCAGGCGCGCGGGTCGTAGGCCTTCTTGTTGCCCACCTCGCCGTCGACCTTCAGGACGCCGTCGTAGTTGGTGAACATGTGGCCGACCACGGGGCGCGTGAACGCGTACTGGGTGTCGGTGTCGATGTTCATCTTGATGACGCCGTTGTCGACCGCCTCGGCGATCTCCGCGGCCGTGGAGCCCGAGCCGCCGTGGAACACGAGGTCGAACGGGTTCTCCTTGCCGATCTCCGCGCCGACGGCCTTCTGGATGTCCGCGAGGATCGACGGGCGCAGCTTGACGGCACCCGGCTTGTACACGCCGTGCACGTTGCCGAAGGTCAGCGCCGTCAGGTAGCGGCCCTTCTCGCCGGCGCCGAGCGCGCGGACCGTCGCCAGGCCGTCCTCGGCCGTCGTGTAGAGCTTCTCGTTGATCTCGGCCTCGTGGCCGTCCTCCTCGCCGCCCACGACGCCGACCTCGATCTCGAGGATGGTGCGCGCGGCCTGCGACAGCTCGAGCAGCTCGGCCGCGATGACGAGGTTCTCGTCCAGCGGGATGTCGGAGCCGTCGAACATGTGCGACTGGAAGGTCGGGTTCTTGCCGGCCTTGACCTCCTCGGCCTCGAGGGCCAGGAGCGGGCGGACCCAGGAGTCCAGGTTCTTCTTGACGCAGTGGTCGGTGTGCAGGGCGACCGTGATGCCGTAGCCCTTGGCGACCTCGGTGGCGTACGCGGCGAGCGCGCGGGTGCCGGAGACGCGGTCCTTCACCGTGGAGCCCGACGCGTACTCGGCGCCGCCGACCGACACCTGGAGGATGCCGTCCGACTCCGCCTCGGCGAAGCCCTGCAGCGCGGCGGTGACGGTCTGGGAGGAGGTGACGTTGACGGCCGGGTAGGCGAACTTGCCCGCCTTCGCCCGGTCGATCATCTCGGCGTACACCTCGGGGGTGGCGATGGCCATCGCAGCAGCTCCAAAGAAAGTGGGGTTCGCTATCGCACCAAGTCTGGCACGTCCCCGGACTGACCCGTCCGGGACGTCCTGCCCACGGGACGCCCGCCCCACCCCCGGCCGGGTCGGGGGCGGGCGCGTCAGGGGCCGGTGCGTCAGGGGCCGGGGCGGTAGAGGTCGGCCTCGAACCGGTAGGCGTCCCCGCGGTAGTGGTTGACGCCGACGAGCACGGGCGCGCCGTCGGCGGTGTACGCGACCTCGCGCCCGACGAGCACGGGTGCCCCGACGGTCGTGCCGAGGAGCGCGGCGAGGCGGTCGTCGGCGGCGTCCGCCTGCACGGAGTACGCGGACCGGTGGATGGCGATCCCGCACCGGGTGCGCAGCTCCTCGTAGAGCGAGCGGTCGGTCAGGTCGGCGTCGACCAGGGCGGCCGCGCGGTCGCGCGGGACGACGACGACGTCGTAGCAGACGGGGACGCCGTCCATGCCGCGCAGCCGGTCGAGCTGCAGCACCGGGGAGGCGGGCGCGACGGCGAGCCGGTCGGCCTCCTCGAACGTGGCGGGGCGCACCTCCTGGCGCAGCACGCGCGAGCTCGGCCGCAGCCCGCGGGAGCGCGCCATCTCGGTGAACGACTGCAGCGTGCTGGGCGGCTCCCCGATGACCTGGCGCGGCACGAACCAGCCGCGCTGCGCGGACCGCTCGACGGCGCCGTCCTCCTCGAGCGCCGCGAGCGCCTGGCGCAGCGTGGTCCGGCTGACGCCGAGCCGGGTGGACAGCTCGCGCTCGCCGGGGAGCCGCGAGCCCGGGGCGTAGCGCCCCAGGCGCAGGTCCTCCGTGAGCCGCTCGTGCACCGCCTGGACGGCCCCCTGGGTGATCATGCGGGCACGCTACCAGTCGCACCGACTTTCATACCAGTACCGACTTTTGGTCTATTGCTGGACCAACTGGTCCGCCCGCTGCTAGCGTCGTCGGCACGGGCCTCCGGCGACGACGCCACCCGGGAACCCACCCCGGTCCACGGCCCCCGCAGCGCACATCGGAGTGACACATGAAGGAGCACCGTGCCCGGTTGGTCCTCGGCACGACCGCTGTCCTGAGCCTGCTCGCCGTCGCGGGCTGCACCCCCGGCGGCAGCAGCACGACCGACGACTCCTCCACCGCCGCCGTCTCGGACGACGTCGCCGCCGCCGGCGACGTGACCCTGCGGCTCAGCGACTTCTGGGGCTCGGCCGAGGGCGAGTGGATCGACGCGATGATCGAGCAGTTCGAGGCCGAGTACCCGAACGTGACGATCGACCGCACCACCGAGGACTGGGGCCAGCTGACCTCGACCCTGAACCTGCAGCTCCAGGACCCGGACGGGCCCGACATCGCGTCGGCGAACAACGGCTGGCAGTCCCTCGGGACGCTGGCGCGCGGCAACCTCGTGCGCAACCTCGACGACTACGCCGAGCTGTACGGCTGGGACGACGAGGTGCCGACGACCATCGCCCGGCAGAACCAGTTCACGACCGACTTCACGACCATCGGCAGCGGGTCCTGGTTCGCCACGCCGCTGGCCCGCGGGTCGCTCATCGGCCTGTACTACAACGTCGAGAAGCTCGACGCGCTCGGGCTCGAGCCGCCGCAGACGCTCGACGACCTGGAGGCGGCCGCCGCTGCCGCCGCGGACGCCGGCGAGATCCCGTTCGCCTACGGCAGCGTGGACGGCGGCACCGCGGTGCTGCTCGGCGTGCAGGCGATGCTGGCCGACAAGGACGCCCTGAACGACTTCATCTACGACGACCCCGGCGTCACCGCCGCGGACACCTCGCTGACCGAGGCGGCGACCACGATCAAGTCCTGGGCCGACTCCGGCTGGTTCACGCCGTCGTACGAGGGCATCGACTACCAGACGGCCGTCGCGAACTTCCTCGACGGGCAGGGCGTCTTCCGGTTCGAGTACACCGGCTCGCTCGGGCTGTCCGGAGACCAGCTGAACCAGTTCGGGTACGTCCAGCTCGCGCAGGACTCCGGGGAGACGGTCGGCGTCGGCGCCGCTCCCGGCGCGATGGTGATCTCCAGCTCCTGCGAGCACCCGGACGTCGCCGCCGCGTTCCTCGACCACCTGATGTCTGCCGAGGGCAGCCAGACGGCCGTCGACATGGGCCTGGTGCCGATGCTCAACACCGACGTGACGCTGCCCGACGACGCGCTGAGCCTGCAGGGCGAGGCCACGGCCACCCAGACGCTCGACGCCGACGACGGCTACGTGCCCTACATCGACTGGGCCAGCCCGACGCTGCTCGACACCATCACGCAGAACATGCAGCTGCTCTACGCGGGCAAGGTGACGCCTCAGCAGCTCACCGACGCGGTCGAGGCGGACCGGACGGCCTTCCTCGAGGAGCTCGGGCAGGACTCGTGACCGCCACCGGGACGCGCCCGCCCGCGGGCCTGCCCGGCACCCCGTCCCGGCCGGCACGCGCCGGCCGGGCGGGGGCCCCGCGCCGGCCCTCCGCCCGCCGCCGGCGGAGCCGCTGGATCGGGCTCGGGTTCGCCGCACCCGGGCTGCTGCTCTACGGGTACGTGGTGCTGGTGCCGCTGCTGCAGTCCGTCCAGTACTCGTTCTTCCGCTGGGACGGCGTGACGCAGGCGGTCTGGGTCGGGTTCGACAACTACACCCGGTTCCTCACCGACCCGGAGCTGCGCTCGACGTTCGGGCACGTGCTCGTGCTCGTCGCGTTCTTCTCGGTGCTGCCCATCGCGCTCGGGCTGCTGTCCGCCGCGCTGCTCACGCGGACCCGGCTGCCCGGCATGGCGGCGTTCCGGTGGATCTACTTCCTGCCGCAGGTGATGACCAGCATCGTCATCGCCCTGGTGTTCAAGCGGATCTACGCCCCCGAGGGGCCGCTGAACGAGGCGCTGCGGGCGGTCGGGCTCGGGTCGCTGGCCCGCAGCTGGCTCGGGGACTTCACGTGGGCGCTGCCCGCGCTCGGCCTCATCGGCACCTGGGCCGGCTTCGGGTTCTGCATGGTGCTGTTCATCTCCGGCGCGTCCTCCATCCCGCCCGAGCTGTACGAGGCCGCCCGCATGGACGGCGCCGGGCCGGTCCGGGAGTTCTTCGCCGTCACGCTGCCCGGGCTGCGCGGCCAGCTCGCGGTCGCGCTGACGCTCACCATCACCGGCGCCCTGCGCACGTTCGACCTGGTCTGGATCACCACCCGCGGCGGTCCCGGGACGTCGACGCTGACGCCCGCGGTCGCGCTGTACCGGGCCGCGTTCCAGAACCCCCAGGTCGGGCAGGCCGCCGCGATCGGCGTCGTCATGGCGCTGCTGTGCCTGCTCATCGCGCTGACCATCACCCGGCTGTCGGAGAAGGACTGAGGTGCCCGCCGTGATCTCCCGCACCGAACGCGTGGTCAACTACACCGTCCTGGTCGCGCTCGCCGCGGCCGTGCTGGTGCCCGTCGGCTACTTCGTCCTCGCGGCCGTCAGCCCCGACCGGGCCGGCCGCCCCGCCCTCGGCGACCTGCGCTGGGAGAACTTCGCGACCGCCTGGCGCAGCGCGGACTTCTCGCGCTCCATGACCGTGTCGCTGACCATCACCGTGGTCGTCGTCGTGGTCGGCGTGCTGCTCGCGCTGCTCGGCGGCTACGGGTTCGGGGTGCTCGGCGTCGTCGGCGAGAAGGCCCTGTTCCCCGTCGTGCTGCTCGGCATGATGATCTCGCTCGAGGCGATCATCGTGCCGCTGTACTACCAGTTCCGGCCCCTCGGCCTGACGAACTCGGTCCCCGGCATCATCCTCATCCACCTGGGCACCGGCGTGCCGTTCGGCGTGTTCTGGATGCGCGCCGCGTTCCGGGCGCTGCCGCGGTCGCTGTTCGAGTCGGCCGAGCTCGACGGCGCCGGCCCGCTGCGGATGCTGTCGCGCGTGGCCCTGCCGCTCATCCGGCCGGCCGTCTACACGCTGGTGCTGCTGAGCTTCATGTGGACGTGGAACGACTACTTCCTGTCGCTGGTGTTCCTGCACGGCGACAACCAGACCGCGACGGTCGCGCTGGGCGTGTTCCAGGGCAAGCACGTCACCGAGATCAACCTCATGGCCGCCGGCGGCCTGCTGGTCGCCGCCCCGGTGCTCGTGCTCTACGTCTTCTTCCAGCGCAAGTTCATCGCCGGGATGCTCGCCGGCGCGCTCAAGGAGTGAGCGCGCCGCCCGGGTCCGCCCGCCACCCAGCCGCACCCCCATCCGCACGACCCCACGGAGCCGAAGTGTCGACCACCCCCCTCGTCCTGCCGGACGCCGCCGCCGTCGGGCGGCACGTCGCCGAGCTCGTCCTGGACCGCCTCGCCGCGGCGCCCGACGACGACCGCCCGTTCCTGCTGGGCTGCCCGAGCGGGCGCTCCGCGGAGCCGGCCTACCGCACCCTGCCCGAGCTCGTCCGCGAGCGCGGCGACGTCGACCTGTCGCGGCTGGTCGTCGTCATGATGGACGACTACGTGGTCGAGACGGCCGACGGCCGTCTGGAGCGCGTCGACCCCGCGCTGTCCTACAGCTGCCTCGGGTACGCGCGCCGGGAGATCCACGAGCCACTCGTCGCGGCGGCCCGCGCCGCCGGCACGCCCGGGCCGCGCGAGCTGTGGATCCCCGACCCGGCGGACCCCGACGCCTACGACACGCGCATCGCGGAGGCCGGCGGGATCGACCTGTTCCTGCTGGCGTCCGGGGCGAGCGACGGCCACATCGCGCTGAACCAGCCCGGGACCCCCCGCCACGCCCGCACGCACGTCGCGCGGCTCGGCGAGGCGACCCGGCAGGACAACATGGGGACGTTCCCCGAGCTCGTGTCCCTCGACCTGGTCCCCCGCCTCGGCATCACCGTGGGCGTCGGGACCATCGCCGACCTGTCCCGCGAGGTGGTGATGATCGTGACGGGCGAGCACAAGCAGGACACGTTCCGCCGCCTGGTCGCCGCCGACGCCTACGACCCGCAGTGGCCCGCGACCGTGCTGACCGAGTGCCCGCGGGCGTCGATGGTCGCGGACGCCGCGGCCGCCTCGCTCCCCGCGGAGGCCGCGCTGCCCGGCGCGGTCTGACGCCGCGCGACCCCCACCCCCTCCCGACCCCCGTCCGGCCGCCCGGCCGGGCACCCCTCCCGACAAGGACGGACATGGCTGCGATCAAGCTCGTGTACATCGGCGGAGGGTCCTCGCGCGCCGCGGGGACCATGGCCTCGTTCCTCTGGCACGGCAAGGAGTTCGCCGGCTCCCACGTGGTGCTGCAGGACCTCGACGCGGACCGGCTGGCCGTCGTCGAGCGCATCGCCCGCCGCATCGCCGAGGCGCAGGACCTGGACATCACGATCTCCTCCACCACGGACCGCCGCGCCGCGCTCACCGACGCCGACGCCGTGCTGTCGAGCTTCCGCCCCGGCGACTTCGCCGCGCGGGCGCTCGACGAGCGGATCCCCCTCAAGCACGGCGTGATCGGCCAGGAGACGCAGGGGCCGGGCGGGTTCTTCATGGCGCTGCGCTCGATCACCGAGTTCCAGGGGATCGTCGAGGACATCCGCGCGGTCGCGCCGCGGGCGGTGCTGTTCAACTACACCAACCCGGTCAACATCGTGTCGCAGGCCGTGTCGCGGTTCACCGACGTGCCGATCTGGTCCATGTGCGAGGGTCCGATCACGTTCCCCGGCACCGTGCTGCGGGCCGCGGGCCTCGACCCCGCCCGCGCCGAGGTCACGATGGCCGGCGTGAACCACAACTGCTGGTCGACCGAGCACCTGTACGACGGCCAGGACGTGATGCCCCTGCTCGACGCCGCGTGGGCGGAGCGCCGGGACGACCCGGCGCTCGGGACGTTCGAGAAGCGGATGCTGCGCCTGGCGGTCGCGATGCGGTCCCTGCCGGCCGACTACTTCCAGTACTACTACTACAAGGAGGAGGTGCTGCGGGAGCTGCAGGGCGCCCGCACCACCCGCGCCGAGGACCTGCTCGCGGCGCTGCCCGGGTACTGGGAGCACTACGCCGAGCAGGCGCAGGCCGAGGTGCCGGACCTCGACCCGTCGCGCTCGCGCGGCGGCATCCACGAGCTGGAGCTGGCCATCGACGTCATGAGCGCCTTCTACAACGACACGGGCGCGCGGCTGCCGGTGAACCTGCCGAACACCGGCGGGGCGCTGCCGGGCTTCGACGACGACGTGGTGGTCGAGATGTGGTGCACGGTCGACGCGGCGGGGGTCCACCCCGAGAAGCAGCGCCCGCTCCCCCACGCCGTGCGCGGCCTGGTGCAGCAGCTCGCGGAGTACCAGTACCTGGCGGCGGAGGCCGCGTGGCACGGCACCCGCGCCGACGGCGTGCGGGCGCTGACGGCCAACCCGCTGGTGCCGACGCTCGCGGTCGCGGAGGAGCTGTACGACGAGATGGCGTGGGCGCACCGGGCGTACCTGCCGGAGCGGCTGCTGCGGTGACCGGCGCCGTCCCCGCCGGTGCCGCCGCGGGGCCCGCGGGGCCCGCGTTCCTCGCGGTGGACGGCGGCAACTCCAAGACGCTGGCCGTGGTCGTGGACGCCGGCGGGCGCGTCCTCGGCCGCGGCCGGGGCGGGCGCGGCGACATCTACGGGGCGCCGACGGTGCCGGAGGCGGTCGACGCCGTGCTAGGCGCCGTGCGGGCCGCGCTCGCGGAGGCGGGCGTCGCGCCGGCGGACCTGCGCGCCTCGGCGTTCCGGCTCGCCGGCGTGGACTGGCCGGAGGACGCGGCGCTGTGGGACGAGCGGCTCACCGCCGGGCTGCCGGGCCTCGGCCCGCGGTCGATCAAGAACGACGGGTTCGCCTCGCTCCGGCTGGTCGACGGCACCGGCGTCGGGCTCAGCATCACCGTGGGGACCGGCCCGGCCCTGGCCGCCCGTGCGCCCGACGGCACCGAGGAGTGCTCGGGCATGTTCGTGTTCCACGACCTCGGCGGCGCCGGGCTGGGCAACAGCGGGCTGACGGCCGTCCACCTCGCGTGGATGGGGCTCGGACCGCCGACGGCCCTCACCCCGGCGCTGCTCGAGCTGTACGGGGCGGCGGACGGGCACGACCTGCGGCACCGCTTCACCCGGCGGTTCGGCGCGCTGCCCGAGACCGAGCGGTGGCGGGCGGCGCGCGTCGTGCTCGCGGCCGCGTCCGACGGCGACCCGGTGGCCGCGGGCATCGTCGAGCAGCAGGCGCGGGCGTTCGTCGGCTACGCGCAGTGGACCGCGCGGCGCGTCGGGGTGGACCTCGCCTCCGGGGAGCTGCCGGTGCTGCTCAACGGGTCCGTCGTCACCTCCGAGCACCCCGCGATGCGGGACGCGCTGCTCGCCGGGCTCGCCGAGGCGGCACCGGCGGCGACGGTGGCCGTCGCCACCGCTCCCCCGCTCACGGGCGTGGTGCTCGACGCGCTGGCGGAGGGCGGCGTCGCCGCGGGCCCCGCGCTGCTCGGCCGGGTCGCGCACCCGCCCGAGTTCCTGCACACCTGACCCTCCGGGAGGAGACCGCATGACCACCGACGCCACGGGGGCGCCCGAGGGGTCCGCCCCGCCGACCCCCGCGCAGCGCGCCGGGCTGCTCGTCGGCGACGGGGACTTCTGGACCCGCGCCGTGCCGGAGGCCGGCGTGCCGTCGGTCGAGCTCGGCGACGGCCCGCACGGGGTGCGGCGCGAGACCGGCCGCCCCATGGTGTGGGAGCCCGCCACCTGCTTCCCCACCGGCTCGGCCCTGGCCGCCACCTGGGACACCGACCTGGTGCAGCGGGTCGGGGCGGCGCTCGGGCGCGAGGCCGCGGCGCTCGGCGTCGGCGTGCTGCTCGGCCCGGGCGTGAACATCAAGCGCACCCCGCTGTGCGGGCGGAACTTCGAGTACTTCTCGGAGGACCCGCGGCTGGCCGGCGAGCTCGGCGTCGCGTACGTGCGCGGGGTGCAGTCCGAGGGCGTCGGCGCGTGCGTGAAGCACTTCGCGGCGAACAACCAGGAGACCGCCCGCACCCGGATCTCGGTGGAGGTGGACGAGCGGACGCTGCGGGAGATCTACCTGCCGGCGTTCGAGCGCGTCGTCACGCAGGCGGCGCCGTGGACGGTCATGGCCGCGTACAACCGGCTCGGCGGGGTGCCGCTGACCGAGCACCGCCGGCTGCTCACCACCGTGCTGCGCGACGAGTGGGGCTTCGACGGCGTCGTCGTGTCGGACTGGGACGCCGTGCGCGACCCCGTCGCCGTGGTGCGCGCCGGGCTGGACCTGCAGATGCCGGGCGCGGACCGCGCGGCGACCGTGCGCCGGCTCCTGGAGGCCGTGGCGTCCGGCGCGCTCGACCAGGAGGCGGTCGACACCGCCGCCGGCCGGGTGGCGGCGCTCGCCCGGCGCGCCCGGCCCGCGGCACGCCCCGCCTGGGCGGACGGCGGGCCGCCCGACGACGTGCCGCCGGGCGGACGGCTGGACGCCGCGCTGGTGGACCGGCACCACGCCCTCGCCCGGGAGGCCGCAGCCGGCGCGCTCACCCTGCTGCGCAACGACGGCGTGCTGCCGCTGGACCCGGCGCGCGGCACCGTCGCCGTCGTCGGCGCGTACGCGCGCTCCCCGCGGCTGCAGGGCGGCGGCTCCGCCGGCGTGGACCCGACGCGCGTGGACGCCCCGCTCGACCTGCTGCGCACCGCGTACGGGGACCGCCTGCGCTACGCGGACGGCTACCGGCACGCGCCGCTGAACGCGTACCAGGACGTGCCGGGCGAGTTCCAGGGGGTCGGCGGGCCGGACGCGGAGCGGCCGCGGGCGGAGCGGGCGGCGCGGGAACGGGCCGCCCGCGACGGGGTCGCCGCCGGGACGGCCGGCGGCGCGGCGGAGGCCGGCGGCGCGGCGGAGGCGGGCGGGTCGGCTGCCGCCCGCGCGGCGGCCACCGGGACCGACCCCGCGGACCCGTCGACGTCCGCGGGCGTCGACGCCGACGCCGAGCGCCTCGTGGACGAGGCCGTGGCGACCGCCCGCGGCGCCGACGTGGTGCTCGCGTTCGTCGGCCTGCCGCTGTCCCACGAGGTGGAGGCCGCCGACCGCCGCACCCTGGCCCTCCCGCCGGAGCAGGTGCTGCTGCTGGAGCGGCTCGCCGACCTCGGGGCGCCCGTGGTCGTCGTGCTGTCTGCAGGCTCCGCGGTGACCACCGACCCGTGGGACGACCGGGTCGCGGCCGTGCTGGACACCTGGCTCGCCGGGCAGGCGGGCGCGGGCGCGCTCGTCGACGTGCTGCTCGGGCGCGCGGACCCGGGCGGCCGCACCGCGGAGACGTTCCCGCTGGCGCTGGCCGACACCCCGGGGTTCGTCACGTTCCCCGGCGAGCGCGGGCGCGTCGTCTACGGCGAGGGCGTCTTCGTCGGCTACCGCTGGTACGACGCGCTGGGGCGGGACGTCCGCTACCCGTTCGGCCACGGCCTGTCGTACACGACGTTCGCGTACCACGACCTCGACGTCGAGGTGCTCGACGCCGCGGCGGGCCGGGTCGCCGTCTCGGTCACCGTGACCAACACCGGCCGGCGCGCGGGGCACGAGGTGGTGCAGCTCTACGTCGGGGACCCGGAGGCCGCCGTGCACCGGCCGCCGCGGGAGCTGCGCGGGTTCGCCAAGGTCACCCTCGACCCCGGCGCGTCGCAGCGCGTGCGCCTGGAGCTGGAGAGCCGCGACTTCGCGTGGTTCGACCAGGTCGCCGGGGCGTGGCGGCGCGAGGGCGGCCGGTTCGTCGTCGAGGTCGGCGCGTCGTCCCGGGACATCCGGGTCCGCACCGAGCTGGACCTGCCCGACGACGCGGACCTGCCGCCGCTGGTCCCGGACTCCGCGCTCGACGGGCCTCCGTCGAGCCGGTTCACGGCGGGGCACGCCGGCCCCGCCGCCTGACCGCCGGGGCGGGGGCGACGCAGCGCCCTCACCCCGGCGGCGGTCCCGCGTGCCGCACCGCCCACGCGTGCATCGCGATGGCGGCGGCGGCCCCGGCGTTCATCGACCGCGTGGACCCGTACTGGTCGATGTGCAGCACCGCCTCCGCGCCCTCGCGCGCCTGCGGCGACAGCCCCGCGGACTCCTGCCCGAACAGCAGCACGCACGCGCGCGGCAGCGGGTACCCGTCCAGCGGCACCGAGCCCGGCACGTTGTCCACCCCGAGCACCGGCAGCGCCGCCCCGTCGGGCCTGGCCGTCCGCGCCCAGGCGAGCAGGTGCTCGACGTCCGGGTGGTGGTGCACGTGCAGGTACCGGTCCGTCACCATCGCGCCGCGCCGGTTCCACCGCCGCCGGCCGACCACGTGCACCCCCGCGACGTTGAACGCGTTGGCCGTGCGCACCACCGACCCGATGTTGAGGTCGTGCGCCCAGTTCTCGATCGCCACGTGCAGCGGGTGCCGCCGGGTGTCGAGATCGGCGACGACCGCCTCGACGGTCCAGTAGCGGTAGCGGTCGACGACGTTGCGGCGGTCGCCGTGCGCGAGCAGCTCCGGGTCGTAGCGCGGGTCGGCGGGCCAGGCCGCGGGGCCGCCGGGCCACGGACCCACGCCGGGCAGGTCCGCGTCGTCGCGCCCCGGGTCGGCGCCGGGGCCGAGGTCGGCGGGGTCGGGGCCGGCGGGGTCCGGGTCGGCGGGCGGCTGCGCGGTCACCCGCCCATCCTGCCGCGGACGGCGTTTGACCAGGCCACCGGACCGCGAGGACGATCGGGCGCCGTGCACCTGGACACCGCCGTGACCGACGCCTGGCTGCGCACGGGCAGGCTGCCGGACCCGGACGCCGCCGGCGCGTGGCCGCTGCGCGTGGCGGCGGGCGACGACGAGCCCCCCGCGCCCGCCGAGGAGCCCGACGCGGGGCTGGCGCCGCAGGTCCGTGCGGCGCTCGAGGCCGTCCGCAGGGCGCTGCACCCGTTCCGCCCGGCGCGACCCACGCTGTGGGACACCGCGCTCCCCGGCTGGCGGGACGCGCTCGGGGCGGCCCGCCTCGCGCTGGTGGTCGGCTGGCCGGCGCCGTACGACGCCGGGGTCCGGCACGACCCGCGGGGGCGGCCGGTGATCGTGCTCGACCTCGTCCGGCTGCTCGCGGCCGCCGGGGAGCCCGGGGCCGTCCCCGACGCCGCGCAGGGGCTGCTCGACCACGAGCTCGCGCACGTCGTCCTCGCCGCGCGCGACCCGCTGCCTGCCGGTGCCCCATACGCCGACCGCCTGGACCGGGTGGTGTGGGACGAGGGGCTCGCGCACCACCTGGGCACGGGCACGCACCCGCTGGTCGCGCCCGGTGCCGACGGGCGGGACGCGCGGCAGCGGCAGGCGCTCGCGGAGCTGGCGGAGGCGCGGCGCGCCACCGATGACGTCGCCCGGGCGGCGTGGCTGCGCCGGGCCGACGCCGCCGACGGGTTCTGGGAGAAGTACGCGTGCGTCGCCGGGATGCTGGCGTTCGGCGACGCGGAGGACGCGGGCGGCGCCGAGGGCGTGCGCGACCTGGTGGACGCCGGCTGGCGGGGCTTCGCCGACCGGGTGCTGGCGGGCCTCAGCCCAGCGTGACGGTCAGGGCCGCCGCGGCCGTACGCGCCCGGTCGCGGGCCTCGGCCACGTCCGCGCCGCGGGCCACCGTGACCGCGACGCGCCGGCGCCCCGCGACCGACGGCTTGCCGAACAGCCGCACCTGCGCGGTGGGCACCGCGAGCGCCGCGTCGACGCCGGTGAACTCGGGGACCCCCGTGCCCTCGGCGAGCACCGCGCACGACGCCGACGGCCCGAGCGCCAGCACGTCGCCGGCCGGCAGCCCCAGCACCGCCCGGGCGTGCAGCGCGAACTCCGACAGGTCCTGGGACGCGAGCGTGACCAGCCCGGTGTCGTGCGGGCGGGGCGAGACCTCGGAGAACAGCACCCGGTCGCCGACCACGAACAGCTCGACGCCGAACAGCCCCCAGCCGCCGAGCGCCTCCGTGACCGCGGCGGCGACCCGCTGCGCCTCCGCGAGCGTGCCGGGCGGCAGCGGCGCCGGCTGCCAGGACTCGCGGTAGTCGCCGTCCACCTGCACGTGCCCGACGGGCTCGCAGAACGTCGTGCCCCCGGCGTGCCGCACGGTCAGCAGCGTGATCTCGGAGTCGAACGCGACGAACCCCTCGACGATCACCCGCACCGCGGCGCCGTCGGCGGCGGTCGCCCGGCCCCCGGTCTGCGCGGCGCGCCACGCGGCCACCACGTCCTCGGCCGTGCGCACCACGGACTGGCCCTTGCCGGAGGACGACATGACCGGCTTCACGACGCACGGCAGGCCGACCTCGTCGACCGCCGCGCGCAGGGCGTCGAGGTCGTCGACGAACCGGTAGGGCGACGTCGGCAGCCCCAGCTCCTCGGCGGCGAGCCGCCGGATCCCCTCGCGGTCCATCGTCAGCCGCGTCGCGCGCGCCGTGGGCACCACCCGGACGCCCGTCGCCTCCACGTCGGCGAGCACCTGCGTCGCGATCGCCTCGATCTCCGGCACCACGACGTGCGGGCGCTCGGCGTCCAGCACCGCCCGCAGCGCGTCCGGGTCGAGCATGTCGACCACGTGCGACCGGTGCGCGACCTGCATCGCCGGCGCGTGCGGGTAGCGGTCGACGGCCACCACCTCGACGCCGAGGCGCTGCAGCTCGATCGCGACCTCCTTGCCGAGCTCGCCGGCGCCCAGCAGCAGCGCGCGCGTCGCGCCGGGCGTCAGGGGCGTGCCGAGGGTCACGGGGGCGGCGGGCGCGGGCGCGTCGGGGGTCGTCACGGCCGCCATCCTCCCGCAGCCGCGCGGTCGCGCGCCGGGACCCGCACAGGAACTGCACACCGCACGCCCGCGGGTCCCGCACCGGCGGCCGTACGCTGGGGGCCATGCCTGTGTCGACCGCGCTCGCGGCCATGCTGCCCGCCCTCGGACCCCAGCCCGCCCTGCTGCCGGACTGGCTGGACGCCGAGAACCTGATCTCCTCGTTCGGGTCGTACGCGCTGGTCGGCATCGTCATCGTCGTGTTCATCGAGACGGGGCTGCTGTTCCCGTTCCTGCCGGGCGACTCCCTGCTGTTCACGGCGGGCATGCTCGTCGCGCACCAGGAGCTCGACTTCCCGCTGTGGCTGCTGTGCCTGCTGCTGTTCGGGGCGGCGTTCCTCGGCGACCAGCTCGCGTACTTCATCGGGCACAAGGCCGGCCCGCGGCTGTTCAGCCGGCCGGACTCGAAGATCTTCAAGCAGCAGTACATCGACCAGACGTACAAGTACTTCGACAAGTACGGCGGCCGGACCATCATCGTCGCCCGCTTCGTCCCGATCGTGCGCACGTACGCCCCGGTCGCCGCGGGCGTCGGGAAGATGAGCTACCGCCACTTCGTGTCGTTCAACGTCATCGGCGCGCTGCTGTGGGGCGTGGGCGTCACGCTGCTCGGCTACGTGCTCGGCAACGTCACGTTCGTCAAGGACAACATCGAGGTGCTGCTGGTCCTCATCGTGCTCGTGTCGGTGGTCCCCATCGGCATCGAGGTGCTGCGGGGCCGCCGGGAGGCCCGCCGCAACGCCGCCACCGGCGGCCGCGACCCCCGCTACGACGAGCCGGAGGAGCGCGCCGCCGTCGAGCGCAAGGTGTTCGAGCAGTGACCCGGCCCATCGTGTCCTGGCTGTCCGACATGGACGGCGTGCTGGTGCACGAGGGCGTGGCGCTGCCGGGCGCCGCGGACTTCGTGCGGGCGCTGCGCGACGGCGACCACCGGTTCCTGGTGCTGACGAACAACTCCATCTTCACGCCGCGGGACCTGCGGGCCCGGCTCGCCGCGTCCGGCATCGACCTGGCCGAGGAGTCGCTGTGGACGTCCGCGCTGGCGACGGCGCAGTTCCTCACCGACCAGGTGCCGGGCGGCTCGGCGTACGTCATCGGCGAGGCCGGCCTGACGACCGCCCTGTACGAGGCCGGCTACACGCTGACCTCCGCGGAGCCGGACTTCGTGGTGCTCGGCGAGACCCGCACCTACTCGTTCGAGGCGATCACGCGGGCGATCCGCCTGGTGCAGGGCGGCGCGCGGTTCATCGCGACGAACCCCGACGTCACGGGCCCGAGCGCGGAGGGCGACCTGCCCGCCACCGGCGCGGTCGCCGCCATGATCACCGCGGCCACGGGCCGGCAGCCGTACTTCGTGGGCAAGCCGAACCCGATGATGATCCGCTCCGCGCTCAACCGCATCGACGCCCACTCCGAGACCACCGCGATGATCGGCGACCGCATGGACACCGACGTCGTCGCGGGCATCGAGGCCGGGCTGCGGACGTTCCTGGTGCTCACCGGCTCCACCCGCGCGGAGGACGTCGGCCGCTACCCGTTCCGGCCGACGCGGGTGCTGGACTCGGTGGCGGACCTGGTCCCCCGGGTGCCCGAGTGGGCCGTCGCCGGCGTCTGAGCGCGCCCCCGGCCCGGTGACCGCGACCGACCGGCCCCGTGCCCCGCGCCGCCGGGTGCCGCGGGCCCGGGTGCCGCGGGCCTGGGTGCCGAACCAGCACGGCGCCTGGGCGATGGTCGTCGCCCCGCCCGTGGTCGGCGCCCTGCTCGCCGGTCCGCGCGGGCTGCACGCGCTGCTGCTGGCCGCGTGGCTCGCGGCGTACTGCGCGTACTTCGCGCTCACGCAGTGGCTGCGGTCGGGCCGCCGGCGCCGCTACCGGGACCCCGTGCTCGGGTACGGCGTCGCGACCGCGGTGCTGGGCCTCCCGCTCGTCGCCGCCCAGCCCGCGCTGCTGCGCTGGGCGCCCGCGTTCGCGCTGCTGCTGGGCGCGAGCCTGCGGTACGCGGCGCGACGGGCCGACCGGTCGTACGGGAACGACCTCGTGACGATCGCGGCGGCCGCGCTCATGACGGTGGTCGCGGCCGGCCTCCTGGACCGGCCGGAGGGCTGGTGGCCGCCCGGGGCGGACGACCCGCGCGCGTGGACGGCGGCCGGCCTGCTCGCGGCGTACCTGGTCGGCACCGTGCCGTACGTGAAGTCGATGATCCGGGAGCGCGGTCGGCCGGCGACCGCCCGCCTGTCCGCCGGGTACCACGCGGCCCTGCTCGCGGGCGCGGTCGTGCTGGCGGCGGCCGGCCGCCCGGCCGGCGTCGCCGGGGTCGCGCTCGTGGTCGTCGCCGCCGGGCTGCTCGCCCGCGCGGTGCTGCTGCCCCGGCGCGGGCGCGTGCGGCCCGCGGTGGTCGGTGCCGGCGAGGTGGTCGCGACGCTCGCGGTGACGGCCGTGACGCTCGCCGCGGTCTGACCGCCCGGGCGCCGGGCGCTCAGGCCAGGCCGAGGTCCGCCAGGTCGAACAGGTAGTGGTACGGCACCCCGAGCGCCTCGATCTTCTCGCGCGCGCCGGTCGCGCGGTCGACGATCACCGCGACCCCGCGGACGTCCGCGCCGGCCTCCCGGGCGGCCTCCACCGCGGCGATCGGCGAGGCACCCGTCGTCGAGGTGTCCTCGAGCACGACCACCGGGCGGCCCGCGATGTCCGGCCCCTCGATGCGGCGCTGCATGCCGTGCGCCTTGGCCTCCTTGCGGACCACGAACGCGTCGAGGTCCTGCCCCCGCGACGCCGCCGCGTGCAGCAGGGCCGTCGCGACGGGGTCGGCACCGAGCGTCAGGCCGCCGACCGCCTCGACGTCCGCCGTGCCCAGCCCGACCTCCTCCAGCCGGTCGAGCAGCACGTGGCCGACCAGCGGGGCCGCCCGGTGGTGCAGCGTCACGCGCCGCAGGTCGACGTAGTAGTCGGCCTGTCGCCCGGAGGACAGCGTGACCGTGCCGCGCACGACCGCGAGCTCGACGATCAGGTCGCGCAGCTGCTCGCGCGGGGTCGGGGACATCGGGGAGTTCGTCACGCCCGCCAGGGTACCGAGGCGGGCGGGGCGGACCGGCAGGCCGTCCGCGGGTCGTCCCGGCTCAGTCGCGGTCCGGCCGGACGTCGCCCAGGCGGCGCACCACCGAGCGCGGCATGGCCCGCAGCAGGCCCGACGCCACCTGGTAGCGCAGGCTCGGCGTCGAGATGACCGCGCCGCGCCGCACGTCCGCGAGCGCGGTGGCGACCACCCGGTCGGCGGACAGCCACGCGATCTCCGGGTACGACTCCGCCGCGCGCAGCCCGGCGCGGTCGTGGAACTCGGTGTGCGTCAGGCCCGGGCACAGCGCCGTGGCCGTGACGCCCGTGCCCTCGAGCTCGACGGCCAGGCCCTCCGTGAAGGTGCGCACCCAGGCCTTCGCCGCCGCGTAGGTGCCGCCGGCGGTGAGCGCCGCCACCGACGCGACGTTGAGGATCGCGCCGCGGCCGCGCTCCGTCATCGCCCCCGCGGCGGCGTGGGACAGGACGAGCACGGCGCGCACCATGAGGTCGAGCGCCGCCTCCTCGCGCGCCAGGTCGCCGCCGACGAACCGCTGCCCGATCCCCAGGCCCGCGTTGTTCACGAGCAGCCCGACCCGCCGCTCGGTCGCCCGCAGCCGCTCCGCCACGCGCTCGACGTCCGCGCGGTCCGTGAGGTCGGCCGTCAGCACCTCGGCGTGGACCCCCGCGGCCGCGCGCAGCTGCGACGCGAGCCGCTCCAGCCGCCCGGTGTCCCGGGCCACCAGGACCACGTCGTGCCGGGCGGTGGCGAGCTGCCACGCGAACTCGAGTCCCAGTCCGGCGCTCGCGCCGGTGATGAGTGCGGTTCCCATGCCGCCACCCTACGGAGCGCGCCGCGCGGTTGTCTCCGGCTGCCGCGGCCGGCCGGGTGACGGGCTGTCGGCGGCGGCCGGTAGCGTGCGGGACATGCGCCTCGCCACCTGGAACGTCAACTCCGTCCGGACCCGCGTCGACCGCGTCGTCGCGTTCCTGGAGCGCACCGGCACCGACGTGCTGGCGATGCAGGAGACGAAGTGCAAGGACGAGCAGTTCCCCCGCGAGGCGTTCGAGGCCGCCGGGTACGAGGTCGTGACGAGCGGGTTCAGCCAGTGGAACGGGGTCGCGATCGCGTCGCGCGTCGGCATCACGGACGTCGAGCACGCCTTCGCCGGCCAGCCCGGCTGGGGCGAGGACCCGGTCACGGAGGCCCGCGCCCTCGGGGCGAGCTGCGGCGGCGTGCGCGTGTGGAGCCTCTACGTGCCGAACGGGCGCGAGGTGGGCGACCCGCACTTCGACTACAAGCTGCGCTGGCTCGCCGCCCTGCAGCAGGAGGCCGGCCGCTGGATCGAGGAGGACCCCGCGCTGCCGCTGGCGCTGGTCGGCGACTGGAACGTCGCCCCGCTCGACACCGACGTGTGGGACATCTCGCTGTTCGCCGGGCGGACGCACGTCACGCCCGCCGAGCGGGACGCCTTCGCCGCGTTCGCCGCCGCCGGCTACACCGAGGTCTCCCGCGAGCACCTGCCCGCGGAGCACACCTACACCTACTGGGACTACCAGCAGCTCCGGTTCCCGCGGAACGAGGGCATGCGCATCGACTTCACCTGGGCGTCCCCCGCGCTCGCGGTGCGCGTGACCGGCGCGAGCATCGAGCGCGTGGAGCGCAAGGGCAAGGCCCCGTCCGACCACGTCCCCGTGGTGCTGGACATCGCCGACGCGGCGTGACGGCGACCCCGGCGCCCGCCGGCCGGGGACGAGCGGCCGACCCGGCGCCGGTGCGACAGGGGCGCCTGGGGCGATCCGGCGACCGTGCGGGTGGAGGTGCCCGGAGCGGACCCGGCACGGCGCGCGTCTCCGCTAGGTTCTGCGCATGACGACGCCCGACCCCGGCACCCCCGCGCCCGGCTCCGAGCCTCCCGCCACACCCTCGACGCCCCCGACGCCCGAGGCGACGGGGTGGACGCCCGCCTCGCCGTACGGCGCACCCGAGGCGCCGCCGGTCGCGGGCGGCTGGACGCCCGGGCCGCAGGACGCCGGCCCCGCAGCCGGGGACCCGTACGCGGTCGGGGGCTCCGGCGCCGACCCGTACGCCACCGCCCCGCCGTCCACGGGCGACCCGTACCCGGGAGGCTCGTACCCGGGAGGCTCGTACCCCGGCGGCTCGTACCCGGGAGCGCCGCAGACGGGTGACCCGTACGCGGGTGACCCGTACGCGGGCTCCCAGTACGCGGGCGCCCCGTACGGCGGCTCGCCGTCCCCGGCCGCGAGCGCCCCCTACCCCGCCACCCCCTACGCCGCCGCTCCGTACGCCCAGGGCCCGTACGCCCAGGCCCCGTACCCCGCGGGGCCGTACGCCGCCGGGCCGTACGGCCAGCCGTCCTGGGTCACCCCCGCCCCCGCGACGGACGGGCTGGCGATCGCCGCGCTCATCCTCAGCTGCGCGGGGTTCCTCGTCGGGCTGACGGCCCCGGTGGGCCTCGGCATGGGCATCGCCGCGCTGCGCCGCACCCGCCGCACGGGCGCGCAGGGCCGCGGGCTGGCGATCGCCGCGATCGTCGTGGGAGCGGTCATCACGGCGTGCCTGCTCGCGTGGGTGGTGCTCATGGTGTTCGCGTTCTCGCAGTTCGCCGTCGACCCGTACGGCTCCGGCTACTGACGTGGCGGATCCGTACGCCTACCCCGAGCCGTACTACGCGCCCGGCTGGGGTCCGCCGCCGGCGGCCACGGACGGGGTCTCGGTGGCGGCGCTCGTCACCGGGGTGCTGGGGGTGGGACCGGCGGCGCTGGTGCTCGGGGTGCTCGGGCTGCGGCGCACGCGCGGCGGGACGCGCCGCGGGCGGGGGCTCGCGGTCGCGGGCACCGCGCTCGGGGCCGTCGGCACGCTCGCGTGGGCGGCGCTCCTGGCGCTCGGCGTCGGCACCGCCCTGGCCACGCGGCCGCTGCCCGCGGACGTCGCGGAGCCGGTGGACGCGCGGGCCGTGCAGCTCGTGACCGGCAGCTGCCTCGCGGAGCTGCCGGCGGACGGCCCGGTGGACCGCGTCCGCGTGGTGCCGTGCGCGGACGTGCACGCGGCGCAGGTCGTCACGGAGTACGACTTCGGCCGGGACGCGTCGTGGCCCGGCCGGGACGCGGCCGCGGCGCGGGTGTCGGCGGCGTGCGAGCTGACGGCGGCGGAGGAGTCGGCGGGCTACCGGATGGTCGCCTGGTCCCCGAGCGCGTCGTCGTGGGCGCGCGGCGACCGCACGGGGCTGTGCGTGCTCGTCCCGCCCTCCCCGGAGGCGGGCTCGGCGCTGGACGCCTCCCGGTAGGTCAGAGCGGCCGGACGAGCTGGGCGCTCACGTGGGCGCGGACGACGGCCACCATGTCCGTGGCGCCGTCGTCCAGCAGCCACTGCACCTGCAGCCCGTCCATGAGCGCCACGAGGTGCCGCGCCGCCGTGCCGGGTTCCACGCCGTCCCGGAGCGCGCCGGCCTCGCGCGCCCGCTCGTAGGCCGACCGGACCGCGGCCAGCGCGCGGCGGTACCGGTCCTGGAAGTAGTCGTGCGCGGGGTGGTCCGCCGACGTCGCCTCCGCGGAGAGCACCGCGTACAGCTCGACGATCGGGCGGCGCCCGGTGTTGCGCTCCACGAGCTCGACCAGGCGCCGCAGGCCGGAGACCGGGTCGTCGTCGTCCCCGCCGGCCACCCAGACGCTGTCGACCTCGTCGCGGTGCTCGAGCACGGCGAGGAGGAGCGCCTCCTTCGTCGGGAAGTGGTGCAGCAGCCCGGGGTGGGAGATGCCGCAGCGCCCGGCGATCTCGCGCAGGGAGGCGCCGCGGTAGCCGACCTCCCCGAACAGGGTCACCGCCCGGTCGATGATCTCCCGCCGCTTGGCGCGGCCCTTGGCGTAGCCGCGCTCCACGTCGACCGCCATCTGCCGCTCCCCCGCGTCCCGCTGGGTCCCGCCGCTGGGCCCGTCCTGGGGTCAGGGTCTCACAGGCGGCCGCGGCCCGGCCCCCCTCGACCGCAGCAATACCTACCGCACGGTCGGGATAGCCGTTAGGCTCGGCCGGGTCCGACCGACCCCGCACGAGGAGGTGCCGCGTGTCCGACGCGCCCGCGCTGTTCGACATCGACCGCGTCCTGTCCGAGCTCACCCTCGAGGAGAAGGCCGCCCTGACATCGGGCTCCGACTTCTGGCACACCGAGGGCGTCCCGCGCCTGGGCGTCCCGCCGGTGATGGTCACCGACGGGCCGCACGGCCTGCGCAAGCAGGCGGAGAGCGCCGACCACCTCGGGCTGGGCAGCTCCGTGCCCGCGACGTGCTTCCCGCCGGCCACCGCCCTGGCCTCGACGTGGGACGTGGACCTGATCGGGCGCGTCGGCCGGGCGCTGGGCGTCGAGACCCGCGCGAACGCCGTCGGCGTGCTGCTGGGCCCCGGGGTCAACATCAAGCGGTCGCCGCTGTGCGGGCGGAACTTCGAGTACTTCTCGGAGGACCCGGTGCTCGCCGGCGACCTGGCGGCGGCGCTCGTCGAGGGCGTCCAGTCGCAGGGCGTCGGCACGTCGCTCAAGCACTTCGCGGCGAACAACCAGGAGACCGACCGCATGCGCGTCTCGGCCGACGTGGACGAGCGCACGCTGCGCGAGATCTACCTGCCGGCGTTCGAGCGCGTGGTCACGCGCACGCAGCCGTGGACCGTCATGTGCTCGTACAACCGGGTCAACGGCACGTACGCCTCGCAGAACCCGTGGCTGCTGACCGACCTGCTGCGCGGCGAGTGGGGCTTCGAGGGCCTCGTGGTGTCGGACTGGGGCGCCGTCGTCGACCGGGTCGCGGCGGTCGCCGCCGGGCTCGACCTGGAGATGCCGGCGACCGGCGGCCGGACCGACGCGCTGGTCGTGGAGGCCGTGCGCGACGGCCGGCTGGACGAGGCGGTGCTCGACGTCGCGGTCCGCCGGGTGCTCACGATGGTCGCCCGCGCGCAGGCCGCGCTGGCCGACCCCGGGACCGTCGACGTCGACGCGCACCACGCGCTGGCCCGCGAGGCGGCGGCCGACGGCTCCGTGCTGCTGAAGAACGACCCCGTCGACGGCACCCCCGTGCTGCCGCTGTCCCGCGAGGACGCCGCGGCGGCCGTCGTCATCGGGGAGTTCGCCCGCACGCCGCGCTACCAGGGCGCCGGCTCGTCGCAGGTGAACCCGACGCGGCTCGACGACGCTCTGACCGCGCTGCGCGCCGCCGTCGGCACCCAGCTGCCGTTCGCGCCCGGGTTCGCGGTGGCCGGCGCGCCGGGCTCGCAGGACGCGGACGACGCGGCGCTGCTGGCGGAGGCCGTCGAGGCGGCGCGGGGCGCCGGGACGGTGCTGCTGTTCCTCGGGCTGCCCGCCCCGGACGAGTCGGAGGGCTACGACCGCACGCACCTGGGGCTCCCCGCCAACCAGCTCGCCGTGCTGCGCGCCGTCGCCGCGGTCAACCCCCGCGTCGTCGTGGTGCTCGCGAACGGCTCCGCGGTGACCGTGGAGTGGCAGGACGACGCCGCCGCCGTGCTGGAGACGTGGCTCGGCGGCCAGGCCGGCGGCTCGGCCGTCGCGGACCTGCTGCTGGGCGTCCGGAACCCGTCCGGGCGGCTCGCGGAGACCGTCCCGCACCGCCTCGAGGACACCCCGGCCTTCGGCAGCTTCCCGGGCGAGGCCGGCCACGTCCGCTACGGCGAGGGCGTCCTGGTGGGGTACCGCTGGTACGACACCCGCCTGCTGGACGTCGCGTACCCGTTCGGCCACGGTCTGTCGTACACGACGTTCGCGTACTCCGGCGTCCGCGCCGAGGTCAGCGGCGAGGGCGCGGCCTCGTCCGTCGAGGTGACCGTGACGGTGACGAACACCGGCGCGGTCGCGGGCGCGGAGACCGTCCAGGTGTACGTGGGCGACCCCGACGCCGCGGTCGTCCGGCCGACCCGGGAGCTCAAGGCGTTCGCCAAGGTCGCGCTGGAGCCCGGCGAGTCCCGCACGGTCGCCGTGACGCTCGGCGCGCGCGACCTGTCGTACTGGCACCCCGGCCTGCGGCGCTGGGTGGTCGGCGGCGGCCGCACGGTCGTCGAGGTCGGCGCCTCCTCGCGGGACGTCCGCGGTACGGCGGAGGTGACCGTGACCGGTGAGCCGCTGTGGAGCGAGGTCACCGCGGACTCCACGGTGAACGAGTGGCTCGCCCACCCGGTCGGCGCACGCCTGCTGGGGCCGGAGCTCACGTCCGCGACCGCCGACCTCGACCCGGGGATGCTCGCGATGATCGGCGACATGCCGGTGCGCGTGGTCGTCGGGTTCGGCATGGCGGGCTTCGACCTGGCGCGGCTCGACGCCCTGGTCGCGGAGGCGCGCGCGGCCTGACGCCGGCCGTGGCAGGCAGGGCCGTGGGTCCCGGTCGGCACACCGGGGCGGGTGGCACGCTGGTGCCCGGCGGCGCGGCGCGCGCCGCCACGAACGGGCGAGACGGAGGCAGGGACATGGCAGCACCACGGGTCGTCGTGGTCGGGGGCGGGTACGGCGGGGCGCGGGTCGCCTCGCTCCTGGACGACGTGGCGGACGTCGTGCTGGTGGAGCCCAAGGACGCGTTCGTGCACGCCTCCGCGGCGCTGCGGGCGGCGGTCGACCCGGTCTGGGAGTCGCGGGTGTTCTTCGGCTACGACCGGCTGCTCGAGCGCGGGCACGTCGTGCAGCAGCGCGTCGAGCGCGCCACGTCCAGCGGGGTGCAGCTCGGCGACGGCACGAGCCTCGACGCCGACTACCTGGTGCTCGCCACGGGCACCTCGTACCCGTTCCCCGCGAAGTTCATCGAGTCGGACACCGGCGTCGCGCGGGCGCGCCTCGCCCGGATGCGCGACGGCCTCGCGCGGGCCGAGCGCGTGCTCGTGGTGGGCGCCGGCGCGGTCGGGCTCGAGCTGGTGGGCGAGCTGCTCGACGCCTACCCGCACCTGGCGGTCACGGTCGTGGACCAGGCCGACGACGCGCTGACCTCCGAGGACTACCTGCCGGAGCTGCGCGCCGCCGTCCGGGACCAGCTCGACGGCCGGGTGCAGTTCCTGTTCGGGTCCCGCCTCGGGTACCTGCCGCCGGTGGACGTCGGGGTGCACGAGCCGTTCGTCGTCGACACCGAGGCCGGCGAGCGCGTCGAGGCGCAGATGTGGTTCCGGTGCTACGGCAACCTGCCCGCGAGCGACTACCTGGCCGGCGTCCGCAACGGGCTCGGCGAGGTGCGGGTGGACGACACCCTCGCGCTGACGGGGTTCCCGACGGTGTTCGCGGTCGGCGACATCACCGACGTGCGCGAGTCGAAGCGGGCCTCCGCGGCGCGCGACCACGCCGCGGTGGTCGCGGCGAACATCCGGGCGCTCGTCGAGGGCGGCACGCCCTCGGCGGCCTACACCCCGGCGCCCGAGCGGATCGTGCTCCCGCTGGGCCGCACCGGGGGCGCCTCGCAGGTCGTCGACGAGGCCGGCGCGCACCGCATCCTCGGGGCGGAGGAGACGAGCCGCATCAAGGGCGCCGACCTGTACTCGTCCGCCATGGCGGAGCTGTTCGGCTGACGGCGGGGACGCCGCGCGGGGTCAGCCCCGCGCGGCGAGCCGGCGGCGGCGCAGCCGCGTCCACACGAACCGCACGACGATGACCACGATCGCCGCGTACACGGCGTAGTTGATGTAGTCGGAGTAGTGGCCGACGTCCTCCCACTGCTCGCCGAGCACGTAGCCCGAGACCACCAGGGCCGAGTTCCACACGGCGCTGCCGAGCGCGGTGTAGACGAGGAACCGGACCTGCGGCATCCGCTCCAGGCCGGCCGGGACGGACACCAGCGACCGGACGACCGGGACGCAGCGCCCGACGAGCACCGCCGCGCCGCCGTGCCGGACGAACCACGACTCGGCGCGGTCGAGGTCCTCGACCTCCATGAGCGGGATCCGCTCCAGCCACCGGCGCAGCCGCTCCCGGCCGAGCCAGACGCCGAGGCCGTACAGCACCCAGGCGCCGGCGACCGCGCCGACCGTGGCGCCCACCACCGCCCAGCCGACGTGCATGTCGCCCTGGCTGGCCACGTAGCCGGCCACCGGCAGCACGACCTCGGACGGGATCGGCGGGAACAGGTTCTCCAGCGCCACCAGCAGGCCGACGCCGGCGGGTCCGAGCGCCTCGACGACGCTCACCACCCAGCCGGCCAGCCCGGTCAGCTCGGGCGAGGACGCGGGCGCGGCGGCGCGGGCGGCCAGGGCGAGGGCGGTGTCCATGGCCCCCGATGGTCGCACGGCCCGACGTCACGGGCCCGCCGGGGCGCGGCGGCGCGGGCGGCGTGCACAGGTCGTGCACACCACCCGCACACCGCCGTCAGGCCCGCGTGAGGACCAGCCCGGTGCCGCCGTCCGGCGCGCGCGTCACGCGCACCGTGTCGCCGTCGTGCACCTCGCCCGCGAGCAGCAGCCGCGCGAGCTTGTCGCCGATCTCGCGCTGCACCAGCCGGCGCAGCGGCCGGGCGCCGTACGCGGGGTCGAAGCCCTCGATCGCCAGCCACTCGCGCGCCGCCGGGTCGACGTCGAGCGTGAGCCGCCGGTCCCGCAGCCGCGCCGCGAGCGACGCGACCTGCAGGTCGACGATCCGCCCGATCTCCTCGAGCGACAGCGGGTCGAACAGGACGATGTCGTCGAGCCGGTTGAGGAACTCCGGCTTGAACGCGGCGCGCACGGCCTCCATCACGCCCGCCCGCCGCTGCTCGGGGTCGAGCAGCGGGTCGACGAGGTGCTGCGAGCCGAGGTTCGACGTCAGCACCAGGATGACGTTCCGGAAGTCGACCGTGCGGCCCTGGCCGTCCGTCAGGCGGCCGTCGTCGAGCACCTGCAGCAGGATGTCGAAGACCTCGGGGTGCGCCTTCTCGACCTCGTCCAGCAGCAGCACCGAGTACGGGCGCCGGCGGACGGCCTCCGTGAGCTGACCGCCCTCCTCGTAGCCGACGTACCCCGGGGGCGCCCCGATGAGGCGCGCGACGGAGTGCCGCTCGGCGTACTCGGACATGTCGATCCGGACCATGGCGCGCTCGTCGTCGAACAGGAAGTCCGCGAGCGCCTTGGCGAGCTCGGTCTTCCCGACGCCCGTCGGGCCGAGGAACAGGAACGACCCGGTGGGCCGGTCGGGGTCGGCGATGCCCGCGCGCGACCGGCGGACGGCGTCGGAGACGGCCGCGACCGCGGCGCGCTGCCCGATGAGGCGCTCGCCGATGACCTCCTCCATGCGCAGGAGCTTGGCGGTCTCGCCCTCCAGCAGGCGGCCGGCGGGGATGCCGGTCCACGCGGCGACGACCTCGGCGATCTCGTCCGGGCCGACCTTGTCCGCGATCATCGGCGCCTCGACGCTGCCGGTCTCCTCGGCGCGCTCCCGCTCCTCGGCGGCGGCGATCTCCTGCTCCACGGCCGGGATCTCGCCGTACTGGAGCCGGGCCGCGCCCGCGAGGTCGCCCTCGCGCAGCAGGCGGTCCGCGGTGGAGCGCAGCTCGTCGAGGCGGGCCTTGAGGTCGCCGACCAGGTTGTGCCCGGCCTTCTCCTTCTCCCAGCGAGCGGTCAGCCCCGCGAGCTCCTCGCGGCGGTCCGCCAGGTCGGCGCGCAGCTTCTCGAGCCGCTCGCGCGAGGCCGGGTCGTCCGCCTCGGACAGCACGACCTCCTCCATCTCCAGCCGGGTCACGGCGCGCTGGAGCTCGTCGATCTCGACCGGGGAGGAGTCGAGCTCCATCCGCAGGCGGGACGCGGCCTCGTCCACCAGGTCGATCGCCTTGTCGGGGAGCTGCCGGCCGGTGATGTAGCGGTCGGACAGCGCGGCGGCGGCCACCAGGGCGGCGTCCGAGATCGTCACCTTGTGGTGCGCCTCGTAGCGCTCCTTGAGGCCGCGCAGGATCGCGACGGTGTCCTCCACGGACGGCTCGCCGACGAAGACCTGCTGGAACCGGCGCTCCAGGGCGGGGTCCTTCTCGATGCGCTCGCGGTACTCGTCCAGCGTCGTGGCGCCGACGAGGCGGAGCTCCCCGCGGGCCAGCATCGGCTTGAGCATGTTGCCCGCGTCCATCGCGCCCTCGCCCCCGGCGCCCGCGCCGACGACGGTGTGCAGCTCGTCGATGAACGTGACGACCTCGCCCTCGGACGAGGTGATCTCCTCCAGGACGGCCTTGAGGCGCTCCTCGAACTCGCCGCGGTACTTGGCACCGGCGACCATCGCGGCGAGGTCCAGCGACACGAGGCGCTTGCCGCGCAGGGACTCCGGCACGTCGCCCGCGACGATGCGCTGGGCGAGGCCCTCCACCACGGCGGTCTTGCCGACGCCCGGCTCGCCGATGAGGACGGGGTTGTTCTTGGTGCGGCGGGACAGCACCTGGATGACGCGGCGGATCTCGGCGTCGCGGCCGATGACCGGGTCGAGCCTCCCGTCGCGGGCGCGCTGCGTGAGGTCGACGCCGTACTGCTCGAGCGCCTTGTAGGTGCCCTCGGGGTTCGGGCTCGTGACGCGCGCGGACCCGCGGACGGACGGCAGCGCGGCGGCCAGCGCGTCGCGGGAGGCGCCCTGCGCGCGCAGGGCGTCGGCCACGCCGGACTGCCCGGCGGCCAGGCCGAGCAGCAGGTGCTCGGTGGAGACGTAGTCGTCCCCGAGCGTGCGCGCCTCCGCCGAGGCGGCCTCGATCGCGGTGGCCGTGGCGCGGGAGGCCGTCGGCTGCGCGACGGACGAGCCGCTCGCGGCGGGCAGGCCGACGAGGATGGCGCGCACGGCGCGGCCGAGCGCCTGGCGGTCGGCACCGACCGCGTCGAGCAGGCCGTTCGCTACGCCGCCCTCCTGGGCGAGCAGCGCGTTCAGCAGGTGGGCCGGCTCGAGCTGCGGGTTCCCCGCGGCGGCCGCCTGCTGGATGGCGTCGCCGATGGCCTCCTGCGACTTGGTGGTGAGCTTCGCGTCCATCGTTCCCCTCCGTGCGTGGCGTCCGGACGTCCCGGTCGGGCCGCCGCGTGCCTCCGGTGCAACCCGGTCGAAGTTGAGCCTATTCCGCTCAACTCTGCGCGTCGAGCAGTCGGGGCGCCGGTGCGGGGCGGTACGACACCGCGCGCCCGGGCACCGCCCGCTCGTGACTGCCGTCACGCCGTGTCATGACACTGACAGCCGTCATCACGTGTTGTGACGATGTTCACGTCCCGGTGGGCCGCGGGTCGCGGCCGGGCGGCGCGCGCCCCTCGTGCGTGACCAGCGCCTCCGCGAGCCGTCCGGAACATCCTCGATGTCGGAACTGCCGGACCTCTGATCTGCGCATATCCGGACATACCGGTCGGGCAGCGCGTGATCCACGTCACATCACGGGTCCCAATCGGCCCGGGCGAGTTGCGCTCGGGCGCTGCCGCGCAACAGGCTGAGTGCACTCCCACGAGGGGCACCACCGACTCACAGGAACGACCCCGACGCCACGTCGCCACCCGTCCGAACGGGTGACACCCGTCACGCCCGACCGCCGTCCCCAGTCACAGCGGAGGCCCTCCCCGCCCCGCTGCCCCCGTCCTCCGCCGCGTCACCGTCGCCGCTGGCTCCACCCCTCCAGCGCCGAGGTGAGCGATGTTCATCTTCATCCTGCAGATCCGGCACATGCTCGACGACCAGGCCGAGCTGTACCTCTTCACCGTCTTCTCCGGCCTCGTGTGGGCGCTCTGGCTGCTCAAGGTCGGCCTGTCCCGCCGGTACCGCCCGTGGTTCGCCGAGCACCACGAGACCACCAGCGTCGTCGTCCCCGTCGTCGACGAGCCGCTCGACCTGTTCCGGGACGTGCTGAGCCGGGTCACCGAGCAGCACCCCGACGAGGTCATCGTCGTCATCAACGGCAAGCGCAACCCGGGCCTCGAGCAGGTCTGCGAGGAGTTCGCGCCGCTCGTGCGGTGGGTCCACACCCCGATCCCGGGCAAGCGGAACGCCGTGAAGATCGGCACCGAGATGTCCCGGTACGACGTCACCGTGCTGCTCGACTCGGACACCGTCTGGACGGCCGGCACGCTGTCGGAGCTGGTCAAGCCGTTCGCCGACCCCAACGTCGGCGGCGTCACCACCCGGCAGCGCATCCTCGAGCCGACACGCTCCTGGATCACCCGCTGGGCCGACTGGCTCGAGAACTCGCGCTCGCTCTACTCGATGCCCGCGCAGTCCGTCCTCGGCCAGGTCGGCTGCCTGCCCGGACGCACCATCGCGTTCCGCCGGCACATCCTCATGGAGGTCATGCACGACTTCATGACCCAGCGGTTCATGGGCGTGTTCCTCGAGGTGTCCGACGACCGCACGCTGACCAACCTCACGCTCAAGCAGGGCTACCGGACGGTCTACCAGCACACCAGCCTCGTCTACACCGACGCCCCGCTGCAGGTGAAGAAGCTGTTCAAGCAGCAGCTGCGCTGGGCGCGCGGCAGCCAGTACAACACCCTGCGGATGCTGCCGTGGATGCTCGGCCACGCGCCCGTGCTCGCGGTGTTCTTCCTGGCCGACATCGTGCTGCCGTTCCTGCTCGTCGGGACGATCGCCGGCTGGGTGTACCGCTCGGTCAGCGGCACCGGCGTCAACCTCTACGAGGCGATGCTGGCGACCTACGGCGCGCAGGCCGGCTGGTTCTGGGTCATCGCCCTGATGGTCGTGTCGTCGGTGCTGTCCATGGCGATCCGGCAGATCCGGCACCTGCAGGAGGTCCCGAGCGACTTCTTCCGGCTCCCGGTCTTCATCATCGTCTCGACGTTCTTCCTCATGCCGGTGCGGCTGCTCGGGTTCCTGCGCATGGCGCACGCCTCCGGGTGGGGCACCCGCGCCGGTGCCTACGCCGGCGGCGACCCCGGCACGGCCGAGGACGACGGCGACCACCGCCCGTCCCTCGAGGCGGAGCTCGGCCTGATGTCGCAGCCGGCGCCCGTCGACGTGGTGGACCGGGGCGGGCTTCCCACGCAGCGCGACCACGGCTCCGGCCCGGGCGCGCCGGTGCACGCCGTCGCCGGGCACGGCGGCCTGCTGGCCCAGGCCGACGCGACCGCCCCGCTGCCCGCCGTCTCCGCGGCACCCGCACGGCACGCCGCGCCCGCGGCGGCACCCGCGGCGGCACCCGTCGCGGCCGGCCGCCGCGAGGCGCGCACCACCCCGACCGCACCCGCCCGCCGACGGCTCAACCCGCTCGCGGCGATCCCGTACGGCATCGCCGTGATCCTGTTCGCCCTGGAGGCGCTGCTCTATGTCTGACGCACCGACCACCCCCGCCGCGCCGACGGGCGCCGCCTGGTGGGCACCGACCATGGGCCGGATGACCGTCCGCGCCCGCATCGCCACCGCGGCCGTCGTCGCCGGCCTGCTCGCCGTGACGCTCGTGGTGTGGAACACGCCCGCGGTCTCCTCGCTCGTGGGCGCCGACGAGTCCGACGCCGCCGAGCCCACCGCCGCCGAGCTCGCCCTCCAGCGGCGCAACGCCGAGCTCGAGGCGCAGCTCGAGACCAGCCGCTCCCAGTCCGACGCCCTGCGCGACGTGCTGTCCGACGAGCAGGCCGCCCGCAAGAAGGGCGAGCAGGACCGCGCCGCCGCGCAGGCCGAGCGGGACGCCCGGGGCGACTCCGCCGGCAGCGGCTCCGGCTCGGGGGGCTCGTCGCGCTCCGGGTCCTCGGGGTCGTCCGGGTCGGGGTCGTCGGGTCGCTCCGGCGGCACCGCGGCGGCCGGGGGGACCGCCGCCGCACCGGCCTCCGGGTCCGCGGGCGACCAGCCCGCCAACCCCGCGCCGCCCCGGCCGGAGAACCCCGCCGCCCCGCCGGAGAAGCCCACCAAGCCCTCCGCCCCCAGCCGCGCCGCGCTGCTCGACCCGGACCAGCGCTACTTCGGGATGTACACCGAGCAGGCGCCGTTCAACTGGGCGACGTTCGACGACGCCGCGCAGGACGTCGGGCGCACGCAGGACATGGTCGGGTACTTCGGCGGCTGGGACGAGGACTTCCGCGCGAACGCCGTGACGCGCGCCTGGGAGCGCGGCATGCTGCCGATGCTCACCTGGGAGTCCCGGCCGATCGGGTCGAAGAACGACGTCGTCGAGGAGCCGGAGTACAGCCTGCCGAAGATCATCGCGGGCGACTTCGACGCCTACCTCACGCAGTACGCCCGCGACATCGCGGCCACGGGGCTGCCGCTGGCGATCCGCCTGGACCACGAGATGAACGGCGTCTGGTACCCGTGGTCCGAGCAGACCGGGTCCGGCGCGCCGATCAACGGCAACGGCGTCGGCGACTACGTGCGGATGTGGCAGCACGTGCACGACGTCTTCGAGGCCAACGGCGCGAACGACTACGTGATCTGGGTGTGGGCGCCGAACATCGTCAACAACCTGCCCGCCGCCCACCAGTCCCCCGCGTTCCTCGAGGCCCTGTACCCCGGTGACGCGTACGTCGACTGGGTCGGCGTCTCCGGCTACCAGCGGCCGCCCTACAAGGCGGAGAACGACTCGACGTTCTCCTACACGTTCGACCGGACGCTCGACCAGCTCCGCTCGATCACCGACAAGAAGATCCTGCTCGCCGAGGTCGGCGCCTCCGAGATCGGCGGCACCAAGCCGGCCTGGGTGCGGTCGTTCTTCCAGGGGTTCGACCCCGGGCGCAACGACGACGTGATCGGCTTCGCGTGGTTCAACCTCGCCGTCACCACGTACGTGGACGGCCAGCTCGCGACGAACGACTGGCGCGTGGACTCCCGGGCGAACAGCCTCGAGGCGTTCCGCACCGGGCTCGACGACCCGGCGCGCCGGTTCGGGGGCGAGCCCACCGGCGCGGCGGCGACCGCCACGGCGTCACCCGACGCCCAGGCCCGGGCCGCGACCGCGGCACCGTCCGCGACGCCCTCGCCGACCGCCGAGCCGGAGCCCGGCCCGGACCCCACCCCCGAGCCGACGACCGCGCCGACCACCGCGCCGACCACCGAGCCCGAGCCGACGCCCGAGCCCACGCCGAGCACCACGCCCACCCCGGCGGCGACCCCGTGACCCGCCGCACCGCCCGCACCCGCCCGCCGCGCCCCACCGTGAGGAGCACCGCCATGCACGACTCCGCCCTCTCCGCCGCCGCCCTCTCCGCCACCGCCGACACCGAGGCGCTCCCCGAGCCCTCCGCCGGTGACGCCCCGCTGCGCATCAGCGTCTTCGGCACCGGGTACCTCGGCGCCACCCACGCAGTCGCCATGGCCGAGCTCGGGTTCGAGGTGCTGGGCGCCGACACCGACGCCGGCAAGGTCGAGGCGCTGGCCGCCGGCAAGGTGCCGTTCTACGAGCCCGGGCTCGACCCGCTCCTGGAGAAGCACCTCGCGACCGGGCGCCTGCGGTTCACCACCGACCTGGCGGCCGCCGCGGCGTGGGGCGACGTGCACTTCATCTGCGTCGGCACCCCGCAGATGCGCACCAGCCACGCGGCGAACCTGTCCTACGTGGAGTCCGCCGCCACGACGATCGCCCGCAACCTCACGCGCCCGGCCCTGATCGTCGGCAAGTCGACCGTCCCGGTCGGCACCGCCGCCCGGCTGCGCACGCTCGTGGCCGAGGAGGCCCCCGCCGGCATGCCGGCCGAGCTGGTGTGGAACCCGGAGTTCCTGCGCGAGGGCAAGGCCGTGGAGGACACGCTGCACCCGGACCGCATCGTGCTCGGCGGGCCGTCCGCCCGGGCCGAGGCCACGCTGCGGCAGGTCTACGCCGGGCCGATCGCCGAGGGCACGCCCGTCGTCGTCACGGACCTGCCGACCGCGGAGCTCGTGAAGGTCAGCGCGAACGCGTTCCTCGCCACCAAGATCTCGTTCATCAACGCGATCTCCTCGGTGTGCGAGGCGGCCGGGGCCGACGTCACCGTGCTGGCGGACGCGCTCGGCCACGACGTGCGCATCGGCCGCCAGTTCCTCGACGCCGGGCTCGGGTTCGGCGGCGGCTGCCTGCCGAAGGACATCCGCGCCCTCATGCACCGGGCGAACGAGCTCGGGGCGTACCGGGCGTCCGCCCTGCTGCAGCAGGTCGACGAGATCAACATGGGCCAGCGCGAGCGGGTGCTCGACATGACCGTGCAGGCCTGCGGCGGCTCCGTTCTCAACCGCCGGATCGGCGTGCTGGGCGCGGCGTTCAAGCCGCACACCGACGACGTGCGGGACTCCCCCGCCCTCAACGTCGCCGCGGCGCTGCACCTGCGCGGCGCCCAGGTCACGGTGTACGACCCGGAGGCCGGGGACACCGCGCGACGGTCGTTCCCGACGCTGTCCTACGCCACGTCGGTGGACGAGGCCGTCGAGGGCACGGACGTCGTGCTGGTGCTCACCGAGTGGGACCAGTTCGTGCAGGCCGACGCCGAGCACCTCGCCGGGCTCACCGCGACGCCGCGCGTCATCGACGCCCGCGGCAAGCTCGACCCCGCGCGGTGGCGCGGCGCCGGCTGGGAGTTCGCCGGCCTCGGGCGGACCGCCGCCTGACGGGGGTCCGGCGGGGGCGCCCCGGCGGCCGCGGCGCGGGAGGGCGCGCCGCGCTGCCGGGGCGCCCTTCGCGCGTGTGGGTGCCGGCTGCTTCGATGGGCCCGTCGGGGCGACGCGGCGCCGCCCCCGAGCCTCGCGGAGGACGACATGAGCGTGCACGAGCGGCCCTGGGCGGACGGCACTCCCTGCTGGGCGCAGCTGAGGGTCCCCGACCTCGAGGCGGGGCGCCGGTTCTACGGCGACCTGCTCGGCTGGACGTTCGACGTCGGCCCGGCCGAGACGGGCTTCTACAGCCAGGGCCTCGTGGCCGGACGGCCCGCGGCGGCGCTGGGCGGCGTCATGCCGGGCGGCGAGGACGAACCCGTCGCGTGGCTGACCTTCCTCGCGACGGCGGACGCCGCCGCCACCCAGGAGCGGGCCGTGGCGTCGGGCGCCCGGGTGCAGGTGCCGGTGGCGCCGGTCATGGACTTCGGCTCGATGGCGGTGCTGACGGACCCCGCGGGGGCGACCGTCGCGCTCTGGCAGGCCGGCCGGACCCTCGGGGCGACCGTCGTGAACGAGCCCGGCGCGATGATCTGGAACGAGCACCTGTCGGCGCACCCCGCCGAGGCCCGCGCGTTCTACCGGGCGGTGTTCGGCTACGGGGTCACCGACATGAGCGCGCCCGGGTTCGAGTACGCGACCGTCGAGGTCGACGGCCGGCCGGTCGGCGGCATCGGGGGCGGCGCCGACGCCGCGTCCTGGGAGGTGTACTTCGCCGTGACGGACACGGACGCGGCGACCGAGCGGGCCGTGCGGCTCGGCGGCGCCGTCGTGTCCCCGGCCTCGGACACGACGTACGGGCGGCTCGCCGGGGTCACGGGACCGTTCGGGGAGCGGTTCTGGCTCATGTCGACCGACGAGGAGCCCAGCGCGCCCGCCGCGTGAGGGCCGCCGACGCGCGGGACGCCACGTCCGGCGGGCGCGGCTACCCTCGACGCCGTGCCGACCGATCCGACCCCGTCCTCCGCAGGGCCGCCCGACACCGGCCGGGCGGGCGACGCGTTCCGGCAGGCGAAGAAGGTCGCCGGGCAGCCCGTGCGCACGTTCCACCCCCGCCGGGCGACGCTCGGGGAGCGGCGCGCGGACGCGCTCGAGCGGCTCTGGCCCCGGTACGGCGTCTCCGTGCACGACCCGGCGCTCGGGCTGCCGCCCACGACGGACGCGGGGGCGCTCGACGCCCCCGCGCTGTTCGGCCGCACCGCGCCGCTGGTCCTGGAGATCGGCTCCGGCATGGGCGACGCGACCGCCGCGATGGCGGCCGCCGACCCCGACCGCGACTACCTCGCCGTCGAGGTGCACCTGCCCGGGGTCGCGAACCTGCTCGTGCTGCTGGAGGAGCAGGGCCTCACCAACGTCCGGGTGGCGCACGGCGACGCGCTCGACCTGGTGCGCCGGGTCGTCGCGCCCGGGTCGCTCGCCGCGGTGCACGTGTTCTTCCCCGACCCGTGGCCGAAGGCCCGGCACCACAAGCGCCGGATCGTCGCGCCCGAGCACGTCGCGCTGCTGCGGAGCCGGCTGGCGATCGGCGGCGTGCTGCACTGCGCGACCGACTGGGAGCCGTACGCGGAGCAGATGCTCGAGGTCGTCGCCGCCGACCCGGGCCTGACCAACGAGCACGGCGGCTACGCCCCGCGGCCGGAGCACCGCCCGGTCACGCGGTTCGAGCGACGGGCCCTCGCGGCCGGGCGGACCCCGCGGGACGTGGTCGCGACGCGCACGTCCTGAGCACCGCCCCGGCCGGCCTCAGGTGCCGGGCCGCCCCAGGTGGACGACGCGGTCCGCGGTGCGGACGGCCCCCGGGCGGTGCGCGATCACGAGCACGGTGCGGCCCCGGGCCGCCTCGGCGAGCGCGTCCTGGATCTCCGCCTCCGTGGCGACGTCGAGCTGGCTGGTCGCCTCGTCCAGCACCAGCACGGGAGCGTCGAGCAGCAACGCGCGGGCGATCGCCACGCGCTGGCGCTGCCCGCCGGACAGCCGCTCGCCCATCTCGCCGACCCGGGTGGCGTAGCCGTCGGGCATCGCGACGACCGCGTCGTGCAGCGCCGCGCGGCGGCACGCGTCCTCGAGCTGCGCGTCCGTGGCGTCGGGTGCCGCGAGCCGGAGGTTGGCCGCCAGCGTGTCGTTGAACAGGTAGGTGCTCTGCCCGACGACGGCGACGTGCCGGCGCAGGTCCTCCAGCGCGACGTCCCGCACGTCGACCCCGCCCAGCAGCACCCGGCCCTCGTCCGGGTCCCACGCCCGGGTCAGCAGGTTCACCAGCGTCGACTTGCCGGAGCCCGACGACCCGACGACTGCCGTCGTGGCGCCGGCGGGCACGTGCAGGTCCAGGCCGTCGAGCACCCGGCGCCGCGGCCCCTGGGGGGCACCGCCGGCGTCGTCGTCCTCGGGCGCGGGGTAGGTGAACGTCACGCCCTCGAACCGCACGTCGAGCGGCCCGTCCGGCAGCGGCACGGGGTGCTCGGGCGAGGTGGTGGCCGGCGGCGCGTCGGTGACCCGCCAGATGCGGCGCGCGGCGGCGAACGCCTGCTCGAGGTCCGGCGCGACGTCCTCGACGGCGAGCACCGGGGTGAAGACCGCGAGCGCCAGCACGACCGCGACGGCGTAGTCCGCCCAGCCCAGCGCGCCGGAGGACACGCGCGCCGCGCCGACGAGCGCCACGGTCGCGACGGCCGCGACCAGCAGCACCGCGTTCGCCGCGCGCCGGCGCGCCGTCCAGGCCGCCAGCCCGTCGAGGCCCAGCCCGACGTCGTCCGCGAGCGCGCGCGCCTGGGCCCGGCGCCGCGTCTCCGCCCCGAACGCCAGCACCTCGCGGACGCCCTGGAGCGACTCGGTGACGAGCTGGGCGATCCGCCCCCGCGCGGCCCGCACCCGGGTCGCCGCGACCGCGCTGGGCTCGCGCCCCCACGCCGGGACGACCGCGCCGACGAGCACGAGGAACGGCAGCAGCACGAGCGCGAGCACCGGGTCGTACCGGACGGCCAGCACCACCAGGACGACCACCGGCACGACGACCGCGCTCACCGCGGGCACGAGCGTGTGCGCGAAGAACACCTCGACGCGGTCGACGTCCTTGGTCGCGCGGTTGACCAGGTCGCCGGTGCGGCGCGACAGGACGCCTGCGGGAGCCTGCGGCGCGAGCCGGTCGTAGAAGTCGACACGCAGCATCGCGAGCGCGCGGAACGCCACGGCGTGGCCGGTCAGCTGCTCCAGGTAGCGGAGCACGCCCTTGAGCAGCGACAGCGCGACGAGCGTCCACACCGTCGGGGCGAGCGGCGCTGCGGGGTCGTCCGCCACGCGGGCGGCCCCGGCCGCCGCGACGGCGAGCAGGGCGATGCCGAGCAGCTGGCCGACCACCCGGCAGACCAGCGACGCCGCGAGCGGCGGCAGCACCGGGCGGCCGAATCGGACCAGCCGGCGGGAGATCGCCGCCCGGGACAGCGGGGCGGACGCGGGGGCCGGGGCGGGGTCGAGCACGGCGCTCACCGGGTCACCTCCGTGGCGGCGGCACCGGGGGTGCCGGGCGTGCCGGCGAGGCCGGACAGGTCCATCGCGCGGGCGTAGTACGAGTCGATGCCGCCGAGCCGGTCCGGCGGTCCCTGCTCGACCACCCGCCCCTCGGCGAGCACCAGCACCTCGTCCGCGCCGCGGACCGTGCTCAGCCGGTGCGCGACGACCAGCACGGTGCGCCCCTCGCCGGCGCGGTCGAGCGCCTCCACCAGGGCGGACTCCGAGGCGGCGTCCACCTGGCTGGTCGGCTCGTCGAGCAGCAGCACGGGGGCGTCCTTGAGCAGGGCGCGCGCCACCGCGAGCCGCTGCGCCTGGCCGCCGGACAGCGACAGCCCCCGCTCCCCGACCCGGGTCGCGAGCCCGTCCGGGAACCGCCGCACCTCGTCGGCGAGGTTCGCCTGCTCGAGCGCGTGCCAGAGCGCGGCGTCGTCGGCGTCCGCGTCGGCGAGCCGCAGGTTGTCGGCGAGCGTCCCGGTGAACAGGTACGTCGACTGCGCGACCACGGCGGTCTGGGCGCGCACCCAGGCGAGCGGCACGGCGGTCGCGTCGTACCCGCCCACCCGGACCACCCCGCCGCCGGGGCGCAGGTGCCCCTGCAGCAGGGCCGCCACCGTGCTCTTGCCCGACCCGGACGGGCCGATGAGCGCGACGCGCGCGCCCCGCGGGACGGTGAACGACACGTCGTCCAGGACCGGCGCCCCGCCCGGGTACGCGAACGAGACGTGCTCGAGAGCGAGGGCCTCCGCGACGGGCGGGGCCGCCGCGGACCCCGCGGCGGCGGGCGTCGCCCACCCGGTCGGCTCCTGCACCCCCGGCGCGTCGAGCGCCGACGGCACCTGGTCCAGCACGGACTCGATCTCGCGCACCGCGGCGCGCCCGCCGAGCCCGACGTAGAAGAACTGGCCGACGCGGTCGAGCGGCTCCAGCAGCACCGTGGACACGAGCACCACGGCGACGGCCTGCCCGGGCGTGATCGCGCCGTCCCGCAGCCGCAGCACCGCCAGCGCCGCGGCGGCCGTCACCATCACCAGCGAGAACGACGAGTCGATGACCAGCAGCACCAGCTGGTTGCGCGTCAGCAGGCGCATCACCATCCGGCGGAGCTGCTCGGCGGAGCGCGCGAGCTCCGCGCCCTTCGCCGCGGCGCGGTTGAAGGCGGTCGACGTCGGCAGCCCCTGGATCGCGTCGAGGAACTGCCCCGCGAACCGGCGCGCGGTCATCCGGTACTGCACGGAGACCCCGCGGAACGCGCGCTGGAAGCCGCCCACCACCAGCGGGATCGCCGGCAGCGCGAGCGCGAGCCACCCCGCGACCACCCAGTCGACGGCCGCCCCGAGCAGCAGCAGCGCGACCACCGGGACCGTCATCGACGCGATGATCGGGTAGCGGAACGTCACCTCGTAGGAGGCGGCCCGCTCGACGCCGTCGGTGGCGGTGGACACGAACCGGCCGGAGCGCTCCTGCGTGCGGAACGCCACCCCGAGCCGCAGCGCCTGGTCGAGCAGCACGTCCCGCCGCACCGACTCCCGCGGGCCCACCGCGGCGAGGCTGGTCCGCGGGCCGGCGAAGGCGGCCACCGCGAGGACGACGACCGCGGCCACGAGCACCGCCACGGCGGAGCCGGGCACGCCGTCGCCCGTGCGCGCCGCGTCCAGCACGGCGCCGAGCGCGAGGTAGGCCGCGGTCGTGGCGGCGGCGGCCACCCAGGTCAGCAGGGCCGGCACGAGCACCACCGCGCGCGGGGCGTCGGGGGTGGCCGGGGCGCCGACGGGCCGCTCGACAGGCGGACCGGAGGGACGCGAGCCCGGGTGTCCGCCGGGGTGGCCGCCTGCGCGGCCGGCGGGAGGCCCACCGGCGTCGCGACCGGGGCGGGGGTGCCCGCCCGCGGGGCCGCCGGAGGGTCCGGGGCGGCCGGCGGGACGGTGACCGGGCCGGTCGGTGGCGGGGCCCGGGTGCGGGGAGGTCATGCGGTGGTCCTCGGGGACGGCACGGACAGGGGGTGCGCCGCACACGGTGCCACGCGGCGGCGCCGTGCGCGACACCGTCCGGCGCGGCGTCGGCGGCGGGGTGCGGGGTGGGACGCGGAGGTGGGGCGGCGCGCGCCGCCCCACCTCCGCGAGCCGTCAGGCCGTCAGGCCGTGGGCCCGGCGACGACCGCGGTGGACCGCCGCCGTCAGCAGGCCGCCGAACAGCAGCAGCGCCACGGCGTAGCCGACCGCGTCACCGGGCTCGGCGCCCGTGGTGGCGAGGCTGCCGGAGGTCGCGTCGCACTCGACCTCCGCCCCGAGCGGCAGCGTGAAGGCCACCGGGTCGAGCGCCTCGCCCGCCTGGTAGAACCCCTCGAACACACCGGCGCCGGCCGCGCTCAGCGTGGCGGGCACGCCGGACCAGGCCACCTGCGTGGCCCCGCGGGACGCGGTGCCGGCCCCGAGGTCGAGCGTGGCGACCGCGACGCGGGACGACCCCGACGGCCCCGCGACGGTGAGCGTCAGCGTGGCCGACGTGGCACCGGTGAGGCGCACCTGCGGGTCGGAGAACGTCAGGTCGAGCTGCCCGCCGTGCCCCGTGAAGTGCACGCCCCCGGACCACGAGGCGGCGCCCAGACCGGCGTCCGCGTTGTAGCGGCCGGTCCCGCCGGACCACGTCCACGGACCGGTGCCGGAGACGCCGTCCGCGGTGACCGAGCCCTGGGCGATCGGTCCGGTGACGTAGCTGCGGAACGACTCCCGCACGCCCCACGTCAGCGTGGCGCCGGAGACGGCCCGCGCGACGCACACCGGCGCCGCGGCCTCGACCGTGATCGGGAACTCCAGCGTCTGCCCGGCCCCGACGAGGACGAGCGTGTGCGGCCCGGCCGGCGTCGAGGCGGGGATGGTCGCCGTGACCGTGACCGACCCGGCGGCGTCCGCCACCAGGTCGCCCGCGAGGAGCACCGGGTCGGAGTGCAGCTCGAGGCGGATGCCCGCCTCGCCCGCGCCGAAGCCGTTCGCGGTCACCGTGACGGACCCGCCGGCGACGACCGAGCCGGCGGCGGACAGGCCCTGGACCTCGCGCACCGGCGTGGCGGGGACCGTCGGGGTCACCGGCGTGACGGGGACCGTCGGCGTGGTCGGCACGCCCGGGGTGCCGCAGGACGTCGCGGCGCCCAGCGGGAGCGTGAAGGACACCGGGTCGAGCGCGGCGCCGGCCGGGTAGAACCCGGCGAACGCCTCGCTGCCCGCGGCGGTCAGCGTGGCGGGCACGCCCGTCCACGCGAGGCGGGAGGCGTCGGAGCCCGCCGTGCCCGCGGCCAGGTCGAGCGTCGCCAGCCGGACCCGCTGCGAGCCCTCCGGGGTGGTGACGGTCACCCGCAGCTCCGCCGCGTCGGCGCCGGTGACGCGGACCTCCGGGCTGGCGAACGTCAGGTCGAGCTCGCCGCCGTGCCCCACGAACCGCACGCCGCCGGACCAGGCGGCCGTCGCCAGCCCGTGCTCGTCGACCTGCCCGGTGCCGCCGGACCAGGTCCACGGGCCGGTGCCGGTCACCCCGGTGGCCGACACGCTGCCGCCGGCGACCGGGCCGGTGATGTAGGTGCGGAAGGACTCGCGGACGCCCCAGTCGAGGGTGGCGTCGCTGACGGCCACGCAGGAGGGCGCCGGCGTCCCGCCACCGGTGTCACCGCCGCCCGTGTCGCCACCACCGGTGTCGCCACCACCGGTGTCGCCGCCACCGGTGTCGCCGCCGCCCGTGTCACCGCCGCCGGTCCCGGCGAAGGCGATCGCCACGGACTGCTCGTTCGCGGCCTGCGTGACGGAGGCCCCGACGGTGAACACCGCGAGTGTGCCGCCCTCGAGGCGCTTGTCCTCGAGCGTCGCCCGGTCCACCTCGACCGTCCACGTGAAGTCCGCCGTGCCGTCGGGCTGCACGGTCCACCGCAGGTACGGCGGGGTGTCGTTCACGCCCTGCACCCACCGGGTGTAGGCGTTGCTCCGCGCGGAGGACGGCGCGCCCTCCGACGGCCGCCACGACTCGGCGAGCCAGCCGATCTGCGCGTACACCCCGGCGGGCTGGTTCAGCACGGGCGGGTGGGTGCCCAGGGCGCTGGTGCCGTAGCCCTCGCCGGTGACGGTGATCGTCGCGCCGTCGGGGTCGAGCCCCTCGGTCTGCGACACCCGCAGCGTCGGCGTGGCGGGCTCGGGCTCGGGCTCCGGCTCGGGCTCCGGCTCGGGCTCCGGCTCGGGCTCCGGGTCGACCGGGGGCGTCCCGCACCCGTCGAGCGCGGCGCCGGCGGGCAGCGTGAAAGCCACCGGGTCGAGCGCCGTCCCCGCGCCGTAGAACCCGGCGAACGCGACCGCGCCGGCCTCCGTCAGCGTGGCGGGCACCCCGGACCAGGCGACCTGCGTCGGGTCCGTCGAGGACGTGCCCCCCGCGAGGTCGAGCGTCGCGAGCTCCACCCGCGACGGCTCGGCCGTCCCGGGGTCGACGGTCGTGGTCAGGGTCGCCGTCGTGGCGCCCGTGACCGTGACCTCCGGCGCCGAGAACGTCAGGTCGAGCGCGCCGTCGTGCCCCTCGAAGCGCACCGAGCCGCTCCCCCACGACGCGTCCGCGAGGCCGTCCTCGCCGATCTCGCCCGTGCCGCCGGACCACGTCCACGGCCCCGTCCCGGTGACGTCGGCCGGGGTGACCGTCCCCTGCGCGATCGGGCCGGTGATGTACGTCCGGAAGGACTCCTTCACCCCCCAGGTGAACGTCGCGCCGGCGACGCCGACGCAGCTGGGCGCACCGGCCCCGGCGTCGTCGGGCTCCGCGGCCCCTGCCGCTCCGGCGGCGAGCGTCGTGCCCGCCCCCACGACCAGCGCGACGACCGCGCTGGTGACCACGCGCCACGCGCGGGTCCTCGTTCCTCGGTGCATCGTCTCCCTCTCCGGCCCGGTCGCCCGGGCTCTCGTCGGGCCGCGTCCCGGGTGGGTCGCGGTCCTCCCCTGTCAGTGCTGGTCGGGTGCGGCGCCGTCGCCGTCGTCATCGGTGGCCGTCCCCCCGGGCGCGCGCCGCCGCCGCAGGACCACGAGCGCGACCGCGGCCAGGGCGGCGAGCCCCCCGGCGACGGCCGGCCACGCCACCACCCCGGGGTCGCGCTGCTCGGGTGCCGCGACGGCGCCGGAGCTCGGGGCGGGGCTCGGGGCGGGGCTCGGGTCGGGGCTCGGGGCGGCGCTCGCGTCGGTGGTCGGGTCGGTCGTCGCCTCCGGGCCGGGCGTCGGGGCCGCGGTCGGCGTCGCCGCCGGGTCGGCCACCGCACCGGGCCCGGCGAACGGCACCGGCGTGAACGTCTCGTTCGTCGCGTTCGCGACGCCGTGCGCCCCGATCGTGATCACGCCGCACGTCACCTCGCGGCAGTCCACCTCGACGGTCCCGCCGTCCGCGTCGAGCGTCTCGAGCACCGCCCCGGGGACGGTCAGCTCGGTCGCCCAGGTGCCGTCCTCGGCGAGCTCGCCGCCGTTGGCCTCGGCCGACGTCTGCGACCCGGGGAACGCGACGAAGCGCTGGTGCCCGGCGTTCTCCTGGCTCTGCGCGTCGACGGCGTAGCGGTACTGGACGCCCGACGCCCCGCCCGCGCTGGGACGCCAGCCGTCACCGGCGGCAAGGTCGACCCAGCCGAACAGCACGTACAGGCCGCCGAACCCGCCGGCGACCGACTGGAACCCGGTGCCCGAGACCCGCAGGGTCGTCGCGGCGGCGGGGTCGAGCACGGCCGGCCCGCCGTCCTGGCCCGCGACGTCGACCTGCGACGCCGCGAGCGCGGGGCCGGCGGTGCCGAGCGCGGTCACGCACGCGAGCGCCGCGGCGACGGTCAGGCGCCGGAGCGCCGGGGGCGGGGTCATCGGGAGTCCTCCGGGGCGGTGCGGTCGGGCAGCACGACGAGGTCGCCGGTGCGGGGGTGGACGAGCACCTCGACGGGGTGCCGGTAGACGTCGCCGAGCAGGTCGGGCCGCAGCACGTCGGCGGGCGTGCCGAGCGCCCGCGGGCGGCCGTCGCCGAGCAGCAGCACGCGGTCGGCGTACGCGGCGGCGAGGCTGAGGTCGTGCAGCACCGCCACGACGGCGTGCCCGCGGCGCGCGAGGTCCCGCGCCTGGGCCAGCACCATCTCCTGGTGCCGGATGTCGAGGGCGGCGGTCGGCTCGTCGAGCAGCAGCAGCGGCGTGGCCTGGGCCCGGGCGCGCGCGTAGGCGGTGCGGGCCCTCTCGCCGCCGGAGAGCGTCGGGAACCGCCGGTCGCCCAGGTGCGCGACCTCGCCGGCGGCGGCGGCCTCCGCGACCACCCGGTCGTCGTCGTCCTCGGCGGCCGTCCCGCGCCAGGGCGCACGCCCCATGCGCACGACGTCCGCGACCGTGAACGGGAAGCTGAGCCGGTGCTCCTGGAGCAGCACGGCGCGGCGCCGCGCGAGCTCGGCCGGGCGGAGGGACGCGACGGGCGCGCCGTCGTCCGTGACGCTGCCGCGCGTGGGCCGCAGGTCGCCCGCGAGCAGGCCGAGCAGGGTGGACTTGCCCGCGCCGTTGGGCCCGACGACGGCGAGCAGCTCGTGCCGGCGCACCTCCAGGTCCACCGCGTCGAGCAGCGTGACCCCGTCGACGTCGTAGCCCGCCGCGTCGAGCCGCACCGCCACCGCGGCCCCGCCCGCCGGCGCAGGGTCGACGGGGGCGAGCGGGGCCACCGGGGCGGCGGGCGCGGCCGGGGCGGCGGGCCCGGCTCCCGCGCGGGCGGTCACGCCCAGCCCCCGGCCTGCCGCCGGGTCCGGCGGATGAGCCAGAAGAAGAACGGCCCGCCGACCAGCGCGGTCAGCATGCCGATCGGCAGGTCCGCCGAGGCGACGGCCGTCCGTGCGACGAGGTCGGCCGCGAGCAGCAGCACCGCCCCGCCGAGCGCGCTGAGCGGCACGAGCGCGCGGTGCCCCGGCCCGACGGCCATCCGCACCAGGTGCGGGACGACCAGGCCGACGAACGCGATGATCCCGCAGAACGCGACGGCTGCGGCCGTCAGGAGCGCGACGGCGACGATGCTGACGACCCGCAGCCGCTCGACGTCCACCCCGACGTGCCGCGCCGCGCGCTCCCCGAGGGCGAGCAGGTCCAGGCGGCGCGCCACGAGCAGGGCGACCGCGAGCCCCGCGGCCACGAACGGCGCGACCACGGCGACGTACTGCCAGCGCGTGCCGTTGAGGCTGCCGAGCTGCCAGAACACGATCTGCTCGCGCGCCTGGGTGTCGGCCAGGAACGTGAGGAACGCGATGCCCGCGCCGCACACGGCGTTCACCGCCACGCCGGTGAGCACGAGCGTCACGACCTCCGTGCGCCCGCCGGACCGCGCGAGCAGGTACACGACCAGCGTCGCGACGAGCCCGCCGGCGAAGGCCAGCGCGGCGGATGTGAACGGTCCGAGGAACCCGAGCCCGAGGACGATGCCGGTGCACGCCGCGAGCGCCGCCCCGGAGGACACCCCGACGACGCCGGGGTCGGCCAGCGGGTTGCCGAACACGCCCTGCATCACGGCGCCGGCGGTGGCGAGCGCGGCCCCGGCCAGCACGGCCATCGCGACCCGCGGGAACCGGATGGTCCACAGGGCGGCGTCGCCGTTCGGGTGCGTCGGGAGCGGGCCGGCGTCGACGCCGAGCCGGTGCAGCACCGAGCCGAGCACCTCACCGGGCGGGATGCGCAGCTGCCCGGTCCCCGCGGCGACGACCACCAGCACCACCAGCGCGACCGCGAGCCCCGCCGCCAGGAGCGCGACCCGGCCGCGGCGGGCGGGTGGAGCCGGCGGGGTCGACGGGCCGGTCGCGCGCGCGGTGGCCGTGGGCCGCGTGCCCACCGCCGTCACGACGCGTCGGGCGCGTAGAACGCGCGGGCCAGGGCGTCGAGCGTCTGCGCGGACGTCGGGCCGAACGAGAGCACCTGCGAGTCCGCCATGTCGACGACGCGCCGGTGCTCCCCCGCGGGGGTCTGGGCGACGGCGGGGAGCTGCTCGAGCAGCCCGTCGACGCCCCCGACCGACTCGAGCCCGGCGGTCATCACCAGCAGGAGGTCGGGCGCGGCGGCGACCAGGGCCTCGTCCGTGACGGGGCGCATGCCCTGCCACCCGATCTCCGCGGCGACGTCCACCGCCCCCAGGGCGGTGACGAGCGCGTCCGCGCCGGAGCCCTCGCCGAACAGGTAGTACACGCCGGCCTGCCCGCGCAGGTAGAGGAACGCGACGCGCAGCCGGTCCGCGGGGTCGTCGGGCGCGAGCCGCTGGATGTCGGCGACCACCGCGTCGACCTCCGCCCGGGTGCGCGCGGCGAGGGCCTCCCCCTCCTGCGGCAGCCCGACGGCCGCGGCGACGGACGTGATGAGGTCGTCCACCGTCTCCAGGTCGCGCCGGGGGTCGACGACGACCACCGGGATCCCGGCGTCCCGCATCTGGAGCACCGTGTCCCACGGGCCGAGCGTCGTGTCGGTGATGATGAGCGTCGGCGCGAGGTCCAGGATCGCCTCGCCGTTGAGGTCGTGGCCGTCCCGCGTCACGAGGGGCAGGCCCGCGGCCTCCGGGAAGTCCGAGGACGCGTCCCGCCCGACGACGCTGCCCCCGAGCCCCAGCTCGAACAGGATCCGCGACGTCGAGCCGTACAGGTCGAGGGCGAGCACCCGGCTGGTGTCGGTCACCGTGACCTCGGTGCCCTGCGCGTCCGTGACCGTGACGGGGAGCGCCGGCTGCGGGTCCTGCGCGACGGGGTCGACCGGGGTCGCGGCGCTCACCGCCGTCTGCTCGCCGACCCAGGACCGCGGGTCCTCCAGGGCCGTGAGCTCGCCCAGCGCCGGACGGTCACCGGCGGCGGCCGGGGCGTGCGGGGCTGTGCCCGCCGGCGCCGCGCACCCCGCGAGGAGCGCGCCGACCAGGGCCGTGACCAGCGCGAGCGCGGTGCGTGCGCGTCCTGCGGCGCGGCGGGCACGGCCGGGCGTGCGGGGCTGGGGCATGGTCGGGCGTCTCCTGTGGTGAAGGTGAGCCAAACCTAAGTTAGGTGCACCTCAGAAGACAAGGTCCGCCGTCGGCGGGCATGCCGGAGCGCCCGGCGCACGCGTCGTGCGTCGGGGTCGGGTGCGCCCCCGTGCCGGGCTCAGCTCAGGAGCGCTCGGTGCCGGGGGTCGCGGCGCGCGCGGCGTCCCGCTCCCGCAGGCGCTGCTCCTCGCGCTTGACCTCCTGCTGCGTGGCGCGCTCGCGGTGCAGCCACTCCGGGCTCTCCTCGATGATCGCGTCGATCTGCTCGGTGGTCAGCGGGTCCGTCAGGCCGGCGCGCGCCAGGCCGGAGGTCGAGATGCGCAGGCGGGCCGCCACGACGGCGCGCGGGTGCGGGCCGGTGCGCCGCAGTTCCTGCAGCCACGGCGGGGGCGTGCGCTGCAGCTCGTCGAGCTGCTGGCGGGACACGGGCCCGGAGCGGAACTCCTCGGGGGTGGCCGGCAGGTACACGCCGAGCTTCGCCGCCGCGGTGGCGGGCTTCATGGTCTGCGGCGTGCGCGTGCGGCGGGCCGGAGCGGCCGGGCGGTCCTCGGAGGTCACCGGTCCAGGATACGGACCCCGGCCCCCGGCCGGCACCGGGCGTCCCCGGGCGACCCCGGCCGGCACGGACCCGCACCGGGCCGGGCACCGGGCCGGCACCCCGCGGCACCCCGCGGCCCTGCCCCGCCGCGCGACTACGCTGACCGCGATGCCCGTCCCCCCGGCCGCCGACGCCGACCCCACCGCCGACCCCGCCGCCGCAGGGCGCTTCCGCCTGCTGCTGGTGCCGGGCGTCGTGCCCGCGTCGTGGGTGCGGACGTGGCGCGAGCGCCTGCCCGACGTGCGGCTCGAGCTCGTGCACGGCCCGGCCGCCGACGCGGGGCCGACCCTCGTCGCCGGCGGGGCGGACGCCGCGCTGCTGCGCCTCCCCGTCGACCGGGACGTGCTGTCGGCGATCCCGCTGTACGTCGAGACCACCGTGGTCGTGCTGCCGAGGGACCACCTGCTCACGGCGCTGGACGAGCTGACGCCCGAGGACCTGGCGGAGGAGACCCTGCTCACCCCGGCGGACGACGTGCTCGGCTGGGACGACCCGCCCGGCGAGGCGTCCGCGCTGCCGACGCCGGCGACGACGGAGGAGGCCGTGGCGCTCGTCGCGTCGGGGGTGGGCGTGCTCGTCGTCCCGCAGTCCCTCGCGCGGCTGCACCACCGCAAGGACCTCACGTACCGGCCCCTGTCCGGGGCGCCCGCGTCGCAGGCGGCGCTGGCCTGGCTCGGCGCGCGCGACGGCGACCCGCTCGTCGAGGAGCTCATCGGCATCGTGCGGGGCCGCACGGCCAACTCCTCCCGCGGGCGCGGCGCCGCCGGCGCGGGCGAGGCCGCCGGCGGGAAGGCCTCCCGGGCCGCCGACCAGCAGGCCCGGGGTCGCGGCGAGCGCCCGGCGCGCACCGGGCGCACCGGCGGCCGCCCCGCCGGTCAGCGCGGCGGCGGCCGCTCCGGCGCGGCGGGCCGCCGTCCCCGGCGGGGGCGGTAGCCGTGCACATGCCCGCCCCCGGCCTGCGGGTCACCGTGCTCAGCGGCGCCGGTCTGTCCACCGCCGCCGGCATCCCCGACTTCCGGGGGCCGCAGGGCACGTGGACCCGGCACCCGGACCAGGTGGAGCTGCTCGACATCGGCCGGTACGCCGCCGACCCGGACGTGCGGCGGCGGGGCTGGCGGATGTGGCGGGACCACCCCGCCTGGCACGCCCGGCCCGCGGCCGGTCACCGCGCGGTCGCCGAGCTCGGGCGGGCGGGACGCCTCCAGGCGGTGCTGACCCAGAACTTCGACGGCCTGCACCAGGCGGGCGGCAGCGACCCGGCCGACGTCGTCGAGCTGCACGGGACGCTCCGGACCACGTCGTGCCTCGCGTGCGGCGCGCGGGAGGACACCCGGGCCGTCCTCGCGCGCCTCGCCGCCGAGCCCGACCCGCCGTGCGCGGTCTGCGGCGGCGTGCTCAAGCCCGACGTCGTCTACTTCGGCGAGCGCCTGCCCGAGCGCGCACTGGACCGCGCGATCGCCGCGGCGCAGGACGGCGACGTGCTCGTCGCGGTCGGCAGCACGCTCACCGTGCAGCCCGTCGCGAGCCTCGTGGGGCTGGCGGCGGAGGTCGGCGCGGAGGTCGTCATCGTCAACGCGGAGCCAACCCCGTACGACCGGGTGGCCGACCGCGTGGTGCGCGACCCCATCGAGCAGGCGCTCCCCGCCCTGGTCAGCGAGCTGCTCGCCCGCGACTGACCCTCGGGTCGCGCGCCGGCCGCGCCGATGACCCGCGGGCGAGCTGGTACTGCGCGGGGCCTCCTTCGTGCACCTGCTCGCGGGCCTCGGCGGCGACTGAGGCCGCTCGCGCGGGGGGTGCCGGTGTTGCGCGATCGCGGCGGTGCAGGCATATAGTCCACGTGGACTGATCCGGAAGGAGCAACACGTGGCCGCCACCCTGACGCCGCTCGCCGTCGCCGCCCTGGCGCTGCTCGACGAGACCCCGCGGCACCCGTACGAGCTGCACCAGGTCATGCGGCAGCGCGCGACCGACCGCGTCGTCAAGGTCCGTCCGGGCTCGCTTTACCACACCGTCGACCGGCTCCACCGCGACGGCCTGATCGTCCCGACGGGCACCGACCGCGCCGGCAACCGGCCCGAGCGCACCACGTACGCCATCACGCCGGAGGGCCGCACGGCACTGTCCGGTGCCCTCGCCGCGATGATCTCCGCCCCGGTCAACGAGTTCCCGACGCTCCCCCTGGCCCTCTCCGAGGCGCACCACCTCCCCCGCGGGACCGTGCTCGACCTGCTCCGCGACCGCCTCGGCCGCCTGGGGGCCGAGCTCGACACCCTGCGCAGCGCCGTCACCCACGTGACCGCCAAGCAGCTCCCGGCCCGCTACTGGGCCGACATGACCTACCAGATCGCCGTCTACGAGGCCGAGTCCCGCTGGATCTCCGCGTTCGTCGACCGCATCGAGTCGGGCGAGGTCACCTGGTGACCGGCGCCGGCACCCCCACGCACCCCCGAGGAGCCACCGTGCACCCCACCGTCCGACCCTGGCCCGCCCTCTGGGCGCTGGTCGTGGGCTTCTTCATGATCCTGGTCGACACCACGATCGTCTCCGTCGCCAACCCGGCCATCATGGCGGGGCTGCACACCGACATCGACGCGGTCATCTGGGTGACCAGCGCCTACCTGCTGACGTACGCGGTGCCGCTGCTGGTCACCGGCAGGCTCGGCGACCGGTTCGGACCCCGCTCGGTCTACCTCGTGGGCCTGGCCGTGTTCACCCTGGCCTCGGCGGCGTGCGGCCTCGCGGGCTCGATCGGCGCCCTCATCGCCGCGCGGGCGTTCCAGGGACTCGGCGCCGCGCTCATGACCCCGCAGACGATGGCGGTGATCACGCGCCTGTTCCCGCCGGACCAGCGCGGCAAGGCGATGAGCCTGTGGGGCGCGACCGCCGGCGTCGCGACGCTGGTGGGACCGCTGCTCGGCGGCGTGCTCGTCGACGGCCTCGGCTGGGAGTGGATCTTCTTCGTCAACGTGCCCGTGGGCGTCGTGGCGTTCGTGCTGGCGTGGCGCCTGGTCCCCCGGCTCGAGACGCACGCGCACTCGTTCGACGTCGTCGGCGTGCTGCTCAGCGCGGTCGGCATGTTCCTGCTGGTGTTCGGCATCCAGGAGGGCCAGACCTACGACTGGGGCCTGATCGGCGGCTGGCTGCCGGTGTGGGGCCTGGTCGCGGGCGGCCTCGTCGTGCTCGTCGTGTTCGTGCGGCACCAGGCGCGGATGCGCGGCGAGCCGCTCCTGCCCCTGGGCCTGTTCCGGGACCGGAACTTCGCGCTCGCGAACGGCGCCATCAGCACGCTGGGGTTCGCCGTCACCGCCATGTCCCTGCCGCTGGTCTTCTACTACCAGCTCGTCCTCGGGTTCTCCCCGACCCGCTCGGCGCTGATGCTCGCGCCGATGGCGGTCATGACCCTCGTCCTGTCGCCCGTGGTGGGGCGCCTGGTGGACACCGCGAACCCCCGCACGATCGCGCTGGTCGGCATGCTGCTGCAGGCGGCGGCCCTGGTCTGGTTCACGCTGTGGCTGACGCCCGACCCCGACCTGTGGCCGCGGCTGCTGCTGCCGTCGGCCCTGCTCGGCGTCGCGAACGCCTGCCTGTGGTCGCCCATCTCGTCGACCGCCACCCGCAACCTCCCGCGGCAGCTCGCGGGGGCCGGGTCCGGCGTGTTCAACACGACCCGGCAGGTCGGCTCGGTGCTCGGCTCGGCGGCGATCGCGGCGCTGATCCAGGCGCGCCTGGTGGCCGAGCTCGGCCCGGGGGCGGCGGGCTCCACGGGCGCGGCCGAGGCGGCGGGCGCCCTGCCCGAGGCGCTGCGCGCCGGGTTCGCCGACGCGATGGGCCAGTCGCTGCTGCTGCCGGCCGCGCTCGCGGTGGTGGGCGCCGTGGTGGTGGCGTGCTTCGCCCCGCCGCAGCGCACCGCCGGCCCGGCGGCGGCCTCCCCGGCGGGGGCACCGGCCGCCGCCGGGGACGCGGCGGCGGCCGGGACGGTCAGCGAGCGGCCGTGACCCGCGCCCGCCAGCGGTCGTAGGCGGCGTTCGGCACCCGCGCGAGGACGTCGTCCGCGCCGCGCACCAGGTCGACCAGCCCGAACGGCAGCAGGTAGTCGTCCGCCGGCGCGGTGCCGTCCCGGTACGACCAGTCCGCCAGGTCGAGCAGCGGGAACCAGAACACCGCGGTGACCGGCACGCCGTCGGCGCGGACCTTCTCGACCGTGTCGAGCAGGTCGTCCACCCACTGCGCCTTGGCGGCGACGTCGGGGGTGGCCCGCGAGGTTTCGGTGACGGCCAGCGGCAGGCCGTAGCGCTCGTGGTACGCCCCGAGCAGCTCGACCAGCCCGGCGGTCCCGGCCTCGACGGGCTGCTCCGCGCCGTCCGCGCCGACCGCCTGCCGCGTGAACGCCGGGTAGTAGTTGACGCCGACGACGTCGGGCACCACCGCGTCCCGGCGCAGCGCCGCGAGGTCCTCCTCGCGCGCGCCGTGCCGCAGCAGGTGGTCGTGCAGCGGGTGGTCCTCGCCCACGCGCCCGGTGACGAGGTCCAGGGCGAGGAACCGCCACTGCTCGCCGTGCGCCACCGACGTGCCGCCCGGTCCGTGCCCCTCCCAGAGGAACCCGGCGTCCACGTGCACGAACCGCACGTCGGGCCGCACGGCCGCGACCGCGCGCTGGGTGGCGACCATGCCGCGCGCCAGGGGCAGCAGCACGGCGACGAGCCCGTCCTCCCCCGTGAGGTACGGGGGCCACCGCCCGTCGCGCCCGCACCAGATCGCGTTGACCATCGGCTCGTTGAGCGGCGTCAGGTCGTCGACGACGCCCGGGTAGCGCTCGGCGACCGCGGCGGCGTACCGGGCGACGAGCTCCGGGTAGCGGGGGTCGAGGAACGCGTTCGGCATCCACAGCGGCGTCCCGTAGTGCATGACGTCGAGCACGCAGCGCAGCCCGAGCCGCTGCATCTCGGCCATCACCTCGTCGAGCCACCGGAAGTCGAACCGCCCCTCCTCCGGCTCCACCCGGTACCACGGCGAGCCCCAGCGGATCAGCGTCGCGCCGGACCCCGCGGCCAGGCGCAGGTCCTCGCGCCAGTGGTGGTAGTGCTGCGTCAGCTCGTACTCGTCGAGCTTGCGCTGCCCGACGCGCTCCGACGGGATGAACGTGTCCTCGATGCCGACGCCGTGGTGCAGGCGCCCGTCGGTGTGCCAGGACGTGTCAGTCACGAGACCTCACTTCATGCCGGTCGTCGCGATGCCCGCGACGAAGGATCGCTGGATGAGCAGGAAGAACACGACGACGGGCAGCAGCGCCAGCACGGAGCCGGCCATGAGCAGGCCGTACTCGACGACGTGCTGGCCCATGAACATCGCCAGCCCGGCGGGCAGGGTGGCGGACTCCAGGTCGTTCGCCATGATCAGCGGCCACAGCAGGTCGTTCCAGTTGTACTGGAAGTGGAACAGCCCGAGCGTCAGCAGGGCAGGCTTGGCGAGCGGGACGATCACCTGCGCGAAGATCCGCAGCTCCGACGCGCCGTCGATGCGCGCGGCCTCCTCCAGGTCCCGCGGCAGCGACAGGAAGAACTGCCGCAGGAAGAAGATGCCGAACGCGTTGGTCAGCCGCGGCACGATCATGCCGGGCAGCGTCCCCGCCAGCCCGACGGCCGCCAGGGTGTCGTACAGCGGGATGAGCGTGACCTGGTACGGCAGCATCAGCAGCACGAGGACCAGCACGAACACGACGTTCTTGCCGCGGAAGTCCAGCCGGGCCAGCGCGTAGGCCGCCATCGCGTCGAACAGCAGCGAGAACACCGTGACGGCCCCGGCGAACACGATCGTGTTGCCGTACAGCCGCGCGAACGGGATCTGCGACCAGATGTCCCCGACGTGCTCGAGCGTCAGCGCGCGCGGCCACAGCGTCGGGGGGAACGCCACGATGTCGGACTCCGGCTTGAACGCCGTGAGCACCATCCAGATGATCGGCAGCAGCATGGCCGCCGCGATGACGAGCCCGCAGACGCCGGTCAGCACCCGCCACAGCCGGTCGAGCCGGCGCACGTCGTGCCGGACGGGCGACGGGGCCTCGTCGTCGACCGCGGCGGGGCGCAGCAGGGTGTCGGCCATCAGTACGTCACCGCCCGCTTGCGGAAGTAGCCCCACTGGAGCATCGACAGCACGAACACCCCGAGCAGCAGCACCCAGGAGATCGCGGAGCCGTAGCCGAGGCGCAGGTCCTCGAAGCCGACGCGGTACACGAGCATGACGAGCGTCTCCGTGCGGAAGTAGGGGCCGCCGTGCGTCATCACGTAGATCTGGTCGAACGCCTGGAGCGTGGCGATCGCGGCCATGATCGAGATGAGCATCGTCTGGTTGGACAGCAGCGGCCAGGTGACGTTGCGGAACCGCGTCCACGGCCCGGCGCCGTCGAGCGACGCCGCCTCGTAGAGCTCGGTCGGGATGGACTGGAGCCCGGCGAGGTACATGACCATGTAGAAGCCGACGGTCTTCCAGATCCCGACGACCATGACCGCGGGCATCGCGAGCTGCGGGTCCGACAGCCAGCCCTGCGTCGAGACGATGCCGAGCCCGTCGAGCCAGTGCGAGATGAGGCCGATGTTCGGGTCGAGCAGGAACGCCCACGCGATCGCGACGATGCCCAGCGACACGATGAACGGCAGGAACACGGCGGTCCGCACCAGCCCGCGCGCGAAGATCGCCCGGTTGAGCAGCAGCGCGAGCGCGAGCGCGAGCCCGACGGTCACCGGCGTGACGACCACCGCGTACACGAGGGTGTTGCGCAGCGCGTTGCCGACGGCCGGGTCGGTGAGCAGCTCGCGGTAGTTGTCGAGCCCCACCCACTGCGCGGGCTGGATGCGGTTGTAGTCCATGAAGGACAGGTACGCGGACTGCACCATCGGCCAGAGCATGAACACCGCGATGGTCAGCAGGCTCGGCGTCAGGAACAGCCAGGCGGTGCGTTCGCGACGCCGGGCCCCCCCGCCCGCGCCGGACGGCGACGCGGGCGGGGGCGGGGGCGGTGGTGGCTGCGGTCATGCCTCAGCCCTTGTCGATCGCGGCCTGCACGTCCGCGTTCGCCTGGGTGAACACCTCGGTCAGGTCGCCGTCGCCGTTGAGCACGCGCTGCAGCGCCGGGTAGAAGATCGAGTCCGTGATGGTGCCGGAGCTCGGCACGCCCGCCAGGTAGACCTTGGCGCTGCCGAGCAGCTCCGGGTCGCCGAACACCGCGGAGTACGGGTTCTCCAGCTCGTCCGCCGGGATGTCCGTGCGCGTGGGAGGGAAGCCCGAGCCGTCGGCCCACGTCTTCTGCGACTCGACCGAGTTCCAGTACGCGAAGAACGTCTTGGCGGCGTCCTGCTGCGCGTCGGACGCCTTCGCGTTGACGGTGAACGCCACCACGTCGGCGAGCGTGACGTCCGCGTCGGGCCCGGCGGGCGGGGCGGCGAGGCCGTAGTCCAGGCCCGCCTCGTCGAAGCCGGTGGTCATCCACGGGCCGACGATCTCCATCGCGGCCTTGCCGGTCTGGAACAGCTTGTCGGCGTCCGCGCCCGACAGGCCGATCGGGGAGACCTTCTTCTCGCGCACCTGGTCGACCCAGAACTCGAGGGCCTCGAGCGTCTCCGGGGTGTCGAGCGTCGCGGTCGCGGCGTCGTCCGCCACCACCCCGCCGCCCGTGCCCCAGAGCAGCATCTGGTAGATCGGCACCGTCGTGTGGTCCGCCAGCGCGGCCGCGTACTGCTCGGGCTTGCCGTCGCCGTTCTCGTCGACCGTGAGCTTCTCGGCCATGGACGCGAACTCGTCCCACGTCGTCGGCGGCTGCTCCGGGTCGAGGCCGGCGGCCTCGAACATGTCCTTGTTCCAGTAGAGCGTCATCGGCGCGATGTTCAGCGGGACGCCGTACGCGGTGCCGTCGAAGTCGGCGGCGTGCTTGGCGGCGTCGGGCAGCGCCGACGTGTCCATCCAGGTGTCGTCGGCGTAGAAGTCGTCCACCGGCGCGAGCGCGCCCTTCGACGCGTACTGCGGCACGTTCGAGGCGCTCATCGCGACCACCTGCGGCCCGTCGTCCGACGACAGCGACGTGAGCACCTTCTGGTAGAGCACGTCCCACGGCATGACGTTGGGCTTCACCACCACGTCGTCCTGCGAGGCGTTGAAGTCGTCGATGATCTGCTGCACGGCCGGGCCGTCAGGGCCGGTCATGCCGTGCCAGAGCACGAGCTCCGTGGGCCCGTCGCCCGTCGCGCCGTCGTCGTCCTGGGCCGAGCCCTGGCCGGCGCAGGCCGCCAGCGCCAGGGTCAGTCCCGCGGCCAGCGCGATCCCGCGCCTGGTCCGTCGTCCGTGCATGTCCGGCATGTCCGCCTCCTCGCGGTCACGTGTCGCCGCGGCGGGGGCCTGCCGCGGCGTTGCAACGTGGCAAACGGTAGCCCCACTGATTGCAGCGTGGCAAACCCGCTAGGGTGCGGGCCATGACGCGCAGGGGTGCGGTGACGCTGCAGGAGGTGGCGCGGGTCGCCGGGGTGTCCCCGCGGACCGTGTCGAACGTGGTCAACGGCTACGCGCACGTCGCGCCGCGCACCCGGGAGCAGGTGCAGGCGGTGGTCGACGCCCTCGGCTACCGCGCGAACACCGCGGCCCGGGCGATGCGCACCGGCCGGACCGGGCTGCTCGGCCTCGTGGTCCCCGCGCTCGACCAGCCCTACTTCGCCGAGCTCGCCCGCGCGGTGGTGCGCGAGGCCACCGGCGCGGGGTTCACCGTCGTGGTGGACCAGACCGACGGCGACCCCGACCGCGAGCGCGAGCTGCTGCGCCAGGGCCCCCGCGGCGCGATGTTCGACGGGCTCGTCCTCAGCCCGCTCGCCCTCACCCGGCGCGACCTGCTCGACGCGGACCCCGGCCGGCCGGTCGTGCTGCTGGGCGAGCGGACCGTGGACACCGCCTTCGACCACGTGCACATCGACAACGTCGCGGCCGCGCGCGAGGCGACGGAGCACCTGGTGGGGCTGGGGCGCCGACGGGTCGCCGCCATCGGGCTGCAGACCGAGGCGCAGACGGGGCGGCAGCGCGCGGAGGGCCTCATGATCGCGCTCGCCGAGGCCGGCCTGCCCGCGCACCCGCGGCTGCTGCGGTACGTCGAGGCGTACGACCGCGCGTCCGGGTTCGCGGCGATGACCGCCCTGCTCGACGAGGACCAGCGCCCCGACGCGGTGTTCTGCTTCAACGACATGCTCGCGGTCGGCGCCCTGCGGGCCTGCCTGCTCCGCGGCGTGCGGGTGCCCCAGGACGTCGCGCTCATGGGGTTCGACGACGTCGAGGAGGTCCGCTACCTCACGCCCGCGCTGAGCACCGTGCGCCCGGACCGGGACGAGATCGCCCGCGTCGCGGTGGCCCGGCTGGTCGCGCAGCTCGAGCGGCGGTCGGCCGGGCCGCCCGCCGGCCAGGACGTGACGGTGCCGCACGCGCTCGTCCTGCGGGAGTCGACGGGCGGCTGAGCCCGGCCCGGCCGCGACGGTGTGACACGCGGCTTTGCAACGTGGCAACATGGGTCGACGACGTACTCCCGCGACCGAAGGACCGCCATGACGACGACGTCAGCACCCGCGACGGGTCTGCACCCCCGGCCCCAGCTCGTCCGGCCCGACCGCTGGTGGTCGCTGGACGGTCCCTGGCGGTTCGCGTTCGACGACGCGGACGCGGGCCTGCGCGAGCGCTGGCACGACCGCGACGCGGAGGCGCGGTTCGACCGCGAGGTCCTCGTGCCGTTCCCGCCCGAGTCCGAGGCCTCCGGCGTCGCCGACCACGGCGACCACGCCGCCCTGTGGTACCGGCGCCGGTTCACCGTCCCGGCCGCCCTCGGCACCGACCGCCTGCTGCTGCACCTGGGCGCCGTGGACCACGAGGCCGACGTCTGGGTCGACGGCCGGCACGCCGTCCGGCACGAGGGCGGGCAGACCCCGTTCAGCGCGGACGTCACCGACCTGCTCGACCCCGACCTGCCCCCCGACGCGCACGTCGTCGTCGTGCGCGCGACCGACGACCGCACCGACGTCGAGCAGCCGCGCGGCAAGCAGGACTGGCAGCGCGAGCAGCACGCGATCTGGTACCACCGCACGTCCGGGATCTGGCGCACCGTGTGGCTCGAGCAGGTGCCCGCCGTCGCCGTCGGCTCGCTGACCTGGCGGCCCGACGTGCCCGCCGCCCGCATGGCCGTGCAGGTGCGGCTGCGCGCCTCCGCCCCGGCGGGGACGCGGGTGCGGGTGCGGCTCCGCCACGGGGACGCCGAGGTCGGCGCGGCCGAGGTGCCGGTGACCGGGTCCGTGGCGGACGTCGTGGTCCCGCTGCCCGCGCAGCACAACGGCCAGGCGTACGAGCAGCTGCTGTGGTCGCCCGGCCACCCGGTGCTGCTCGACGCCGACGTGGCGCTCGTCGACGCGTCGGGCGCCGAGCTCGACCGGCTCGCCTCGTACTGCGGCCTGCGGTCCGTCGCCGTCGAGGGCGACCACCTGCTGCTCAACGACCGGCCGTTCACCGTCCGCGCCGTCCTGGAGCAGGGCTACTGGCCGCAGTCGCACCTCACCGCGCCGAGCCCCGAGGCGCTCCGCGAGGAGGTCGAGCTGGCGCTGGCGCTCGGGTTCAACACGGTGCGCGTCCACCAGAAGGTCGCCGACCCGCGCTACCTGTACTGGTGCGACGTGCTGGGGCTCGCCGTGTGGGGCGAGACCGCCGGCGCCTACCGGTTCTCCGACGAGGCCGTCGCCCAGCTGACCCGCGACTGGCTGGACGTCGTCCGCCGCGACGTCTCCCACCCGTGCGTCATCGCCTGGGTGCCGTTCAACGAGTCCTGGGGCGTCCAGCACATCGCCCACGACCCGGCGCAGCAGGCCTACAGCCGCGCCCTCACCGAGCTCACGCGCGCGCTCGACCCGACGCGGCCCGTCATCTCCAACGACGGCTGGGAGCACACGGCGTCCGACCTGCTGACCGTCCACGACTACGCCGCCACGGGCGACGAGCTGCGCGAGCGCTACGGCGACGCCGCCGCGGTCGCCCGCACGGTCGCCGGGATCGGCCCCGCGGGCCGCCGGATGTGGGTCGGCGGCCCGGCGCCCGAGCCCGGCACCATCCCGGTGCTGCTGTCGGAGTTCGGCGGCGTCTCGTTCGCCCCCGGGGCGCCGGAGGGCTCGTGGGGGTACTCCGAGGCGCGCAGCCCCGAGGACCTCGAGGCCCGCCTCACCGACCTGCTCGGCGCCGTCCGGTCGTCCACCGCGCTGCGGGGGTACTGCTACACCCAGCTCACCGACACGGGGCTCGAGACGAACGGCCTGTGCACCGCCGACCGTCGGCCCAAGCTCCCGGTCGGGACGCTGCGCCGCCTCTTCGGGGCCTGACGCCCGTCCCCTCTGCCTGTCCCCCCGGCTCCCGTCCCCCACTCCGCCCCCGTGGGTGGGGACGTTCGGATCCGTTGGTACCGACACGCCCGGCGCGCCGGTGCGAACGGATCCGAACGGGGCCTCGTGGGGCGGGAGGGTGGGGCGGGAGGGCGGGCCGGGTCGCGTCGCACCGGGGTGGACGGGGCCGGGACCGCCGTGGCCCCGGACGCGCTGCCGCGCTGGACCCGCCCCGCGGCGGGGAGCCCGTCGGTACCGTGGCGCGCATGCGACGCACGACCGGCGGGACGCTGCTCGGGCTCGTCGCCGCAGCGTTCGCGGCGACCGGGCTGGCCTCTGCGCTGAACGGCCTCACCCGGCACGACGCGCAGCCGCTGGTCACGCTGGCCGACGCCGCGTACCCGCCGCTGCCGGACACCCACGTCGAGCGGCTCGCCGGGCCGCTCGCCCGGGTCTGGGTGGCGGACCTCTCGCGACCCGAGGCGTCGCTCGCCCGGGTCGGCCTGTGGGGCCCGCTGCTGCTCACCGCGCTGCTCGTCGGCCTGCTCGCGCTGCACGTCGGGCGCACCGACCGGCGGGGATCCTGGCGCCTCGTCGTGCCCGGGCCGTACCTGACCGCGGCCGCCGTCACGAGCGTCGTCCTGGCGGTCGCGCAGCCGCTGCTGCAGCGGTCCGGCGCCGAGGTCGCGCTCGCGAGCATCGGGTCGCCGCCCGGGTACGTGCCGCACACCTCCGTGCCCTGGGGGTGGCCGGCGCTGGCCGCGGCGCTGCTGCTGGGGACGCAGGTCGCGCGGCGGCGGATCCGTCGGCCCGCCGCGTCACCGCGCGTCTGACCGCGCCGGACCGGCCGCCGCGTCGCCCGCCGCCCGGCGTGGCGTGAACGTCTCCCACACCGGCCCGAACACGAACCACGCCACGAGCACCAGGGTCGCCCGGCCGCCCCAGCCCAGCAGCACCTCCCGCTGCTCCGCCGCCGCCTCGCCCGGCCCCTGCGCGACGAGCAGCAGCACGCCGAGCACCGCGCAGGCCACCGCCCAGGCGAGCAGCACCCGCAGCCACAGCGCCCACTCGTACCGCACGCGCGCCGGCCCGCGCCGCGGCGGCCGCACGGGCTCCGGCCCCCCGAAGAACCGGTGCGCGACCCAGGCGTCGACGGCGTGCACGGTCCGCTTGCCGAACGCCACGGTGAACCCGAGGTAGAGCGCCGCGAGGCCGTGCGTCCAGGTCGCCTCCGAGCCCCGCAGCAGGTCCCCGACGGTGGCGACCAGCAGCACCACCTCGAGCAGCGGCTCGCACAGCAGCAGCACCGTCGACAGGCGCCGCCGGCGCAGCACGTACCGGGCGACGACCGCGGCGCCGAGGAACACCCAGAACGCCACCTCGCAGGCGACGACGAGCGCGGCGACCGGGTTCTCGCGGAGGGTCTCGATCACGTCCATGCCGGCAGCGTCGCGCCGGCGCCGGGCGGGGGCGTCGGCCGACCGCACGATCCTGCGGGGCGGCGTCGTCCCTTCGGAGGACCCGGCCGCGCCGGGGCCGTGCTGGGATGGACGCCATGCCGTCCCTGCCCCGCCTCGACGACCGTGGCGTCGCGCTGCTGTACCTGGCCGCCGGGCTGCTGCTGCACGGGGCGGGGATCTCGGTGACGGGGTCCGCGGGGGCGGGGCCGGCGGGCTGGTGGCTGCACACCGCGCTGCTGCTCGTCGCGTGCGGCGCGCTCACCGCGAAGCGCCGGCACCCGGTGGTGGTGCTGCTGCTGGCCGCCGCCTGCCTGGCCGGCACGGTCCCCGCGGGCGGCAGCCTCGGGCTGCTGCTCGTGCTGGTCGACGCGCTGTACAGCGCCGAGGTGCACGCCCCCGCCCGGACGCGGCGGGCGCTGCACGGGGTGGTCGGCGTGCTCACCGTCGCGGCGCCCGCGGCCGTGTGGGCGACGGGCGGGGGTCTGCGCGACGCCCTGGCGGCGGCGCTCCAGGCGGTCGCCGTCCTGGTGACACCGCTGTGGTGGGGGTCGGACGTGCGCAGCCGGAGCGAGCTCGCCGCGTCGGAGGCCGAGCGCGCGACGCTGGAGCGGTCGCGGGCGGACCTGGCGCGCGCCCACGCCGCGGACGTGCAGCGGATCGCCGATCTCGACCGGGACGCCGCGGTGCGCGAGGAGCGCGCGGGCATGGCGCGGGACCTGCACGACGTGGTGGCGAGCCGCCTGTCGGCCGTCGCGATCCACGCGGAGGCGGCGCTGTCCGGCCCGCCCGACGCCGGCCGCGACCGGGCGGCGCTGGCGGCGGTGCGCGCGGAGTCCGTGGCGTCGCTCGCCGAGATGCGCTCGATGATCCTCGTGCTGCGCGGCGCCGGCCCCCGGGACGGCGCCACGGCCGCGGCGGGCCTCGACCGGCTGGACGACCTGGTCGCGACGGCGCGGGATCGCGGGCTGGACGTGCGGGTCGAAGCCGCGGCGCCCGGGCTCCCGGCGGTGGTCGACCACGCGGCGTACCGCATCGCCCGCGAGGCCCTGACGAACGCCGCCGCGCACGGTGCCGCGGGCGGCCGGGTGGACCTGCGGGTGGCGTCCGACGGGTCGGCCCTGGAGGTCGAGGTGCTCAACCGGCTGCCCGCCGCGGGGACGCCCGCCCCGGCCGGCGCCCCCGCGCTGGGCTCCGGCACGGGCCTGGTGTCGATGGCGGAGCGCGCCCGCTCGCTGGGCGGCCGGTTCGCGGCGGGGCCCCACGCCGGCGGGCGCTGGCGGGTGCACGCGGTCCTCCCGCTGGCTCCGGGCGCGCCCGCCGCGCCCGCCGCGCAGGCAGCGCCGGCGGCGCCGATGGGACGGACGACCCTCGGCGCGGCAGGGGGTGCGACGTGAGCGTGCGCGTGCTGCTGGCCGACGACCATGGGGCGATCCGCGCCGGGCTGCGGCTGATGCTGGAGCAGGCCGACGGGGTCACGGTGGTGGGCGAGGCGGCCGACGGCGACGCCGCGGTGGCGAACGCCCGGGCGCTGCGGCCGGACGTCGTGCTCATGGACATCCGGATGCCCGGCACGGACGGCATCGAGGCGACGCGGCGCATCGTGGCCGACGGGCTGGCGCAGGTGGTCGCGCTGACCACGTTCGACCTCGACGAGTACCTGTTCGGCGTGCTCCGGGCCGGGGCGGTCGGGTTCCTGCTGAAGTCCGTCGGCGCCGCGGAGCTGGTCGCGGCGGTGCGGCAGGTGGCGGCGGGCGACGGGGTGCTGGCCCCGGAGGTCACCCGGCGGGTGCTCGCGAGCGTCCCGGTGCCCGCCCCCGGGCCGGCCGCCCCCGACGCCCCGGGCCTCGACCGGCTGACGGCCCGCGAGCGCGAGGTGCTCGTGCTGCTCGGCGAGGGACGGTCGAACCAGCAGGTGGCGCAGGCGCTGACGGTGTCGGAGACCACCGCGAAGACGCACGTCAGCCGGGTGCTGGCCAAGCTGGGCTGCCGGACGCGCCTCGAGGCGGCGGCCGTCGCGCACCGGGCCGGGCTGGTGATCTGAGCCACATCAGGCGCTTTGCACCCGGTGCACGCTTGCACTGAGTGCACCCACGTGCCTACGGTCCTCCGCGTGACCGAGACCCCCGACCGGCGCTCCGCCGTCAAGGCGCGGTCCCGGCACGCCATCCTCGAGGCCGCGGACGCCCTGCTCGTCGAGCGCGGCGCCCCCGCGTTCAGCGTCGACGAGCTCGCGGAGCGCGCGGACGTCTCGCGGCGCACCGTGTTCAACCACTTCGGCTCGCTCGACGACGTCATCCTGACCGTCTGCGCGCAGCGGCTCGGGCAGGTGATCGCCGAGGTCGAGCTGGCGGCCACCCGGACGCCCGTGGGCGACGGCTCGCGCGCGTCGATGTTCGACGAGCTCGCCGAGACGCTGCGCGGCGCCGACCTGCCCGCCCCGATCACCTACCTCGCGAACGCCCTCGGCCCGCTCGCCCAGGGCGACGACCCGCGCGCCGCGGCGCTCGCCCAGCAGGCGTTCGCCCGCGTCGCGGACCACCTCGTCGAGGAGCTGCTGCGCCGCTACCCGCACGCCGACCCGCTCGACGTCCGGCTGCTCGTGACCTCCCTCGTGCACGGTGTCGGCGTCATCGCCATGCACTGGTGCACCACCACCGACCCCGCCGCGCCCGACGCGCGCGCGGCGTGGGACGGCCTCGTCGACCGGCTCATCGAGAACGTCCGAGCCGGGTACATGCCGGAGCACTGACGCCCCGCACTCCCACCCACCACAGCGCAGAGACAGGGACGGACACCGGACATGGCAGGACTCCTCTACAGACTCGGGCGGTTCTCCGCCCGCCGGGCCTGGGTCGTCGTCACGGCCTGGGCCGCGGTGCTGGCGCTGTCGGTCGGCGCGTACCTCGCGTTCGGCGGCACGCTCACCTCCGCCATCACCATCCCGGGCACCGCCACCGAGAAGGTGACCGAGCACCTCCAGGAGGAGTTCCCCTCCGCGAGCGGCGGCACCGGCACGGTCGTGTTCCACACCGGCGGCGACGACGCGTTCACGTCGGAGCAGCAGGCCGCCATCAGCGCCGCACTGGCCGACGTGGCGGACCTCGACGGCGTCAAGGGCGTCACCGACCCGTTCGCCACCACCGAGCAGCTCGCCGAGCAGGCCGCCCAGCTCGAGGACGGCCGCGCGCAGATCGCCGACGGCCGGACCCAGCTCGACGACGGCCAGGCGCAGCTCGAGGCGGGCCAGGCGCAGCTCGACGCCGCGCAGGACCAGCTCGACGCCCAGCGGGCGCAGGCCGAGGCCGCGGGGATGCTCGCGCAGGTGCAGCCGCAGCTCGACGCCGGCCAGGCGCAGCTCGACGCCCAGCAGGACCAGCTCGACGCCCAGCAGCAGACGCTCGACGAGGGCCGCGAGCAGCTCGAGGCGCAGACCACCCAGCTCGAGGACGGCGCGGCGCTGCTGGACCTCGCCCGGGAGATCCGCCTCGTGTCCGAGGACGGCTCCGCCGCGGTCGCCACCGTGGCGTTCGACGCGGGGCAGTTCGAGGTGGACGCCGACCTGAAGACGCAGGTGGCGGACACCCTCGCCGACGCGGACCTCGCCGGTGCCCAGGTCGAGTTCTCGAGCGACCTCACGCAGGAGGTGCCGAGCGTGCTCGGTCCGGGCGAGGTCGTCGGCGTCGTCGTCGCGGCCGTCGTGCTGCTGGTGATGCTCGGCTCGGCGGTCGCCGCCGGTCTGCCCATCCTGTCGGCCCTGGTCGGCGTGGCCATCGGCGCCACGGTCACCCTGTCCCTGTCCGGCGTGGTCGACATGCTGTCCGTCACCCCGGTGCTCGGCATCATGCTCGGCCTCGCGGTCGGCATCGACTACTCGCTGTTCATCCTCAACCGGCACCGCCGCCAGCTCCGCGACGGCGTCGAGCTGCACGAGTCGATCGCCCTGGCCAACGGCACCGCGGGCAACGCCGTGGTCTTCGCCGGCACGACCGTCCTCGTGGCCCTGCTGGCGCTCAACGTCACCGGCATCCCGTTCCTGGGTCTGATGGGGACGACGGCCGCGGTGTGCATCGCCATCGCGATCCTCATGGCGATCACGTTCACGCCCGCGCTGCTGTCGCGCATCGGCCTGCGGGTGCTGCCGAAGAAGCAGCGCGCGCGCGTCGGGCACGAGGAGCCCGAGCCGGTGCCCTCCACCCCGATGCGCACCTCGCGCGCCGTGCTCACCCTCGTCGTCGGCCTCGCCGCGCTGCTGGTCGTCGCGATCCCCGCGCTGTCCATGCGCCTCGGCCTGCCGGGCGGGGCGTCGGAGGCCGAGGACTCCACGCAGTACCAGGCGTACACGATCACGGCCGAGAAGTTCGGGGCCGGCGTGAACGGCCCCCTGCTGGTCGTCGCGGACCTGCCCGACGCGGTGGCGGAGGACGGGCTCGTCGCGGAGCAGGTGCGGATCGGCCAGGAGCTCGCGGCGTTCGACGACGTCGTGGCGGTCGCGCCGATCGGCGCCAACGACGGCCGCACGGTGCTCGCGTTCCAGGTCGTGCCCCGCGAGGGACCGGACAGCGAGAGCACCGAGCACCTGGTGCAGGACCTGCGGGCGGCGTCCCCGCTGGACGGCGACGTGCAGCTCGGCGTCGCGGGCACCACGAGCGCGCAGATCGACGTCTCCGAGAAGCTCGCCGACGTGCTGCCGCTCTACCTGGCGATCGTCGTCGGCCTGTCGCTCATCATCCTCATCATCGTGTTCCGCTCGATCCTGGTGCCGGTCACCGCGACGCTCGGGTTCGTCCTGTCGCTGTTCGCGGCGTTCGGCGGCGTCGTCGCGATCTACCAGTGGGGCTGGCTCGGGTCGCTCTTCGGGGTCCACGACCCCGCGCCCGTGCTGAGCTTCCTGCCGATCATCGTCACCGGCATCCTGTTCGGGCTCGCGATGGACTACCAGTTGTTCCTGGTCTCCGGCATGCGGGAGGCGTACGCCCACGGCGTCGACGCCCGCGTGGCGGTCAGGCGCGGGCTGCACGCCGGGCGGGTCGTGGTCGCCGCGGCGGCGATCATCATGGCGTCGGTGTTCGCGGGCTTCATCTTCGCGGAGTCCTCGATCATCCGGCCGCTCGGGTTCGGCCTCGCGTTCGGCGTGCTGGTCGACGCGTTCGTCGTCCGGATGCTGCTGATCCCGGCGCTCATGCACCTGGCCGGCAAGGCGGCGTGGTGGATCCCCCGCTGGCTGGACCGCATCCTGCCGGACGTCGACGTGGAGGGCGCGTCCCTGGAGCGCACCCACCCGCACCCGATGCACCAGGTCGTCGAGGCCCCGGAGCGGCACCGGCACGACCGCGTCTGAGGCACCGCACCGAGAGCCCCGTCACACCCGCCCCCGCGGCGGGCGGCGGCGGGGCTCTCGGGCGCCCGGGCGGACTACCCTGAGGTGTGGCCACGTTCTCCTCCGTCAGCCGGCAGCACGTCCTCCAGGCGATCGCGGAGCACGACGACCGGGGCGCGGAGGCGTTCCTCGGCGTCTACGGCTTCGAGGCCACCCCGGGCGAGACGTTCGCGCACGAGGGCCGGACGTACGACTCCCGCGCGGTCCTCGCGGTCGCCCACCGGTACGCGACCGGCCGCGCCGCGACGCCCGAGGAGCTGCGCTCCGCCCCGACGGGGACCCTGCTGACGCGCCGCGGGTTCGACGTCGCGGGCCCCGTCGCCGCGCCGCGGACGACCTCCGCGACCCGCTCGTCCGCCCGGTCCACCGCGGGCACCGCCCCCCGCCGCGCCGCGAAGCCGGCCACGACGCCCCGCCGGCCCGCGCCGGAGGACCGCCCGCTGGCGATCTGCCCGACGTGCTTCACGGCGCTGCCCGCGACCGGGATCTGCGACACCTGCGGCTGACGCCCCCGGTCCACGACGGGCCACCGGTCGCCGCGCGGGCAGGACGTGCCTAGCGTGTCCGGATGAGCACCAGCCCTGACCCGGACCCCGCGAACACCCCCGGCCTCGAGCCGGGTGGAGGCGTCGCGCCCGGGGACACCCCGCCCGGCGAGTCGAGCACCTCGGGGGCGGCGTTCCGCGAGCCCGATCTGCCCGGGCGCCGCACCAGCTGGGTCGTCTACGGCGTCGTCGGCGCGGTCGTCGCCGTCGCGCTGCTGCTGTTCGTCGGCTACGTCGTCGGCCTGCTGTCCTGACGGCACCTCCCGGGGGGCTCAGGCCCGCTGCTGGCCCCGCGCCTGCAGCCGCTTGCGCAGCAGCACCATCGGCAGCAGCCAGGTCGCGAGCGCCGTCACCAGCCAGACGATGACGACGGCGGCGATCCAGGTCACCACCCCGCCGGAGATCCGCAGCCCGTCCGTGAAGGCGCTCGCCACCAGCAGGGCCACCCACGTGGAGACCAGCCCGACCCCGCCGAGGAACGCGTTGGCGTACCGGCGCGCCATCGTGGCGATGAACGGTGTCAGCACCGCCTGGACCGCGGTGAAGACGACGACGGCGGTCACGAACCCGCTCACGCCGAGGTGCACGTCGTCCACGAGCAGCGCCGCCGCCCCCAGCCCCAGGGCCGCGGAGCCGAGGAAGATCGCCACCCGGATCAGGAAGATCACCATGTCCGGACGCTAGTGCCCGCACGCCCCCGGGAGAAGAGCCGCTCGGCCCGCCCGGCGGGGGCCGCACGTCCCGGCACCTCTCCCGCTCCCCCGCCTGCTCCCCCGCCGGCCCGCAGTCGGTACCCGGTCGGCGCCCCGGCGACCCCTGGTCGGCGCCCACCCGCCCCCCGGGACGGGCGTCCCCCCCACCCGGCAGGCGCCCCTGCGGTACCGGTCCGGGCCGAGGCGACCCCCGGCCCCGGGACCTCGTGCCTAGTCTCCGGAGCGACTGCCCAGGCACACGGCCTGCCTGCGGCTGAGCGACGCCGCTGCCGGGGCGGCAGCGCGACCCAGGGGGCCACATGAGTGACGCGACTCTCGACACCGCCACGCGTGCCGTCCACCGGTGGCTCACGCTGGGGCGGGACGTCGTCGTGCGCGGCGACCACGGGTCCGGGCGCACCTCCCTGCTCGACCTGATGCGCCGCCTCCCGCACCGCCGCGCGGACACCGTGCTGCTGCGGGCGTCCGGCCCCGCGCCCTTCGCGACGCTGCGCGCGCACGAGTCCCTGCCCACCCGGCGGGGCCACCCGTGGTCGGAGTCCGAGCTCGTCGAGTGGCTGACGGGTGAGCTCGGCTCCGAGGGGTCGCTGCTGCTGGTCGACGACGTCGAGCACGTCGACGAGGGCACGCTCGCCGTGATCCGGCGGTCGCTCGCGCAGAGCCGTGCCGACCTCGTGGTGACCACCGCGGTGGACCTGGCCCGTGACGCGGACGCCGCCCTCGCGCGGCTGGTCGGCGAGCGCGCGCCGGCCGAGGTGCTGCTGCCGCCCTTCGCCGACACCGAGCTGCACGCCCTGGCCCGCACCGTGCTCGGCGGCGCCGTGGACGCGACGCTCGTGGCGGAGCTCGCCGCCGCGTCGGCCGGCAACCCCCGGGTGGCGACCCTCGTGCTGCAGTCGGCGCGCTGGGCCGGCGCGGTGGGGAGGTCCGACGACCGCTGGACGGTGACCCGCCCGCTGCGCGAGGCGCCCGGCGACCCGGTCGTGCACCTCCTGACGGCCCGCCTGCCGCCGCACCACCTGGACGCGCTCGAGCTCGTCGCGTGGCTCGGCACACCTGACCACGACACCGTCGAGCGCCTCGTCGCGCCGGCCACCGTCGACGCCCTCACCGCGCGCCGCCGGCTGCTCGGCTTCACCGGCACCGACGGCACCTCGCGGTACTCCGTGTCGCCGCCCGCGCTCGCCGACGCCCTGCGCGCCCGCCTGCTGCCGGAGCGCCGGCGCCGGCTCGCCCACCTCTCCGGCCGGGCTCCCGCCGCCGACGCTGTCGTGCCCGTGACGCCCCTCGACCTCGGGGAGGAGGTGCCGGTCCCCCTCGCGCGCCGGGGCGCCGAGCTCCCCCGCCGCTCGCCCGAGGTGGCGGGCGTCCTGCGCGAGCACGAGCGGTCCCGCGAGGAGGCCCTGCTCGACGCGTGGCGCCGCGACCCCCGCACCGGCCCGGCCAACGCCCTGCTCGACCAGCTCGCTCGGCGGCCGGCGCACGACCTGGCCCGCGAGGTGCTCGCCGGCACCCGGCTGCAGGACGACGACCCCGCCGGGCGCGCCCTGTTCCGCGCCGCCGGGCTGCGCTGGCTCGTCCCGTCCGGCGGCGGCCCCGCAGCCCGGGCGGCGTTCCTCGCCGAGCACCGAAGCGAGCTCGGCCCGCTCGCCGCCGCGTTCCGGGTCCACGACGAGGTGACGGCCGCGGCCCGCGCCGGTGCCGACGACGCCACGCTGCTCGGCACGGCGGAGGACGCCGGGGGCGACGTCGCGGCCCGCGTCGCGGTCGCCCGCGCCGCCGCGCTGGTCGAGGTGGGACGGCTCGACCTCGCGCTGCGCCTCTGCCGGGGGCCCGTGCTCGCGGACCCCCCGACCGACGAGGTCCGTCACCACCGGGACGCCGTCGACGCGGTCGCGACCATCCTCCTGGGACGGCTCGACGAGGCCGAGGCCCGGGTGCGCCGCGAGCTCGCCGCCGCCTACGCCCGCGCGGACGTGCTCGGCGTGCGCGTGCACGCGTGCCTGCTCGCCGAGGTGCTCATCTGGAGCGGGCGCAGCACGGCCGCGTGGCGCGCGCTCGGCGGGGCGCTGCGGCTCGGGCCGGCCGGGCCCGTCGGCGCGGCGTTCCACCGGCGGGCGCTGAGCCTCGCCGCGATCCTGCGCGTCTCCAGCGGCGACGTCGACATGGCGGAGTCCCTGGTCGCGTCGCTGGACGCCCTGCCCCGCGCCGACCGCCCGATCGTCGGCTCCCTGTCCGCGCTGGCCCGCGCGGCCGTCGACGAGGTGACGCGCCCGACGCCCGACGACCTGCTGTGGGAGCGGGGACGACGCTACGCGCAGGAGGGCCGGCGGCAGCCCGCGCTGGTGTGCTGGCTGTTCAGCACCGCGACGTACGCCCCCGAGCAGCTCGCCGTGGTGCGCGAGACCTACGAGGCCGCGCCGCTCCCGCTGCTCGAGCCCTACCTGCGGCTGCACGAGGCCCTCACCGCCAAGGACGTGGCCGGGGTGGTCGCCCGGCTCCACGCCCTGCCGGCGGATCCCGGCGACCGCTTCCGCCAGGCGATGGGCCACCTCGACGGCGTCGCGCTGCCCGACGAGCGGCCCCCCGTGCGGGTCGTGCTCCGCGCGGAGGACCACCTGACGCTCTCGCCCCGCGAGCGGGAGGTCGCCACCCTGGCCCGGGAAGGCCGGTCGAACCGGGACATCGCCTCCGCGCTCGGGCTCAGCGTGCGGACCGTGGAGAACCACATGAGCGCCGTGCTGCGCAAGCTCGGCTTCACCCGCCGGTCGGACCTGAGCTGGTGGAACGCCACCGGCACCGTCGCCGCCGCGACGCACCGCCCGGACGCGGCGCGGACGGGGTGACGCGCGCGGGGACGTCGGAGCCGCCCGCACCACGGCGGGCGCGGAACGCGGCGGGTCCCCGGCTCCACCGGGCCCCGGCGAGGTCCCCGGCTCGCCACGAGACCCGGCGAAGCCCCCGGCGCGCCGCCACGTCCCGGCGAAGCCCCCGGCGCGCCGCCACGTCCCGGCGAAGCCCCCGGCTCGCCACGCGACCTGCCGAGGTCCCGGCTCGCCACGAGACCCCGGCGAAGCCCCCGGCTCGCCACACGACCTGGCGAGGTCCCCGGCTCGCGGCGAGACCCCGCCTGCCGCTGCTGCGGCGGGTCAGGCCTGCGCGTGCGCCAGTGCGGCGCCCGTGCCCCGGGCGGCCCGCTCGGCGGGGGCTCGGCGCGCGCGGGCGTCCGCCGGGCGCGCGCGGTGGGGCTGCCGGGTGTCGCGCCGCGCGCCCACCAGCACCTCGAGCCCGCGCGGGACGATCGCGTCGGCGATCTCCCCGACGACCTGCAGCACCGCGCCGTCGCGCACCGCGTAGCGCACCTGGCGGCCGCGCCGCTCGCCGAGGAGCGCGTCCCCGACGACGAGCCCGGCGCGCTCGAGCTCGCCGAGGTACTTGAGCACGCCGGACCGGGACATCCCGAGGGCGTCCGCGATCTCCCGGCAGATCATCCCCGGGCGGGCCGAGAGCAGCTGCAGCACCGCGAACCTCGGGGAGACGACCGCCGCGAGCGCGGTCGAGAGCTCACCGGCTGCCGGGTCGTGCTCGTCGGGCGGGGCGAGGACGCGGACCGCCGGGGCGGCGGCTGTCGCCGTCCTCACCGGGCGGGGTGGACCGCCCCGGGCACGGCGGCCCGGGCGTCCCTGTCGGCGGACCGGTGGACGGCCGGGACGTGCCCCGCGGGCGCCACGCCGAGCACCGCGGTGAGCAGGCGGTCGAGGAACCGGTCGCGCGTCGCGGAGGCGAGACGGACCGAGCCGTCCCGCCCGACCTCGACGTGACCGCGCTCGCTCAGCTCCCGGAGCGCGCGGGCGTCGGCGGCCGGCAGCTGCCCGGCCTGCTCCGCCCCGAGGGGGCCGCCGAGGAGCCGTGCGACCAGGCGTCCGCGCGACGGGTCTGCCAGGTCGGACGTGGCGGTCATGCGGGCTCCTCGGGGTCGGTGCGCTGCGCGGCGGTGGTGGCGGGCGGCTGCGTGGGCCCGCGGCCGCGAGCGGTGCCCCCATCGTGGGGACGGGAGCGGGCCGTCGTGCCGGGATGCCGGCAGGACGCGGGTCGGACGGGGGCGGATTGAGTACCGGGGAGCCCTCGGGCGGGGGTGATCGGCGGGCGGGCGGGGTACCTCATCCGCCCGTCCGCAGCCGGGGCCCGAGCCACGTCGCGGCCACGCGCAGCAGGTCCGCCCGGCCCTCGACGCCGATCTTGCGGTACGTGCTGAAGACGTGGTTCTCGACCGTGCGCACGCTCAGGCTCAGCTCGGCCGCGATCTCGGACGTCCCCAGCCCGACGACGACCTGCCGCAGCACGTCGAGCTCGCGCGGCGACAGCTCCAGGGCGTCCAGGTACGGCGAGAAGACGCCCGGGGCGTGCCGCGCGACGTCGAGCGACGCGGCCCACGCGGCCTCCACCTGCGCGACGGCCTCCGTGGCGAGCCCCCGCTGCTTGAGCACCCGCGCCCGGGCGACGCCCGCCCGGACCTCGTACAGGACCGCGCCGCAGCGCCCGAACCGCGTGGCGGCCTCCGCGAGCGCCGCCTCGTCCTCGTGACCGAGCGCCACGGCGTACTCCACGAGCGCCTCGAGCAGGCCGCCGTCCACGCGGGTACCGAGCTCGGCGACGACCCGGGCCCGCGCGCCGTCGGGCCGGCGCTCGAGGGCCTCGACGGCGAGGAACAGCGCCGCGGTCAGGTACCCGCCCGCGAGGTGCGCGTCCACCGCCGCCCACAGGCCGTCGGCGTCGCCCTCGGTGAGCGCGACGAGCGCCTCCCCGGACGCCATCAGGGGCAGCGGCCCCGCGGGCTGCCGGGTCGCCGCCGCCTGGCGGGCGATGCCCGCCGCGTACGCGTCCTCCCCGCGCCAGAGCGCCGCGAGCACGGCGACCGACAGCAGGCCGACGTGGTAGTGCCGCTGCAGCGTCCCCACGGAGGTCACGGTGAGCGCGGAGGACAGCCAGTCGTCGAGGGCGGCGACGTGCCCCCCGACGGCCATGCCCAGCGCCGTCACGTACGCCAGCGGCCGGAACGAGGCCGGGTCCGACGCGAGCTGCCCGAGGTCGGCCGGCGGGGTCGTCCACGTCGCGGGGTCGGGCTGCTCGGCGGCCAGCACCCGGGCCAGGCCCTCGCACGCCTGGTGGTGCCGGTGGAAGAGCGGCAGCTCCGGCACGGCCGCGGCCAGGAGCGACCGCGCCGCCGCCGTGCGCCCCCGGGCCAGCTCCGTCTCCACCGCGACCCCCCGGCTGGCCTCCGCGTTGAGCGGGCTCCGGTCCTCCGCGGCGGTGGTGCGGGGCGGCTTCGGGACGCGGTCGAGCAGCAGGCCGAGGTGGGCGGCGGTGGCGCGCAGGTAGGCGCCGTGGGACGGCACCGCGAGCTCGGCGTCCGCGAGCACCCGGCGGGCGTCCGCCAGCCGCCGGCGGCCCACGGCCAGGTACACCGCGTACCAGGCCTCCAGCTGCGCCCGGTCCGCGTCGCCCCCGATCTCCCGCGCGGTGCCGCGGTAGACCTCGACCACCTGCTCGTCGACGCCGGGCCCGGTGCGCACCGGCGAGGCGAGCGTCGCCTCGAGCAGCCGGGCGCCCGCCGCCGGGGCCCGGTCCTCGGCCCAGGCCTGCTGCAGCCGGTCGCGGACCTCCTCCCAGTGGTCGGCGAGCCGCGTGCTGACGACCGCCTCCGGGCTGTGCACCCGCGCGCCGCCCGCCGCCCGGAGGGGGTGCGGGACGGCCGGCACCTCGTCGGCGAGCCGCGCCTCGATGTCGAGCCGCAGCGTCGCCGGGCAGTGGGCGACGAGGTGCTCGCCCAGCAGCGGCGGGTACAGGCCCATCGCGCCGCTGCCCGAGCCGTCGAGCGCCCCGACGAGCCCCGCCCGCTGCAGGTCCAGCAGCCGGGCGTCGTCGACGAGCGCCCGCACGCGCCGGACGTCGAGCGGGCCGGCGACGGCCAGCAGCGTCAGCTCCTCGACCGTCCGCGCGTCGAGGCCGGTCAGGTAGCCGTCGAGCGTGTGCGCCAGCTCCGGCGACCACAGCGGGGCGGTCGCGCGCCACACGGCGCCGTCGTACGTGAGCGTGCCCGCGCGCCGGCCGACGGTGACGAGCGCGCGCACCAGCCCGGGCAGGCCGCCCGACTTGGTCGCGAGGCGGGCGACGGTCGACGAGTCGACGGGGCCGCCCAGCAGCTCCTGCGCGCAGGCGTGGACCTCGCCGAAGCGGAGCGGGGCGAGCGGGAGCCGGATCCCCGGCTGCATCCCGGGGAGCACGGCGACCACCGCCTCGTCCCGCTCGGTGCCGAGCCGCCGGGTCACGAGGGTGGGCGCCGGCACGGTGGTGCGCAGCGCGGCGACGACTCCGGCGCTGGCGGCGTCGAGGCCGTCGAGGTCGTCCACCACGACGACCGCCCCCCGCCCGCGGACGCGGGGCCGCAGCGCGGCCAGCACCTCGCCGACGCTCGACGCCCCGCCGCGCGGCAGCTCGAAGCCCGCCGCGGAGATCCCCCCGAGCGGGCGGTCCCGCAGCGCGGGGACCCCCGTCAGACGCAGGACGGGCACGCCCTCGTCGTGGAGCGTCTGCTCGACCAGGTCCGCGACGTGCGAGCGCCCGGAGCCCCGGTGGCCGACGACGTCGACGCTCACGCCCTCGTTCAGGTACCCGACGACGTCCGCGACGACGCCCATCCGCCACCCCCTCTCCCGTCGCGCCGCCCGGAGGGTCGCGGCGCGCTCGCGCGTCTGCGTCATGGTGAGGCGTCCTTCCGTGCGGTGAGTACCCGGGCGCGCACACCGGGGGCGGCGTCACGCAGGGTCGAGGGGCGGTGCGCGCCGTGCCGTCCACGACGGCACCTCCACCGGGGGGCCGGGGGCGCGAACCGGGGGTCGGCGGCGCGCACCCGGTCGGACCCAGGGTGCGGCACCCCGGGACCACGCAACGGCGCCCGCGACGGCTCCGTAGGTGGCGCGCCGGGCATTGGCACGGGCTCCCGCTCAGGACAGGATGGGCTGCGCGACGGTGCTGCTCAGGAGGTGGGCGATGGACCAGACCCTGGACGTGGCGGGCGACGCGCTGCGGTGGCTCGACCTGGGCCGCGACGTGCTGATCCGCGGCGAGGAGGGCTCGGGCCGCACCACCGCGCTCGACGACCTCGTGCGGCGGGCGACCGCCGCGGGCACCCACGTGCTGGTGCTGCGCGCCTCGCACGTGCCCGAGGCGCCACCCCTGACGCCCGTGCTGCTGCACGAGCTCGCGCGGACGCCGCGGTCCGCCGGGCGCACGCCGCTCCCGGAGCTGGTGGACGTCCTCGCCGAGGAGCTCGCCGGGCGCCGCAACGTGCTCGCGGTGGACGACCTGGACCACCTGGACCCCGCGACGCTCGTCGTCGTCGAGGAGCTGCTGCGCCGCACGTCCTGCCTGCTGGCGGCGACCGTGGACTCCGCCGTCCTCGAGGGCCCGGCCCGGCGGACGCTCGCCGGCCGCGCCCCCGCGGAGGTCGCCGTCGCGCCGCTGGGCGAGCCGGGGACCGCCGGACTCCTCGCGGACCGGCTGCAGGGCCCGCCGGCGCTCGCCCTGACCGCCGCGCTGCTCAACCAGTCCGGCGGGCACCCGGCCGTCGCGCTCGCGCTGCTGGACGCCGCCCGGTGGTCCGGCGCGGCGGAGCGCGTCGACGGTGTGTGGGACCTGGTCGGGCCGCTGGAGGACGCCCCGCTCGACGCGGCCGTCCACGCGCTGACCCGTCGCCTGGACCCCGGGCTGGTCGACGCGCTCACGCTGCTGTCGTGGACGGGACCGGTGCCCGCCGCCGACGCCGCGGAGCTGGCCGGGGCGGGCCGGTTCGACGAGCTGCTCGCCCGCGGGCGGCTCACCGCGTCGACCGCCGACCCCGACGGCCTCGTGCTCGTCACCCCGCCGGCGCTCGCCCACGGGCTCGTGCGGCGGCGGACGCCGGCGCAGGCGCGGCACGACGACGCCGTCGTGCGCGCGCACTTCGGCACGGACTACTCGCCGCGACCGCACACGGCGGTCGACCCGGCGGTGCCGGACACGCTCACCTGGCAGCTCGCCGCCGAGAACCCGTCGGCCGCGTGGACGTCCGCGACCGCGGGCCTGCTGCTCGACCGCGTGTCCGTCCAGCGGGCCGCCCGGCGGGCGGCGTGGCGCGAGGCGCCGACCGTGCGGCACGCGGTGGCGCTGCTCGACGCGTTCTCCGGCTCCCCGGACCGCGCCCTGGTCCGGGACGTCCTCGCCCACGTCGAGCGGGGTCCGGACGACGACCCCGCCGACGTCGCGCGGCTGCTCGAGCAGCAGGCGCAGTGGTCGGCCTGGGCGGAGGAGGACGCGGGCGCGCTGGGACGGACCGCCACGCGCCTCGGGCTGCCCGCGGACGCGCGCACGCCGCTCGCGGAGGCGCGGGAGCTGGTGGCCGCCGCGCGGGCGGCGGTCCACGACGGCCGGCCGGAGGAGGCGCTCACGCTGCTCGGGTCGGCGGAGGCGCCCCCGCCGGAGCCCGTGCGCGCCGCCCTCGAGGCGCTGCGGACGGACGCCCTGCTGTTCGACGGCCGCGTCGAGGAGGCGTCGACGTGGGCGCGGACGCACCTGGCGCACGCCGCCGCCGAGCTGGACGCCGTCTCGGTGCGCGCCCACACGTCGACCCTCGCGGGCCTGCAGATCGTGTCGGGCCGCGGGCAGGACGCGTGGCCCTGGCTGAGCGTCGCGCTGCGGCTGGGGCTGCCCGGCCCGTTCGACGACCCGATGCCGCTGCGGGTGGTGCCGCTCGGCGCGGTCGTGCACGCACGCGCGGGCAACCTCCGGTTCGCCCAGCTGCTGCTGCGGGAGCTCGACCACCGCGACGTCGCCGGCGACCCGCTGCTGCGCGCGCTGACGGCCTGGGCGGAGGCCGAGGCGCACTACGCCCGCGGGGAGGTCGAGGCGGGGAACCGGCTGCTGTGGGAGCACGGCCTCGGCGCCGCGGAGGCGGGGCACCTGACCGCCGCGATGGTGTGCTGGTCCTGGATCGCGTGGGTGTACCCGCCGGACCGGCTGCGGGTCGTCCTCGACCGGTTCCCCGCGGACCGGCTCTCCCTCTTCGCGCCGGTCGTGGAGCTGCACCGGGCGCTCAGCGAGGGCCCGGGCGCCGCCGTCGTGGCGGCCGTGGGCGGGCTGCGCTCCACCCTCGGGCCGGCGCAGTCCCGCGTCGTGCTGGACCGGCTCACGGAGCTCCGCGCGCAGGAGGGGCTCCCGCCCCTGACGGCCTCGCAGGTCTCCGAGGCCGCCGGGCGTCCCGCGGGCCACGGCCTCGACCCGTCCGTCGAGCGGACGGCCGCGGGCGCCGACCCGCTGAGCGACCGGGAGCGGGAGGTGGCCCTGCTCGCGCGCGCGGGCCTGAGCAACCGCGAGATCGCCGCGCGGCTGTTCCTCAGCGTCCGGACGGTCGAGAGCCACATGTACCGGGCGCTGCGCAAGCTCGGGCTCGCCGCCCGCACCGACCTCGCCGCGGACTGGGACCCCGACGCGGGCTGACCCGCGTCGGGCACCGGCCGGCGCGGACGGCGCGAACCGCCACGGGCCGGCGTCGTCAGAGGGCCGGTTCGTCCGCCTCCCACGAGGGGCGCTGCGACGGCGGACCGGGCGTGCCCGGCGGGGCCGGCTCGACCGCGGTGCGGTCCCGGCCGCCGCGCTTGGCCGCGTACAGCGCGATGTCCGCGGACGCGAGGGCCGTGGCCGGCGGCGTCCCCGCGTGGATGACGGCGACGCCCGCCGAGAACGTCGTCTCCGCCCCCGACGCGCGCCACTGCTCGCGCACCCGCTCGACCAGGCGGACGGCGTCGCTCGGGTGCGTCTGCGGCAGCACCAGCACGAACTCCTCGCCGCCGAACCGGACCACCATGCCGCGCCGGCCGACGTGCTCGTCCAGCAGCCGGGCGAACGCCACCAGCACCTGGTCGCCGACGACGTGGCCGTGACGGTCGTTCACGAGCTTGAAGTGGTCGAGGTCGCAGATCACCAGGCAGTCCCCGGGCGTCTGGCCGGCGAGCTGCGCGTCGAGCGCCCGGCGGTTGCCGACGTGGGTGAGGGCGTCGGTCTCCGCAGCGGCGCGCAGCGCCAGCTCGTGCCGCAGCGCGATCCTGCTGGCGAACCGGAGCGCGGACGCCGTCGCCAGCCACACGGCCGTGTACGTCAGCAGCCGCATCACGCCCGGGCCGTCGAGGACGGGCAGCAGCGCCAGGTAGGTGCTCCAGCCGAGCGGGACGAGACCCAGCGACCAGCCGAACGGCAGGAACAGGCCGGTGTACACGAACGTGAGACCGACGAGCCCGAGCAGCGCGGTGGACACGGCGTCGCTCGTGAGGCCGACGCTCGTCAGACCGCCCAGGGCGCCGACGGGGAAGCCCGCCACCAGCCACGGGTGCGGGCGGGCCCGGAACGACAGCGCGACGAACGCGAGCTGCGGGAGCGCGACGGCCACCAGGGTCCGCAGCGTCGTGGCGTCGCGGTCGAACAGCACGTAGGCGAGCAGGACGATCGTGCCCGTGACGGCGGTCAGCACCCGGCCGTAGACCATGGCGAGGTAGCGCGGACGGTCGTCCGCGCCCATCCCGGGGTCGCCCTCCAGCTGGAGCGTCACGAGGCGCACACCCGGAGTATCGACACGCGCGGTACGGCGGATGAGCGGATCCGCCGCACCGGCCGACGCGCCGTCACCGCCCGCGACGGGCGCCGCGCCTCCCGGCAGGCCCGGCCGACCCGACGGGAACGGCTCCGCCCCGGGGAGCGCACGCCGAGGCAACTTCGCCGCGAGTGGCCATGGACCCCCCACGTCCGCCCCTGGGAGCGTGCTGCCCGCAGCCGCCCACCACCCGAGGAGAACCGTGCCCCCGCTGCTCGACCACGCCCGCCGCGCACTCGGTGCGGTGCCCCTCAACGTCGGGTTCGCCCGCGCCGCGATGGACGTCGCCGGCGCGGTGCCCTGGGCCGACCGGGAGCACGACCCCCGCGCCTTCCACGTGGTGCACCCGTACGGGATGTCGCTCGTCTGGGGCCCGGCGGTCGGGGAGGCCCGGGACGCGGTCGTCGCGCACCTCGCCGCCCGCCGCGCCGCGGGGCACGAGGAGTGGCTGCAGGTCGACCCGCGGTGGACGGCGCCGGACTGGGACGACGCGCTCGGCGCCGTGCCGCTGGCGGAGGCGGGCGCCCACCCGGCGCGCGGCGCGGTCGTCCGTCACACCCGCCTCAACTTCACGTCCGACCCGGACGCGCACCGCGCGCGGCTCGGCGCGCTGCGCCCCCCGGACGGCTGGCGGGCGCGGCGGGCCACGGCCGAGGACTTCGCGTGGGCCGGGGCGGTGGTGCCGTCGGGGTTCTGGCCCGACGCGGCGAGCTTCCTGGCGCACGGGGGCGGCACGGTGGTGGAGCGGGACGGGCTCACCGGGGCGATCGCCTTCACGTCGTACCGCACGCGCGACGACCTGGAGCTCGGCATCGCGACCGACCCGGCGTACCGGCGGCAGGGGCTGGCCTCGGCCGCGGCGGCGGCGATGCTGGCGGACGTGCTGGACGCCGGGCTCACGCCGGTGTGGTCGTGCCGGGAGGACAACGTCGGCTCGGCGCGGCTCGCGCTGCGCCTGGGGTTCACCCCGTCCACCCGGACGCCCTACTACCACCTCCTGCCGTGGTAGACCGGGAGCCCGGAGGGACGCGCGGGACGACGACGGGCGAGGAGCGGCACGTGGAGCTGGACGGGATCGCGGTGCGCACGCTGCGCGGCGAGGACACGACGTTCGGGGAGCTGACCGGCGGGCGCGTCGCGCTGGTGGTGAACGTGGCGTCGCGGTGCGGCCTGGCGCCGCAGTACGAGCAGCTCGAGGAGCTGCACCGCCGGTACGGCCCGCGCGGGTTCACCGTGGTGGGGGTGCCGAGCAACCAGTTCCTGCAGGAGCTGTCGTCGTCGGACGCCATCGCCGAGTACTGCTCGACGACGTGGGGCGCGACGTTCCCGATGCTCGAGAAGACCCCGGTGAACGGCCGGCACGCGCACCCGCTGTACCGGGCGCTCACGCGGTACCCCGACGACGCGGGCCGCGCCGGGCGGATCACCTGGAACTTCGAGAAGTTCGTCGTCGCGCCGGACGGCCGGGTGCGGCGGTTCCGGCCCCGGGTGCGCCCGGACGCCCCGGAGGTCGTCGCCGCCGTCGAGGAGCTGGTCGGTCCCGGACCGGCCTGACCGCCGCCACGGTCCCCGCCCCGGGTCCCCGCGCGTCCCGACGTCAGCGCGGCGGCCGGGGCAGCGACCGCGGGGCCGGCTCCGTGAACTCCAGGGTGATCCGCAGGTACCGCAGCTCGCGGGAGTCCAGCACCCGGCCCGCACCCGAGTAGTGGATCGTCTCGCCGTCGATGAGCTCGAGCACCGCCATCGGGGCGTCCACGAGCAGCGTGCCCGTGGTGACGTCCTCGATGCGCAGGCTGGCGGCCGTGCCCTCGATCCGCACGGTGTGCCCGCGCACGTCGACGGCGCGCAGCAGGGCCCGGGTCTCGCCGTCGCGGAGCAGGATGCGGGTCGGTCGGAGCACGGGTGTCCCTTCGGCGGTCGGCGGGGCGGTGCGCACCACCCCGTCTCCCGATCGGCAAGCGCTCACCACCGGACCAGGACTTTCGTCCGCGACCTCGGTCACGCCCCGGCGGCGCGACGCGCACCGAGTACCCTGCGTCCAGCGCGTGCGTGGACGACGTGCGGCAGGAGACGGGAGGCTGTCGGCGATGGCTGGCTCGCAGACCGCCCTCCGTGAGGCGAACCGCGCCACCGTCATCGAGACGGTGCGCCGCTACGGCGGCCTGACGCAGGTCGAGCTCGCGGCGGCCACCGGCCTGTCGGCGGCCACCGTGTCGAACATCGTGCGCGAGCTGCAGGGCGCCGGCGCGGTGGACGTCCGCACCACCATCCACAACGGCCGCCGGGCGCAGCTCGTCACGATGGTGCACCGCACGGGCATCGCGGCGGGCGTGCGGATCGGCACCCGGCACATGTCGATCGCGCTGGCCGACTCCGCGCAGCAGGTGCTGGTGGAGCAGACGCTGCCGCTGCCGCACGAGCACCGCGCGGACACGAGCCTGGACCGCGCGGCGCTGCTCGTCGTCGAGCTGCTGGAGCGCGTCGGGTCGTCGCTGGGCGAGCTGCTCGGCATCGGCATCGCGGTGCCCGCGCCGGTGGACGCGGCGACCGGCACCATCTCGGTGCCCGGCATCCTGCGCGGCTGGGACGACGCGCCGGTGGCGCAGGTGATGTCGAAGCGGCTCGGCGTGCCCGTGTTCGTCGACAACGACGCGAACCTCGGCGCGCTCGCGGAGAGCCGGGTCGGCGCCGCGCGGCTCTACCAGGACTCGGTGTACGTGCGGGTCTCGCACGGCACGGGCGCCGGCGTGGTGCTGTCCGGCCGCCTGCACCGCGGGTTCGCCGGGACGGCCGGGGAGATCGGGCACGTGCAGGTGGACGCCGGCGGGGTGGTGTGCCTGTGCGGCAGCCGCGGGTGCCTCAACACGGTGGTCGGGGCGCCAGCGCTGATCGAGGTGCTCCGGGCGAGCCGCGGGCCGCTGACGCTGCGGGACATCGTGACGCTGGCCCTCGACGGCGACCCGGGCTGCCGGCAGGTCGTCGAGGACGCGGGCTCCGCGGTGGGCGCGGTGGTGGCCGGCCTGGCGATCGCGGTCAACCCGCAGTGCGTGGTGGTGGGCGGCGAGCTGGCCGAGACCGGCGAGGTGCTGCTGGGCCCGATGCGCGAGGCGATCCGGCGGCGGGTGCCGCTCAACCACATCGCGCCGCTGGAGGTGGTGGGCGCGGAGCTCGGGCCGCAGGCGGAGGTGATCGGTGCGCTGCTGCTCGTCCTCGAGAACACCCACGAGCTGACGCACTGGTTCGAGCACCAGGACGGAGACTGATCGAGGTGGACGACGCACCGGCGACGGGGCCGGCGGTGATCGAGGAGGTGACGATGGCAGGCACGCAGGCGGCACCGCGCCCCCCTGTGCTCTCGCTGCGGCAGGTCACCAAGCGGTTCGGCGCCGTGGAGGCGCTGACCGGCGTGAACCTGGAGCTGCACGCGCACGAGGTCGTGGCGCTGGTGGGCGACAACGGGGCCGGCAAGTCGACCCTCGCAAAGATCGTGTCCGGGGTGCTGCAACCGGATGCCGGGCTGGTGGAGGTCGCCGGCGAGCCGGTGAGCATCCCGAACCCGGCCGCGGCGCACGCGCTGGGCATCTCGACGGTGTTCCAGGACCTCGCGCTGTGCGAGAACCTCAGCGTGACGGCGAACATCTTCCTGGGCCGGGAGCTGCGCACGTCGCGGGTGGGGCCGATGGACACCGACAGCATGGAGCTCGAGGCGGCGCGGCTGCTGCGGGACCTCACGGTCTCGGTGCCGTCCGTGCGGGTGCCGGTGCGCGAGCTCTCGGCGGGGCAGCGGCAGGCGGTCGCGATCGCGCGGACCCTGACGACCCGGCCGCGGATCCTCGTGCTCGACGAGCCGACCGCCGCGCTGTCGGTGGTGCAGACGGCCGAGGTCCTCATGCTGGTGGAGCGGCTGCGGGCGATGGGGCTCGGCGTGATCCTCATCAGCCACAACCTGGCGGACCTGCGGGCGGTCGCGGACCGCATCGAGGTGCTGCGCCACGGGCGGAACAACGGGTCGTTCGACGCCGGGACGTCGGCGCCGGAGGAGATCATCGGCGCCATCGCGGGGGCGACCCGCGTCATCCGGCCGATGTGGGCCACGCGGTAGGTATTGCCTTCAGAGGTTGTGGGCAATACCGCTGACCTGCGCGTCAGCGGCGCGCCGCGTACCCGCGAGAGGCCCGCTCCCACCCGCCGGGACGCCACACGGGCGGCGATCGTGCGCCGAGACGGCCCCGGCGCGTTGCGATCCGATAACGAAGCGCGCTCCTTGCCTTCAGAGGTTGACGGCTAGGACGCCACCTCCCTAGTGTCCGACGCGGACCACGACCGGCGACGACGCCGGCCCGTGCAGCGAGGCACAGGGAGCAGGAACGATGACGGACACCCCCGTCGTCCTCGAGATGAGGTCGATCACGAAGGTCTTCCCGGGCGTGCGCGCCCTGGACGACGTCTCGATGACGGTGCGCGCGGGCGAGATCCACGCGATCTGCGGCGAGAACGGCGCCGGCAAGTCCACGCTCATGAAGGTCCTGTCCGGCGTCTACCCCTACGGCACCTACGACGGCCAGATCGTCTACCAGGGCGAGGAGGTGCGCTTCAAGGACATCAAGTCCAGCGAGCGCGCGGGCATCGTCATCATCCACCAGGAGCTCGCGCTCATCCCCGAGCTGTCGATCGCGGAGAACATCTTCCTCGGCAACGAGACCACCGGCCGGTTCGGCATCGACTGGGAGACGGCCCGCGAGCGCGCCGCCGAGCTCATGGCCCGCGTCGGCCTGGACGCCTCCCCCGACGAGCAGATCAAGAACCTCGGCGTCGGCAAGCAGCAGCTCGTCGAGATCGCCCGGGCGCTGTCCAAGGACGTGCGGCTGCTGATCCTCGACGAGCCGACCTCCGCCCTCAACGAGGAGGACTCGGCGCACCTGCTGGACCTGCTGCGGGGCCTGCGCTCCAAGGGCATGACCAGCATCATGATCAGCCACAAGCTCAACGAGATCGCGGCCATCGCCGACTCCATCACGATCATCCGCGACGGCCGCACGGTCGAGACGCTCGACGCCGCGGCCGGCGAGGTCGACGAGGACCGCATCATCCGCGGCATGGTCGGGCGGGCCCTGGACCACCGGTTCCCCGAGCACACCCCGCACATCGGGGAGACGTTCTTCGAGGTGAGGGACTGGACCGTCGAGCACCCGCAGGTGCCCGGACGCCTGGTCTGCAAGGGCTCGTCGTTCCACGTCCGGCACGGGGAGATCGTGGGCTTCGCCGGCATCATGGGCGCCGGCCGCACCGAGCTCGCCCGGTCGCTGTTCGGCCGGTCCTACGGGCGCTGGCTCGGCGGGCAGATCACGATCGACGGCGAGCCGGTCGAGCTCCACACCGTGCAGCAGGCCATCGCGCACAAGATCGCCTACGTCCCGGAGGACCGCAAGGTCCAGGGGCTCAACCTGCTCGACACCATCGCCGACACGATCGTGTCCTCCGACCTGCGGCGGGTCACGCGGCGGGGCGTGCTGGACCCGGACGCCGCGTACCTCGCCGCGGAGGAGTACCGGCGCTCGCTCAACGTCAAGGCGCCGTCCGTGCGGGTCGGCGTCGTGAAGCTCTCCGGCGGCAACCAGCAGAAGGTGCTGCTCGGCAAGTGGATGTTCCCCGAGCCCGACCTGCTGATCCTCGACGAGCCGACCCGCGGCGTCGACGTCGGGGCGAAGTACGAGATCTACGGCCTGGTGAACCGGCTGGCGGACGCCGGCAAGGGCGTGGTGGTGATCTCGTCCGAGCTGCCCGAGCTGCTCGGCCTGTGCGACCGCATCTACACGATCTTCGAGGGGCGCATCACCGGCGTCCTCGACCGGTCGGAGGCCACGCAGGAGAACCTCATGCGCCTCATGACGGGCAGCAGCCCGGCTCTCACCTACTGATCACGGCAGAAGGACGGCCCTGACGATGACGTCACTCAAGCAGCTGTTCGGCGGCGGAGCCCGCCAGTTCGGCATGGTGTTCGCGCTGATCGCGCTGATCGCGGTGTTCCAGATCGCGACCGGCGGCAAGGTGCTGACGGCGACGAACGCGCAGAACATCATCAACGGCAACTCGTACGTGCTGATCCTCGCGATCGGCATGGTGCTCGTCATCATCGCCGGGCACATCGACCTGTCCGTCGGCTCGGTGGCCGCCGTGGTCGGCATCATCGTGGCGCTCGCGATCCGGGACTGGGGCATCCCCTGGTGGGCGGGCATCCTGCTCGGCCTCGCCGTCGGGGCGGTGATCGGCGCGTGGCAGGGGTTCTGGGTGGCGTACGTCGGCATCCCCGGGTTCATCACCACCCTCGCCGGGATGATGTTCTTCCGCGGCGCGAACCAGTACATCGGCAAGTCCAACACCGTGCCGGTGCCGAAGGAGATCCAGACGCTCGGCGCGGGCTACCTGCCGGAGTGGGGGCCGAACACCGGCCTCAACAACTGGACCCTGGTCCTGGGGGTCGTCGCGATCGCGGCCCTCGTCTACGGCGAGTCCCGGCGGCGCCGGTCCGCCCGGCGCCTCGGCGGCTCCCCCGTCCCGACGTGGGTGTCCGTGGTCCGCGCGGGCGGCCTGTCGGTCGTCGTCGCCGGCGTCACCTGGCTGTTCGGGTCGGGCCGCGTCGGGACGTCGTTCCCGGTGTCCGGCGTCATCCTCGTCGCGCTCGTGCTGATCTACGCGTTCGTGTCCAACCGGACCATCACCGGCCGGCACGTGTACGCCGTGGGCGGCAACAAGGTCGCCGCGTCGCTGTCCGGCGTGAACATCCGCCGCACCAACTTCTTCGTGATGATGAACATGTCGGTGCTCGCCGCGCTGGCCGGCATCGTGTTCATCGGCCGGTCCACCGCGTCCGGCCCGTTCGACGGCACGAACTGGGAGCTCGACGCGATCGCCGCCGTGTTCATCGGCGGGGCCGCGGTCTCCGGCGGTGTCGGCACCGTCGTCGGCTCGCTCATCGGCGGCCTGGTCATGGCGGTGCTCAACAACGGCCTGCAGCTCATGGGCGTCGGCTCCGACAGCACCCAGATGATCAAGGGCCTGGTGCTGCTCGCCGCGGTCGCGTTCGACGTCTACAACAAGATCCAGGGCCGGCCGTCGATCGTCGGCCTGCTGATGCGCTCGCGCCGGCAGACGCAGATCCCCGGGGGACCGGAGGGGCCGGAGTCCGCCGCGCCCGTGTCCGGGTCGGCCCCGGAGACCCTCGCCCAGCGCTGAACCTCCCGCCCGGCCGGGTCCCGGCCGGGGCACGCCACCGCACCCGATGAGGGGTGCCCAACCGAGGGAAGAGTGACACCACCCATGAAGAAGCTGACTGCGGCGCTCGTCGCCGCCGGAGCCGCCGGAGCGCTGATGCTCACGGGGTGCTCGTCCGAGCGCGGCGGGTCCACCGAGGGGTCGTCCGACGGGTCCTCCGAGGCGGCGGCCGGGTTCGCGGCCGACGCCACCATCGGCGTGGCGCTGCCGCAGAAGACGTCGGAGAACTGGGTGCTCGCCGAGCAGCTGTTCAACGACGGCCTCACCGACGCCGGCTTCAAGCCGATCGTGCAGTTCGCGAACAGCGGCGTCACCGAGCAGCAGAACCAGATCCAGGCGATGGTCGAGCAGGGCGCGAGCGTCATCGTGGTCGGCGCGATCGACGGCTCGCAGCTCGGCACGCAGCTGGAGGCGGCCAAGGACTCCGGCGCCTCCGTCATCGCGTACGACCGCCTGGTGAAGAACACCGACGCCGTCGACATGTACGTCGCGTTCGACAACTTCCAGGTCGGCGTCCTGCAGGGCCAGGCGCTGCTGCAGGGCCTCGAGGAGCGCAAGGGCGACGGCCCCTACAACATCGAGCTGATCGCCGGCTCGCCGGACGACGCCAACTCGACGCCGTTCTTCGAGGGCGCCATGAGCATCCTGCAGCCGAAGATCGACGACGGCACCCTCGTCGTCGTGTCGGGCCAGACCTCGTTCGAGCAGGTCGCGACCCAGGGCTGGAAGGCCGAGAACGCGCAGAAGCGCATGGACACCATCCTCGCCGGCTCCTACACGGACACCGAGCTGGACGGCGTGCTGTCGCCGAACGACACCCTCGGCCGCGCGGCCCTGACGTCCGTCTCCCAGGCGGGCAAGGACACCCCGGTGGTCACCGGCCAGGACTCCGAGGTGGAGTCCGTGAAGTCGATCATGGCCGGCGAGCAGTACTCGACCATCTACAAGGACACCCGCGAGCTGGTCGCCCAGACCATCAAGGAGATCCAGCTCCTGCAGAAGGGTGAGGACCCGGAGATCAACGACACCGAGTCGTACGACAACGGGGTGAAGGTCGTCCCGTCGTTCCTCCTGACGCCGGTCATCGTCACGAAGGAGAACGCTGCGGACGTCTACAAGGACGACGACACGCTCTTCCCGCTGACCCAGGGCTGAGCGTCACCCGGAGGGGCGGGCCCGGTGCGGGTCCGCCCCTCCGCCGCGTCCGTGGGATTTCCGCCGGACACCGGGTCGCCCCCGGTCCTAGCGTGAGACCCATGCGGATCTCCCCCGCCCAGGTCGCCGTCGACTGCACCGACCCGTTCGCCCTCGCCGACTGGTGGCGCGACCGGCTCGGCTGGCGGGACGTGTACCGGACCGAGCACCGCGCGCACGCGATCATCGAGGCCGTCGACGGCTCGGGCTGGCGGCTGTGCTTCATCCGCGTGCCGGACCCGACGCCGGGCAAGAACAAGCTGCACCTCGACGTGCACTGCGAGGACCGCGACGTCGCCGCGCGCGAGCTCGTGGCGGCCGGCGCGACGGAGGTGCGGCGCGACGGCATGGACGACTACGGCTGGGTCGTCATGGCCGACCCGGAGGGGAACCTGTTCTGCGTCTCCAGCCCGGGGCGCTGAGCACGCCGGGTCACCCCGCGGTGACCCACTCCTGGGCGAGCACGGCGTACCGGTAGGCGTCGTGCCAGACGGGCCGGCCGTCGGCGTCGTCCTCGAACGACGCGCACCGCCGCTCGTGCCCCTCGCGCCGCATCCCGAGCCGCTCGAGCAGCCGCCAGGACCGCTCGTTGCGCGGGTCGCACCCCGCGACCACCCGGTGGGCGCCCTCGGCGCGGAAGCAGTGGTCGACGACCGCCCGGGCCGCCTCGGTGGCGTAGCCCACGCCGCCGTACCGGGGGTCGAAGACGTAGCCGACCGCCCAGGTGCGCCAGGCAGGCGGCCCCTCGGGCGCGCAGTACACGTGGCCCACGAGCACGTCGTCCTCGCGCCGGACGGCCGCGACGAAGCGCGGGTCACCGGCGCGCCGGGCCGCCTCCCGCTCGGCCCCGTCCCGGGTGACCGGGCCGTAGGGCTCGAACCGCACGACCTCCGCCAGGCCGAGGTACGCGTGCAGCGCGGCCCCGTCGGCCGCGGTGAAGGGCCGCAGGACCAGGCGCGGCGTCGTGGCGTGCACGGCCCGACCGTACGACCGCCGAGCCCCCGCTGTCGCCGGGTTTGCGGCCGTCACCGCCCCGCCGGCCCCGGCGCCCGCGCACCGCGGCGGTCCCCCGCCCGCCACAGCCCGAGCGCCACCGCCCCCAGCGCGAGCGTGCCGAGCAGGGTCACCACCCGCCACACCGCGGTCGCCGCGAGCACCCCCGCCTCGACCTGCTGGCCCCCGGAGGCCGTGAACCAGCCGAGCAGCAGCGCGTCCAGCACGCCGAAGCCGAACAGCGGCAGGATCGTCAGCGGGTAGCAGAGCAGGAACACCCCGAGCACGAGCGTCAGCGGCAGGTCGTCGCCGCGGACGCCCACCGCGCGCAGGGCGAGCAGCAGGATCGCGGCGTCGGCGAGCACCATGCCGGTCAGCGCCGCGAGCGACGGCACCAGCCCCGTGCGCAGCCCGGTCGAGGTCTCCGCCCGCAGCCGCACGGTGCGGGCCGACCACTCCCCCGGGTCGGTGCCGCGGCGGACCACCCGGGCGGCTCGCCCGGCGGTGGTCCCCACCCACGCCGCGAGCCGCTCGTCCCGCAGCAGCAGCGCGAGCCCGGCGAGGACCACCGCGGCCGCCAGCGCGCACAGCCCGCCGACCAGCCAGTGCCGCCGCTCCAGGCCGTGCCCGGCGAGCAGCCCGAGGCCGAGCACCGGCACCGCGAACCGCACGACGTAGAACTGCACCGAGTTGAGCGTGACGCCGGCCATCCCGAGCACCGGGTCCAGCCCCCACGACCGGAACATGGCGACGCGGACCGCGATGTCGGCCGGCGGCGGCGCCACCGTCGCGACCAGGTTGGCGGTGAGGTCGTTCTGCGTCGAGCGGGCGATCCCCAGGCCCGGCAGGAACCGCGTGAGGGGCACCGCGTTCAGCACCTGCCGCAGCAGCAGCGCCCCGGCGAGCGGGAGGACGACCCACGCCTCCAGGCTGCCGAGCGCCGCGCCGACCGCCGCCCAGTCCACCGTCCCGACCAGCCGCGTGACCAGCCGGTACAGCAGCGCCGCCGCGGCGAGCGTCACCGCGACGCGCAGCCACGGCCGCCGGCGCCGCGGCTCACCGGCGGGCGGCACCGCCCCACCACCGGCCGGGACGGCGGCGCTCACCGCTCGCCGTACGCGGAGATCGCCTCCACCAGCAGCCGCGCCCCGAACCCGGTCGCGCCCTTGGTGCGCCACGCGTCGTCGGTCTCGGAGCGCATCGGGCCGGCGATGTCGACGTGCGCCCAGGGCGTCGTCCCGACCCACTCGGCGAGGAACAGCGCGGCGACCGTCGCGCCCGCGGACTCCCCGCCCAGGTTCTTGAGGTCCGCGACCTCCGAGTCGAGCCACGGCCGGTAGCGCGCGTCGAGCGGCAGCCGCCACACCCGCTCGTCGGTCAGCTCCGCGGCGTGCTCGACCAGGTGCACCATCGCGTCGTCGTTGCCGATCACCGCCGCCGTGAGCGGCCCGAGAGCCATGAGCGCGGCGCCGGTGAGCGTCGCGACGTCGAGGATCGCGTCCACGCCGGCCTCCCGGACCAGGTCGACCGCGTCCGCCATCACCAGCCGGCCCTCGGCGTCCGTGTTGACCACCTCGATGGTCCGTCCCGACCGGGTCGTCAGCACGTCCCCCAGCTTGGTCGCCGACCCGGACGGCATGTTGTCCGTGCAGGCCAGGTAGGCGGTGACGTGCACGGGGACGTCGAGCTCGGCGAGCACGGTCATGGCCGCGAGGATCGACCCGGCCCCGGTCATGTCCATCTTCATCGCCGCGTGCATGGCGTTGGACGGCTTGAGGCTGATGCCTCCGGAGTCGTACGTGATGCCCTTGCCGACGAGCCCGAGGTGGCCGCCCCGGGCCGGGCCGGCGGGCACGTGCTCCAGCCGGATCATCCGCGGCTCCACCGCCGACCCCGCGTTGACGCCGAGCAGGCCGCCGCACCCCAGGTCGACCAGCGCCGCCCGGTCGAGCACCTCGACGCGCAGCCCGGCGGCCCCGCCGAGCCGCACCGCGACGTCCGCCAGGCCGGGGGCGGTGAGGTGCCCCGCCGGCGCGCTGGCGAGGTCCCGGGACAGCGCCGCCGCGCGGGCGAGCACCAGGCCGCGCTCGGCCCCGGCGCGCGCCGCGTCGACGCGGTCGGCGGGCACCACCAGCACGATCTCCGTGAGCGGCACGCCGGCGGGCTCGGTGCGCAGCGGGTCGTAGCGGTAGCGGCCGAGGACAGCGCCCTCGACGACGGCCTGCGCCGCGAGCGCCGCGTCCCCGGCCGGCGCCGCCCCCGCCAGCGACGTCACGAGCGTCGCGCGGTGCCCGAGCGCGCGCGCCAGCACCGCCGCGGCGTCCCGGAGCGCGGCCGGCGTGGCCTCGGCGCCGTAGCCGACGAGCACGCGGGGCGACGCGGCGGCCACGTCGAGCACCAGGGTCTGCCCCGGCCGGCCGGCGAACCCCCAGTCCCCGAGCGCCTCCCGGTCGGGCACGCCGTCGGGCAGCGGGCCGCCGACGCCGACGCCGAGGCCGTGCGGGCCGGCGGGCAGCGCGGGGTCGTCCGGCGCGACCACCCGCAGCCGGGTCGCCGGGACGGACGTGGCGGAGGGGACGGGGTCGACGTCGCGCATGGCGGGTCCTCTTCTCTCGTGGTGGGTGTCAGGGGCTGAAGGGCCACACCAGCGGCACCAGGAGGACGGCGACGGCCAGCCAGGCGAGCATCGTGACCAGCCCGAGCCGCCAGTAGTCGCCGAACCGGTAGCCGCCCGGCGCCATCACCATCATGTTGGCGGGGGTGGCGATGGGGGTGAGGAAGGACGCCGCACCGGCGACGGCGACGAGCATGAGCACCGGCGCGGGGTGGACGCCGGACGCCTCGGCGGCGGCGAGCGCGACCGGCACGACGATGAGCACGGTCGCCGTGTTCGACACGATCTGCCCGAGCACCGCGGTCAGCACGAAGAGCGCGACCAGCAGCAGCCGGCCGTCGTCGCCGTCCGGCACCAGCCCGACGATCCCGCCCGCGAGCAGGTCGGCCGCACCGGACGTGCGGATGGCGACGGACAGCGGGATGAGGCCGCCCACCAGCACGACGGTCTGCCAGGAGATCGCCCGGTACGCCTGCTGCGGGGTGACCACGCCGGTGACGACCATGGCGACCGCGCCGAGCAGGCCCGCGACCGCCGGCGCCACGACGCCCGTGGCCAGCAGCACGACCGTGACCGCGAGCACCGCCAGCGCCGCGCCCGCCCTCGGTCCCAGCGCGACCGTCTGCCGGCGCACCGAGTCCGGGCTGTCGACCACGAGCACCTGCTCCGAGGCGGCGAGCGCCTCGATGCGGTCCCAGCTCCCGTGCACCAGCAGCGCGTCGCCCTCCGCGAGCGCCACGGGTCGCGGGCCGACGTCGCGGCCGCGGCGGCTCACGGCCAGCACCGTCGTGCCCGCCCGCACCATGCCCGGGAACACGGCCGTGCCGACGAGCTCCGAGCGGGGGGCGACGAGGACCTCGGCCAGGCCGCGCTGCGCGTCGAGCAGCGCCTCGCGGGTGCGGCGCGTGAGCGGCGTCCGGGCCACCGTGAGGGCCTGGTCGGCCGCGAACGCGGTGACGCCCTCCGCGGGCCCGCTGACCACCAGCACGTCGCCCGGCGTCACCGGGCGCCCGTCGGGGCACGGCCCGCCCGCCGCGTCCTGCGCACCGACGAGCACGACCTCGGGCGGCACCGCCACGTCCCGCAGCGCCGTGCCGGCCAGGGGCGAGGCCGCCGGCACCGCCAGCCGGAAGAACCCGTGGTCCAGCCGGTAGTGCTCGACCAGGGTGTCCACGTGGGCCGAGAAGTCGCGGGGCAGCGTCGCGGGCGTGCGCTCCGGGAGCAGCCGGTCGCCCAGCAGCACCGTGACGGCGATCGTCACGAGCACCAGCGGGGCACCGACCACCGCGAACTCGAGGTACCCGAACCGCTCGCCCGTCGCCCCGGCCAGCGCGTCCGAGGCGATGACGTTGACCGTGCTGCCGCTGAGGGTCAGCAGCGCGCCCGCGCTGGCGGCGTACGCGAGCGGCAGCGCCGCCCGGGACGTCGCCATGCCGGACCGGCGCGCGGCGAGCACCATCACCGGGATCAGCGCCGCCGTGGCCCCGTTGGGGGTGACCACCGCCGCGAGCACCGCCGACAGCAGCATGAGCGCGACGACCACCCGCGTGCGCCCCTGCCCCGTGCGGGCGAGGAGCTGCTGCCCCGCCCAGGCCGTCACCCCGGAGGACTCCAGCCCCTCGCTCAGCACGAACAGCGCCGCGATGAAGACCACCACCGGGTCGCCGAAGCCGGCCAGCGCCTGCTCCGAGGTGAGGACGCCGGTGGCCGCGAGCGCCAGGGCGGTCAGCACCGCCACCACCCCGACGGGCAGCCGGTTCCACACGAACAGCACGACGGCGGCCGCCAGGACCAGCAGGCTCAGGGTGGCGTCGGACATGGTCGCGGGCCTCGGGTGCGGGTTCCGGTGCGCGGGCTCAGAGGTAGATGGTGCCGCCGGGCCCGAGCGGGATCCCGAGCAGGTACCAGACCACCAGCAGCACGGTCCACACCAGCAGCAGCGCCACGGTGTACGGCAGCATCAGCGAGATCACCGACCCCACGCCGACCTTGCGCCGGTACCGCTCCGCGAAGATGACGATGAGCGCGAAGTACGGCATGAGCGGCGTGACGACGTTCACCGGGGAGTCGCCGACCCGGTAGGCGGCCAGGGCGACGTCCGGGGAGATGCCGAGCTGGATGAACAGCGGCACGAAGATCGGCGCGAAAATCGCCCACTTCGGCACGACGCCGCCGATGAAGATGTCGACGATCGCCGTCATGACGATCAGGCCGACGATGAGCCAGACCGTCGGCAGCCCCGCGCGCTCCAGCACGTCCGCCATCTGCACCGCGGCGATGGTCCCCAGCTGGGAGTACGTGAAGTACGCGATGAACTGGCTGATGACGAGCAGCAGGAAGAACAGCCCCGCGAGGCCCGAGATCGTCTTCGTCATCGGGTTGATGACGTCCATGCTGGTGCGGATGGTCCCGGCGCCCCTGCCGTAGCAGTACCCCATCACGAAGAAGTACAGCAGGATCAGGAAGATGATCGACCCCATCAGCGGGGAGTCCTCGATCAGGCTGCCCGTCTCGGGGTTCCGCAGCGGCCCCCAGGACGGCACGGTGAGCAGCAGCACCAGCGCGGTGACGCCGACGAACCCCCAGAACGCGAAGCGCAGCCCGCGCAGCTGCTCCGGCCCGAGCTCGTGCGACGGCGGGGCCGCGGCGTCGCCGTCGGCCGGCTCCGGCGCCTCGTCCTCCCGGTAGGTGCCGAGCCGCGGCTCGACGACCTTCTCCGTCAGCAGCGTCGCCACCAGCGTGATGACGAGCGTCGAGACGATCCCGAAGTACAGGTTCCCGGTGATGGAGACGTGCCGCGCGGGGTCCGCGATCGACTCGTTGGTGATCTCCGCGAGCATCCCGTCGACCGGCGTGACGAGCATGTTGACGCCGAACCCGCCGCCGACGCCCGCGAACGCCGCCGCCAGGCCTGCCAGCGGGTGCCGTCCGAGCGAGTGGAACACCGCCGCCGCGAGCGGGATCAGCACCAGGTACCCGGCGTCGGTGGCGATCGACGACAGCACGCCGAGCAGCACGATGCTGGCGGTCACGAGGCGCCGCGGCGTCACCCTGACCAGGCGCGTGATGAACGCCCCGATCAGCCCGACCTCCTCGGCCAGCCCGACGCCGAGCATCGCGACCATGATGACGCCGACCACGCCGAACCCGTTGAAGTTGGCGACCGGCGACGTGAAGATGAACCGGATCCCGTCGGCCGACAGCAGGCTCTGCGCCTCGACCGTGACCTCCTCGACCTCCGGCTCGGCCGACTGGTACGGCTCGTCGCCGACCAGCGCCTCGCCGCTCGGCTCGACCTGCTCGGAGACGGCGGCCTGCTCGAACGTCACGGACGTCCCCGCCAGGGCGAACGCGTGCGACGCGACGATCAGCAGCCCGATGAGCACCAGGAAGATGATCACCGGGTGCGGGACCCGGTTGCCGGCCCGCTCGACGGCGTCCAGCACGCGCTGCAGACCGGACGGCCGGCCCTCCTGCACCACCTCGGACATGGCGATCCCCTCTCTGGAACCAGCGGCTGGGGTGGGTGGCCGACGCCGGCGCCCGACGGGGCTGCGGCGTCGTGGACGGGTGGGCCGGTCAGCCCTCCGCGGTGGCCCAGGCCGGGTCCTGCGACCCGGCGGGCAGCGTCACGTCGCCCCAGGTGCCGACCGTGACCGTGAGGTCGGCGTCCGGGTCGACGCCGTCCGGCAGCGCGACGACGGAGGTCGCCGGGACGTAGTCGGCGGTGCACGGGTCGTCGGTCGGCTCCGGGAACGTCACCTCGACCGCGGCGTCACCGGCCGCCGTCGCCTCGGGGTCCGCCACCACGGGGCACGTGCTGGACCCGAAGGTCACGACGTACAGCAGGCCGGCGTCCGCGGTCCGGGCCGCCCCGGCCGCGGCGTCCGCCGGCGGGCTGCCCAGCCCGGCGGGGACCCCGAGGGCGGAGGACCCCGCGACCAGGTCGACGTCCGCGGTGCCGTCGTCCGCCGGCGGCTCGCTCGTGCCCGAGCCCGAGCCCGCGTCCCCGGAGGCGCACCCCGCGAGCAGGAGCACCGCCGCGGTGGCCGGCGCGGCGAGCGCGAGCGCCGCCCGCCGCCGCCGGTCCGTCCGGGTCACGACGGTCACGCCGTCCCCAGCGCGCGGGCCTTGAGCTGCTCGAACTGCTCGGCGGTGATCACCCCGTCGCGCAGCAGCCCCTGGGCCGTGGCGATCTCCTGGGCGGGTGCCGTCCCGGCGACCTCGCGGATGTAGGTGTCGGTGCGCTCGCGCTGCTCACGGATGCCGGCGACGCTGCGCTCGGCCATCCCCTTGCCCCGCGCGATCAGGTACACCAGCGCGGCGATCAGCGGGAAGAAGACGAGGAACAGCACCCAGACCGCCTTGGCCACGCCGGACAGGCTGTGGTCGCGGAACAGGTCGCCGATGATCTGGAACATCACCAGCAGGTAGGCGACGAAGAAGAAGATCTCGAGGACGAGGACGAACGACTCCCAGAGGGACATGAGGTGCTCCGATCTCCGACGCTTCCTGCCGGATCAACACGCAGTTGTCATGCCGCGGCACCATTGCCGCATTTCTCGGTCCCGCGCCTCCGGTGGAGGTGAGGCCGACAGTACATCCGCCGAGGTCGGGCGCCTAGAGGCATCTGCCACCGCTCCGGTCACCCCTCGCCGCTGGCCCGTCGCGAGGGGTGCGCCGCGGTGACGGTCCGCGTGGTTGCCGAAGGCACCGGAAATCGCAGCGCACCGCGGTACGTGACCTGTCAGAGAAATACCTACGCAACGCCACGTGCCCGCTCGCACGGCGTCATTCCGCGGATGTCACGGCAGCCTGTCGACGTCCGCGCCGCCACCGTTGGGTGGATCCGGCCCCGCACGTGAGTGGTGGCGGCTGGGGGTGGGGACGGGACCCGCACGCGGCGGGTAATCCGCTCGCGAGGGCGCGCGGCGGCTCCGTAGGGTCGGTGGATGCCTCCCCTCGACCCCACCGCCGTCGGTCCCGTCCTGCACGAGAGCGCCCTGGCCTCCGGCCTGAGCGGCGTCGTCCGGGTGGACCGCGGCGACGAGACCCTGTTCTCCCACGCGTACGGGCTGGCCGACCGCGCCCACGGCGTCGCCGCCACCACGGACCACCGGTTCGGCGTCGCGAGCGTCGCGAAGGGGTTCACGGCGCTGGCGGTCGGGGCGCTGCTCGACGAGGGCCGGCTGCGGCTCGACGACCCGGTGCGGCCGCTGCTCGGCGACGACCTGCCGCTGGTGGACCACCGCGTGACGTGGGACCACCTGGTCAGCCACACGTCCGGCATCGGGGACTACCTCGACGAGTCGGACGACGGCGACATCACGGACCACGTGCTGCCCGTGCCGGTGCACCTGCTGGACGACGCCGAGGCGTTCCTCCCGGTGCTGGACGGCCGCGAGCAGGTGTCGGAGCCCGGCGCCGAGTTCGCGTACAACAACTCGGGGTTCGTGGTGCTGGCGCTGCTGCTCCAGCGGCTCACGGGCACCGAGTTCACGGAGCTCGTCCGGCAGCGGGTGCTCGAGCCCGCCGGCATGACGGCGACCGGCTACCCGCGCGGCGACGAGCTGCCCGGCGACGTCGCCCGCGGCTACCTGCACGAGACCGGCCTGCGCACCAACGTGCTGCACCTGCCGGTGCGCGGCAGCGGCGACGGCGGCCTGGTCACCACGGCCGGCGACCTCGCGCGGTTCTGGCGGGCGCTGTTCGCGCACCGGGTGGTCTCCGCGGGGACGCTCGCGACGCTGGTCGAGCCGCTGCACGAGGCGGAGGAGGACCGGCGGTACGGCCGGGGCTTCTGGCTCGGCGGGGACTCGGACGACGTCGAGCTCGAGGGCTACGACGCGGGCGTCTCGGCGCTGACCCGGCACAGCCCGGGCACCGGCGTGACCGTCACGGTCGTCGCGAACACCTCGGACGGCGCGTGGCCCGTGCTGCGGGCGCTGCGCGACGCCGGGGACGCCTGACCGCTCAGCGCCCCGCGGGCCGCGGGGCGGGCCGGGACAGCCGGCGCGTGACCGCGTGGACGACCACGCCGACCGCGAGCAGCACCCCCGCGAGCGCCCAGTGCCGGGCCTCCTGCTGCGTGAGCAGCACCAGGCACGAGACGACCGCCAGGACGGGCACGGCCGTGGGCGACCGGAAGTGGTCGTGCTCCACCCGCTCCCGCCGCAGCACCAGCACCGCGACGTTCGTCGACAGGAACACGAACAGCAGGAGCAGCACGACGGTCGACGCGAGGTCCACCAGCTCGCCGGTCGCCGCGAGCACCACGGCGACGGCCGTCGTCACCGCGATGGCCACGCCCGGGGTGCGGCGCCCGGGGAGCACCCGGCCGAGCACCGGGGGCAGCAGCCCCTGCCGTGCCATCCCGTACGCCAGGCGGCTGGCCATGATCATCGTGAGCAGCGCGCCGTTCGCGACGGCGACCAGCGCGACCACCGCGAACAGCCCGGGCGGCACCGCGCCGGCGGCCCGCACCACCTCGAGCAGCGGGCCCGAGGACTCCGCGAGCTCCGCCGGGGGCACCACCGCCGGAGCGACGAAGCCCAGCAGCAGGTACATGCCGCCCGCGGTGGCGAGGGCGCCGAAGAGGGCCCGCGGGTAGACGCGCGACACGTCGCGGACCTCCTCCGCGAGGTTCGCCGACGTCTCGAAGCCGACGAACGAGTAGAACGCGAGCAGCGCGCTGCCGAGCACCGCCAGCCACACCGACGAGCCGTCCGGCGCCGACACCGCCCCGTCGAGGTCCGCGTCGCCGCGCCCGATGACCCACGCACCGAGGACCACGACGAGCACCAGCCCGGCGGACTCGACGACCGTCATGCCGACGTTGGCCCACAGGGACTCCTTGATGCCCCACGCGTTGACCAGGGCCACGACCACGAGGAACACGATCGCCGCCGGCACCTGCGGGACGTCGAGGAACGCGGAGAGGTACTCGCCGGTGAACGCGAGCGCCAGGCCCGCGGCGCTGACCATGCCGGCCGCGAGCATGCAGAACCCGACCAGGAACGCGACGAGCGGGCTGCGGTAGGCCCGCTCGGCGAACACCGCCGACCCGCCCGCCTGCGGGTACTTGGTGACGAGCTCGGCGTACGAGAACGCCGTGAGCAGCGCCATCGCGAGCGCGATCCCGAAGGACAGCCACACCAGCCCGCCGGCCTGGCCGGCCATCTCCCCGATCAGGGCGTAGATGCCGGCGCCGAGGACGTCGCCGAGGATGAACAGGTACAGCAGCGGCCCGGTCACGGCCCGGCGCAGGCCGGTGCCGGAGGTCCCGCTCGCCGTGGGCGCGGTGGAGGTCACCCGCCCGAGTCTCCGGTGCCCGCCGCCGGAGCGCGCGTCGAGCGGCGGCGGGACGGTCGCCTCAGGCCGCGGGCGTGCCGCCGGACCCGCTGCCGCCGCGCCCGCCCAGGCCCTGGACGAGCTCGACCAGGTCCAGCCCCGTCTGGGCCTTGAGCAGCGTCGCGAGCTCCTGGACGCCGGTCGACACCTGCCCGGGCAGGCGGGACGCGCCGTCCTTGTCGATGACCGTGATGCCGTCGATCGACCCGAGCGCGTCGGCGTAGGGCTGCGCGACCTTCGGCAGGGCGTCGAGCACCATCTGGAGCCGCGCCGACTCGGGGAACGCCTGGTAGGCGTCCGACTCCGCCTTGATCGCGGCGGCGCGGGCCTCGCCGCGGGCCTGCTCGGCGGCGGCCTCGGCCTCGCCGCGGGCCTGGATGCCGTCCGCCTCGGCCTTCGCGAGCGCGAGCGCGCCCTCGGCGCGGCGCTGCTGCTCGACGAGCGCGGCCTCCGCGCGGGCGCGGGCGGCGGACGCCTCGGCCTCCGCCTGCGCGGTGGTGCGCTGCGCCTCGGCCTCGTACCGGCGGATCGCGGTGGTCTTCGCGGCCTCAGCCTCCTGCTCCGCGGCGTACTTGCGGGCGTCGGCCTCCTGCTTGGCCTCGTACGTGCGGGCCTCGGCGGGCTTGCGGACCTCCGTCTGGAGCTCCTGCTCACGCAGCGCGGCCCGGCGCTGGGCGACCTGCTCCTGCTGCTCGAGCACGCCCTGCTGCGCCTCGGCCTCCGCGCGCTCCTGGGCGGCCTCCGCGTCGGCGCGGGCCTTGGCGGTCTGCTGGGCGATCTCGGCGTTGCGCAGCGCGAGGGCCTTGTTGGACTCCGCGATCTGCACCGCCGCCTCGTTGGAGCGCTCGGTGCTCTCCTGGCGGGCCTGCGCCTCGGCGATCTCCGCGTCCCGGGCCACGGCGGCGGCGCGCGGGCGACCGAGGTTGCGGATGTAGTCGCCCGTGTCCTCCACGGTCTGGATCTCGAAGTTCTCCAGGACGAGGCCGCGCTCGGCGAGCATCGGCACGGCGATGTCCTTGACCTCCTTCGAGAACTCCTGCCGCTCGTAGAGGATCGACTCGACGGTGAGCGTGCCGGCGATGGTGCGGAGCACGCCGACGAGGACCTCGCTGGTCTGCTGCTCGATGACCTGCTCCTGGCTGCGGCCCGCGAACCGCTGCGCGGCCGCCCGCACCATGCGCTCCGTGCCGCCGACCTTCACCACGGCGATCGACCGCAGCGTGACGCCGACGCCGCTCTTGGTGGTGGCGTCCTCCGCGGTCACCGGGAAGCTCTGCGACGCCAGCGACAGGCGCGCGACCTGCTCGAAGATCGGCTTGACGAACGTGCCGCCGCCGATGACGACGCGCTGGCCCGACAGGTCCGTCGTCTCGTCGCCCGTCTCGGGGTTGATGACCGGCGTCCCGCTCTTGCGGCCCGTGATGATGAGCGCCTCGTCGGGGGTCGCGATCTTGAACCGCACCTTGGCGTAGATCGCCCCGACGATCGCGAGCACGACCAGCAGCACGACGGCACCGGCGACGACCAGGACGGTTCCTGCGATCTCCATGGGACTCCCTCGGGCGTGGCCGGGCGGCCGGGCGGGCGGGTGTGCTCCGACTCTAGAGGGCCACGGCCGGGCGCGGACGTCGTCCACAGGCCCCGTCCGGCGCGGGCAACGTCCGGCGCAGCTCAGCTCCCACGGGCGGCACCGCGCGGCACCGCCCGGTCAGACCGTGCGCACCGACGCCCGTGCGTGCAGCGGCAGCGGCAGCCGGTGCACGACGCCGTCCTCGCCGGCCGGGCCGCCCTGCACCTGCTCCAGCAGCAGCTCGACGGCGCGCCGGCCGAGGGCCTCGTGGGGGATCGCGAACGAGGTCAGTCCGGGTCGCAGCCACTCGGCCAGGGGGTAGTCGTCGAACGACACCACGGAGACGTCGTCCGGCACCTCGAGGCCCGCCTCGCGCAGCGCCTGGTACGCGCCGAACGCGATGCGGTCGTTGAAGCACAGGAGCGCGCCGGGCCGCGGGTGCGCCGCGAGCAGCTCCCGCGTCGCGGTGTAGCCGTAGGGCGGCAGCCAGTCGTCGCACACGTGGCCGGAGGCCGGGGCGAGCCCGTGCGCGGCGAGCTCGGTGAGGATCCCGGCCAGGCGCTCGGTGCCCGCGACCGTGCCGGGGGCGACGTCCCCGGGGTGCGGGCCGCCGCCGACCAGGTGGATGTCCCGGTGCCCGGCCTCGACGAGCAGCCGCGCCGCCTGCCGGCCGGCCTGCTCCTCGTCGGGGATGACCGCCGGCATCGGCGTCGGGTCGGACGGGACGGTGTTGAGCAGCACCGTGGGGACCCGGCCGGTCTGGGGGGCGGGCCGGGTGCGGGTGAACATCGAGGCGAGCACGATGCCGTCCACCTGCCGGTCGAGCATGGCGTCGAGCAGCTGCTGCTCGGCCTCGTCGTCGCCCTCGGTCTCACCGATGAACAGCAGGAACCCGTGCTCGCGCGCCGCCTCGATGGCGCCGCGGATCATGTCACCCGCGAGCTGCGACGTCGCGACGGTGTCGGAGATGAAGCCGAGGGTGCGGGTGGTGCCCTTGCGCAGCCCGATGGACACGATGTTGGGGCGGTAGCCCAGCTCGCCGGCGGCGGCGCGGACGCGCTCCTGGACGGCGCGCGAGATGCGCAGCTCGTCGCCGCGCCCCGACAGCGCCAGCGACGCGGTCGTCGAGGACACGCCGGCGGCGCGCGCGACGTCCGCGAGCGTCACCCTGCGACCCACGTGCGTGTCCCTCCGTCGGCGCGATCCTAGCGGCGGCCCGCGGGCGCGGTGCCACGTCCGGGAGCCGGGCGCGAGCAGGGCGCGGGCCGCGAACCGTGACGAATCCGTGACCGGCGTCGGCTTGACGTGCGCGCCGTCCCGGGACGACAGTATGCGTGCTAAGTCGATTTAGCACCGGCCTCCGGGCCGCTCCTCGATGAAGGGAGACACCGGTGTCTCGAATGAGCACGAAGGGCCGGCGGGCCGCCGCAGCGACGTCGCTGTGCCTCGCGGGCCTGCTGGCCGTGACGGCGTGCAGCGCACCCGGCGGCGGCACCAGCGACACGGACGACTCGGCGACCGGCGGGTCGGCCACAGGCGACGCCACGGCGACCTGCGGCACCGACCCGGTGACGCTCAGCGCGTACATCGAGACGGGCTTCCCCATGCCCAAGGACCTGTTCGCCGAGTTCACCAAGCAGTACCCGAACGTGACGTTCGACGTCCGCGAGGACCAGTTCGCGGTCATCACGCAGAACGCCCCCCGGGTGCTGGCCGACGACCCGCCGGACCTCATGCGCCTGCCGCAGATGTCCGAGCTCGCGAAGGACGGCCTGCTGCTCGACCTCGACGGCTACGCCAGCTCGATGGGCTGGGACCAGTGGCCCGCCTCGCAGCTCGTCCAGCTGCGCGTCGACGACGACGGCGCCCGCGGCGAGGGCCCGCTGTACGGCATGGGCCTCGGGTTCTCCATGACCGGCGTGTTCTACAACAAGGACCTCGCGGCGCAGATCGGCGTCACGGAGCCCCCGGCCACGCTCGCCGAGCTCGACGACATGATGCAGAAGGCCAAGGACGCCGGCATCACGCCCGCCGCGCAGTTCAACGGCGGCGCCACCGGCGGCCTCGCGTTCCCGCTGCAGGCGCTCATGGCGTCCTACGGCGACACCACCGAGATCAACGACTGGATCTTCCAGCGGTCCGGCGCGACCATCGACACGCCGACCAACCTCGAGGCCGCCGAGCACCTGAAGTCGTGGATCGACGCCGGCTACTTCGCCGACGACATCAACTCCCTCGACTACTCGATGATGATGAGCCGGTTCATGGAGGGCGAGAGCCTCCTGATGTTCAACGGCGACTGGGAGTCGGGCAACCTCGACGCGCAGATGCCGGGCGAGGTCGGGTTCTTCCTCATGCCGCCGCTCGAGGAGGGCGGCGACCTGGGCGCCATGTCCGCGCCGCTGACCTTCGGGATCGGCGCGCAGGCGGAGCACCCGGACTGCGCGGCGTTCTTCTTCGACTGGGCGGCGACCAACGAGGAGGCCCGCACCATCCAGGTCGAGGTCGGCGGCTCGCACCCGCTGGGCCTGGCGGACGCGTTCATGCCGGACGTCGACGCGGACTCCGTGACCGCGCAGACGCTCGCGGCCGGCGCGACCATCGGCGAGAAGGACGGCGCGATGGACTTCATCGCCAACGCCACCGGCGCGATCTACGCCAAGGGCTGGACGCCGAACCTGCAGAAGCTCGTCGCGGGTCAGCAGGACCCGGCCGGGATGCTCGCCGACGTGCAGAAGCAGTACGAGAGCGAGATCGGCGGCTGATGATGCGGATGCGGACGACCGGTCGTCCCGGTCTCCGCGAGGCGGCCGAGCAGCCGCACGGCCTGGACGACAGGCGCCGCGCCCTCCGGGCGCGGCGCCTGCGCCGGGGCTGGGTCGCGCTCGCCCTCGTGGTGCCGGCGGCCGTGGTGTACGTGGTGTTCGTGCTGCGGCCCCTGGCGCTGACCGTGCAGTACTCGTTCTACGACTGGAACGGCATCTCGGCCGCGACGTGGGTCGGGATCGACAACTACACGCGGCTGCTCGGGGACTCGGAGATGTTCGGGTCCATCCTCAACGCGCTGCAGCTCATCATCTACTTCAGCTTCGTCCCGGTGCTGCTGGGCCTGCTGACGGCGGCGATCATCCGGAAGTTCGCCACCAGCCGCCTGGCGCTGGTGTCCCGGACCGTGCTGTTCCTGCCGCAGGTCATCCCGCTGGTGGCCGCCGGCATCATGTGGACCTGGCTGATGTCGTCCGACGGGCTCGTCAACCAGGTGCTGCGGGCGGTCGGCCTCGACTCGCTCACCCGGGCGTGGCTCGGCGACTTCCAGACCGCGCTGCCCGCGGTCGGCGTCATCGGCGCCTGGGTCGCGCTCGGCCTGTGCATGCTGCTGCTGCTCGCCGGCATGACCAAGATCGACCCCGCCCTGTACGAGGCCGCGCGCCTCGACGGCGCCGGCGCGGTCCGCGAGTTCTTCGCGATCACGCTGCCGAGCCTGCGCCAGGAGCTGGGCGTGTGCATCACCGTGACGGTGATCGCCGCGCTCGCCAGCTTCGACATCGTCTACATCTCCACGCAGGGCGGGCCCGGCAACGCCACGCTCGTCCCCGGCCTGGAGATCTACTACCTGGCGTTCTTCAGCCGGGAGGTCGGCCAGGCGTCCGCGCTCGCGGTGGCGTTCATGGTGCTCGTCCTCGCCATCGTGCTGCCGATCCAGCGCCTGACCCGGGAAGGTGACCGGTGATCGTCTCCCGCCGCGAGGCGTGGCTGAGCCGCGTCCTGCTGATCCTGCTGATGGTCATCACCATCGCCCCGTTCGTCAGCCTGTTCCTCACGGCGCTGCACCCGTCGGGCTCCTACCCCGCCGGCCTGTCGCTGCCCGAGCAGCCGCAGTGGCACAACTTCGTCGACGCGTTCCAGGCGGCGAACATGCGCGCGCTGCTGTGGTCGAGCGTGCTCATCGAGATCGGCACGGTCCCGCTGTCGCTGCTCATCGCGACGCTCGCCGGGTTCTCGCTCGGGCACCTGCGCCCGCCGGGGCACCGGTGGATCTTCCTGGCGTTCGTGCTCGGGCTGACCCTGCCGTTCCAGGGCGTGATCGTGCCGCTGTACTACCAGATGCGCGACCTCGGCCTGCTCAACACCCGGTGGGCGATCATCCTGCCGCTGCTCGGCCTGTACATGCCGTTCGCGGTGATGTGGATGCGCGCGCACTTCGTCAACATGCCGGAGGACCTGTCGGAGGCCGCCCGCATCGACGGCGCCGGCACGTGGCAGCTGTTCAGCCGCATCCACCTGCCGCTGTCCGCGCCCGCCCTGTCGTCGCTCGGGATCCTGCTGTTCCTGTGGACGTGGAACCAGTTCCTGCTGGCGGTCGTGCTCGTCGACGACCCGACGAAGCGCACGATGGCCGGCGCCCTCGGGGCGTTCCAGGGCCAGTGGGGCACGGACATCCCGCTGCTGTGCGCCGGGTCGCTGCTGATCCTCACGCCGACCCTGATCGTGTTCCTGGCGTTCCAGCGGCAGTTCGTCTCCGCGCTCATGCAGGGGGCGGTCAAGGGATGACGACCGTCTCCGAGCTGCGGCGGCCCCCGTTCGACCCCGAGATCGCCGCGGCGCTCACCGAGCACGCCTCCGACGTGGTCGTCGGGGTGCCGCAGGACGGGATCGCGTCGCTGCACGACCGTCACGTCGAGCCGGACCTCGGCCCGCTCGAGGCGCGGTACCGCATCGAGGAGCGGACGGTGCCCGCCCCCCGGCCCGGCGGGAGCGACGTGCCCGTGCTCGTGCTCCGGCCGCACGGCGCCACGGCCCCGACGCCCGTGATCGTGCACCTGCACGGCGGCGGGCTGGTCACGGGGTCGGTCCGCGACAACGTGGCCGACGCCTGCGAGCTCGCCGACGAGGTCGGCGCGACCGTGGTGTCGGTGGACTACCGGCTGGCCCCGGCGCACCCGTACCCGGCGGCGCTCGAGGACGCCTACGCCGCGCTGGTGTGGGTGGTGGCGCAGGCCGCCGAGCTCGGGGTCGACCCCGACCGGGTGCTGCTCGGCGGGATCAGCGCGGGCGGGGGGCTGGCCGCCGCCGTGGTCCTCGCCGCCCGGGAGCGCGGCGGCCCCGCCCTGGCCGGGCAGCTGCTCGTGTGCCCGATGCTCGACGACCGCGACGGCGACGGCTCCCCCGCGCAGATGCGCGGCCACGGCTCCTGGGACGCCGACGTGAACCGGGAGGCCTGGCGCGCCTACCTGGGCGACGCGCAGGGCGGGGACGACGTCCCGGCCACGGCGGCGCCCGCGCGGGCCACCGACCTGTCGTGCCTGCCGCCGACGTTCGTCGACGTCGGGTCGGCCGAGACGTTCCGGGACGAGTGCGTGGCGTACGCGGCGCGCATCTGGGCGGCCGGCGGCGACGCCGAGCTGCACGTCTGGCCCGGCGGCTGCCACGCGTTCGACGTGTTCGTGCCCGGCGCCGCGCTGTCGCAGGCGTCCCGCGCCGCGCGCCGCGCGTGGGTGCGACGGCTGCTCGGACCCCGCGCGCCCGAGGGGCATGCGCCGCCCGCGGCGTTCCCCGCCCTGTGACAGCGGCGGCCCCGCGGCCGCCGACCCCGAACCCACCGGCACCGACCCGCCACCGACCTGCCGCCACCGACCCGCCCGCGACCCGGGCGGACCGACCGGAGAAGAGACCCGCCGTGACCGACCAGCCCGCCGCCACCCCGGCCGTGCCCGACGTCCCCCCCGCCCCCGCCGTGCGGACCGGGCCGCAGCTCATCGCCTACGCGGACCGGCTCGGCGGGGACGTGGCCCGGCTCGCCGGGCTGCTCGACGGCCCGCTGGCCGGCGCGTTCGACGGCGTGCACGTGCTGCCGTTCTTCACGCCGTTCGACGGGACCGACGCGGGGTTCGACCCGCGGGACCACACCGTGGTCGACCCGCGCCTCGGCACGTGGGACGACGTGCGGCGCCTCGCGGACGGCCGGACGGTGATGGCCGACGTCATCGTCAACCACGTCTCGGCGGAGTCCGCGCAGTTCCAGGACGTGCGCGAGCGCGGGGACGCCTCCCCCTGGGCGCCGATGTTCCTCACGCTCGGGTCGGTGTTCCCGGACGGCGCCACCGAGCAGGACCTCGCGCGCATCTACCGCCCCCGGCCGGGCCTGCCGTTCACGGCGATGACGCTCGGCGGCGAGCGGCGCCTGGTGTGGACGACGTTCACCCCGGACCAGGTCGACATCGACCTGCGGACGACGCAGGCGTGGGACTACCTCACGTCCGTGGTCGACGCCCTGACCGCCGGCGGGGTGACGGTGCTGCGCCTGGACGCCGTCGGGTACACGGGCAAGGAGGCGGGCACCGACTGCTTCATGACGCCCGCGACCGCCGCGTACACGCGCCGCATCGTGGAGCACGCGCACGCCCGCGGCGCCCAGGTGCTGGTGGAGGTGCACGGCCACTACCTCCAGCAGGTCGAGATCGCGCAGACCGTCGACCTCGTCTACGACTTCGCGCTGCCGCCGCTGGTGCTGCACGCGCTGACCACCGGGGACCTCGCGCCGCTCGACCGCTGGCTCGGCATCCGGCCGGCGAACGCCGTGACGGTGCTCGACACGCACGACGGGATCGGCATCGTCGACGTCGGCCCCAGCGACCTGCGTCCCGGCGAGCCCGGGCTGCTGCCGCCCGCGGACATCGACGCCCTGGTCGAGCGCATCCACGACAACAGCGGCGGCACCAGCCGGCAGGCCACCGGTGCGGCCGCGTCCAACCTCGACCTCTACCAGGTCAACTGCACGTTCTACGACGCGCTGGGCCGCGACGACCGCCGCTACGTGCTGGCGCGCCTGGTCCAGCTGTTCGTGCCCGGCATCCCGCAGGTGTACTACGTGGGCCTGCTCGCCGGGGAGAACGACATGGACCTGCTCGCGGCGACCGGCGTCGGGCGGGACGTCAACCGGCACCGGTACACCGACGACGAGGTGGCCGCGGCGCTCGACCGGCCGGCGGTCCGCGCCCAGCTGACCGCGCTGCGCCTGCGCACCACGCACCCGGCGTTCGGCGGCACGTTCCACCCCGAGGTGACCGGCACCACCGCCCGGCTCCGGTGGACGTCCGGGGCCGAGACGGCGGAGCTCGAGCTCGACGCGGCCACGGGCGCGTTCGCCGTGCACGCCACCACGCACGGGGTCTCCCGCACCGTCCTGACGGACTCCGACGTGGCGTCGTCGCCGGCCTGACGGGCGCCCCCGCAGGCGGGAGCCCTCGCCGGGGCGACCCGCCCGCCGCGCCACTACGGTGGCGCGCGAGGAGGTCCCGCCATGGCCACGATGCGGCACCAGGAGCACCGACCGGTCGAGGAGAGACGCGAGCAGCTGCTCGAGGCCGCCTCGGCCGTCGCCCGCGACGGCGGGCTCGCCGCCGTCACCACGCGGACCGTCACCCAGCGGGCGGGTCTCGCCCACGGGGCCTTCCACTACTGCTTCGCCTCGCGCGGCGAGCTCGTGGAGGCGCTGCTCGAGCGCGAGGCGCTGGCGGTGCTGCACCCCGCCGGGGACGCCGCGTTCGAGCACCCCGACCCGCGCACCGCGTTCCGCGACGCCCTCGAGGGCCTCCTGCTGGCGGTGCGGTCCGACCCGGAGCGCCACCTGCTGCTCCACGAGCTCACGGTGACGGTCGCCCGGCACTCCCCGGACCGGGCGGCCCGGAGCCGCACGGAGGCGGACCGCACCGTGGGTGACCTCGTCGCCCGCTGGAGCCACCGGATGCGGCTGTCCTGGACGGTCCCCATCGACGCCCTGGCCGGCGCCTTCACCTCGGCCGGCTCGGGCCTGGGGATGCTGTGGCTCACCACCCGGGACGACGTGCTGGTGGGCGCCGCGGCGGACGCGGCGGCGCTGGCCCTCGCGGGGCTGTGCGTGCCCGCCCCTCCGGACGGCGCGACGGGCGGCGAGGCGGGCGGCGCGGTGGACGGGGCGGCCGCGTGAGCCGCCCCGCCCGCCGGCCGGGCCGGGGGCCCGCGGTCAGACCCGGAACACCGCGGCGTCGCCGCGCAGCGTCTCGGCCATCCGCGCGAGCTCGCCGACCGCCTGGTCGACCTGGTTGAGCGCCTGGTTCGCGGCGTCCGCCTGCTGCGCGACGCCGCTGATCGTCTGCGCGATCTCCCCCGACCCGGTCGCGGCCTCCGCCACCGAGCGCGAGATCTCCGCGGTGGTGGCGGTCTGCTCCTCGACGGCGCTCGCGATGGTCGTCTGGTAGTCGTTGATCGCCCCGACCGTCTCGGAGATCTCGTCGATCGCGGCGACCGCACCCGTGGTGTCCGTCTGGATGCGGTCGATGCGGCGGGCGATGTCCTCGGTGGCCCTCGCGGTCTCCTGCGCGAGCTCCTTGACCTCGCCGGCGACCACCGCGAAGCCCTTGCCCGCCTCGCCCGCACGGGCCGACTCGATCGTCGCGTTCAGCGCGAGCAGGTTGGTCTGCTCCGCGATGCTGGTGATGACCTTGATGATGCTGCCGATCTCCTGGCTGGACTCGCCGAGCCGCCTCACCTGCTCGGTGGTGGACTGCGCGACCTGCGTCGCCGACGCCGCGACCTTCGCCGCCTCGGACGCGTTCTGGGCGATCTCGCGGATGCTCGCGCCCATCTGCTCCGCGCCGGCGGCGACCGTCTGCACGCTGCGCGACACCTGCTCGGCGGAGGCCGCGACCGAGCCGGCCTGGGTCGCCGTCTCCTGCGAGGACGCCGACACCTGCGTCGAGGACGCCGAGAGCTGCTCGGTCGCCGCGGCCACCGTCTGCGCGGCCTCGACCACCCGGGAGATCGTGCCGCGGAGCTGCGTCTGCGCGGTGGCGAGCGCCGCGGCCATCTGCCCGACCTCGTCGCCGGACACCACCCGCGGCGCGACGGTGAGGTCGCCGTCGGCGATCGCGACGAGCGAGGTCTGGACCGACCGCAGGCCGGTCAGCACCTGGCGCAGCACCAGGACCGCGACGACGCCGACGACGGCGAGGGCGCCGGCGAGCACGACCCACACGACCAGCACCGACTGCCGGACGAGCTGCTCGCCGTCCGCGGCGATGTCGTGGGCCCGCGTCCCGGCGGCGTCCGAGACCTGGTCGATGAGCTGGTCGGCGTCCTGCCCGGCCGTGCGCAGGGTGCCGTTCACCACGTCGACCGCGGCCGGGTCGCCGGCGCGGAGCAGGGGGACGTAGTTCTCGGAGGCCGTCTGCTCGTAGGCCGCGACGGCCTCCTGGATCTCGCCCGCGACGCCGTCCGACCCCAGCTCCGCCACCAGCGTCCCGGTCAGGTCGGCGATCCGGTCGTCCCGCTCGCCGATCTCCCCGAGCTCCGCCTCCACGTCCTGCTCGTCGAGCAGCGCGAGCCGGACGTACGCCAGCCGCTGCGCGGTGAACTCCCGCTGCAGGTCGGCGACCGCGACCAGCGGCACGACGCCGTCGGAGTCCATCTCGTCCTGGCTGGCCGCCATCGCGAGCAGCCGCGTCGTCGAGACCGCGGCGAGCACGACGGCCACGAGGGCCAGCAGGGCGAGGCTGCCGCCCAGCTTCACGGCGAGCGGCCAGCTCGAGGGCCCTCGGCGCCGCACCACGAGCGGGGGATCGACGGGCTGCACGGGCATGACTGCTCCTTCGGTGGCACGAGTTGGACACCCGGCCCATTCGGCACATCCCGACCGATCCGCAGGTTTTCGCGGTGTTCCGCGACCGCTGCACCCGATCGGCCCAGCGCCCCACCCACGCGCGGCCCACGCCGGACCACCCGTTCGTGGCGGCGCCGGGGGGCGGAGGGGCGACGGGTCCACCCCGGGGGTGGCACCGCGACGGCGCGCCGGACCGGCCGGCGCCGGTCACCTCAGAGGGCGTCGAGGGCCGCGTGCTCGTGGCGCAGCAGCGGCAGGACCACCCCGTGCTTGGTGTTCGGCTCGAGCTCCAGGTCGGGCACCGGCCGCCAGTCCCCCGACCGCAGGTCGGTGGTCGTCAGCGCGCGGTAGCCCTGCGGCAGCTCCGGGTACCGGTCCACCCACAGGTACCACCGGTGCTCGTGGTGCGCCCGGAACACGAGCGGCCCCTCGACGTGGGAGCCGAGGTCGGCGCCGATGTTCCGGGCCACCGTCACGAAGTCGTCCGCGAAGAACGACGGGCCGACCTGGTGGAACACGCCCCAGGACCCGGGCGCGTCGTCGTCCTGCTTGGCGAACCGGTGCACGGCGTCGCCGGTGACGTGCACCGTCATGTCGATCACGCCGACGGGCAGCTCCAGGTACGTCCGCGGCTCGGTGAACGTCCGGAAGTCGCGGGTGCGGGCCACCATGATCCGGGCGGGCCCCGTGTCCCGGCCCGCGTCGCCGTCGGGACCGCAGTCGTCCAGCCCGGACGACCAGTGCACCAGGTAGTCGCCCGACACGGGGTCGTAGACGGCCTCCGGCGCCCACGCCATGCCCGCACCCGGCGGCGCGACGGTGACGTACCGCGGCGCGGACCAGGTGACCAGGTCCGGCGAGTCCCACACGACGAGGTCCCGGCTGCCGCGGTGCCGGTACGCCCACCAGTCCGGGCCCTCCGGCCGCCAGACGCGCAGGTCCGTCACGAGCAGGTGGAAGCCGTCCGGCCCGCGCACCAGGTGGGGGTCGCGGACGCCGCCGGTCCCGCCGGTGGACTCGAGCACCGCCTCGCCGCCGCGGAGCCGCCGCCAGCGCAGCGGGTCGTCGCCGACCGACAGGGAGAAGTAGATCTTCTCGGCGTGGCCCACCTGGTCCTCCACGAAGTGGACCAGCAGGTAGCCGTACGGCTCGGTCATGCGGGGCGCTCCTGTGCGTGCGGTCGCCCGCGCGGCGTCGCGGGGGTCCCCGCCGTTCTACACCACCGCCGGCGCCCGCCCGTCACGCCAGCCGGTCGAGCGCCACGTTGACCTGCAGCACGTCCACCGCCGCCTGCCCGAGGAACCCGAGGTCCGGCCCGGTGGTGGCGTCCGCGATGACGCGGCGCACCTCGTCGGGCGTCAGGCCGCGCTCCCGCGCCAGCCTCGGCACCTGCAGCTCGGCGTACTCCGGGCTGATGTGCGGGTCGAGGCCCGACGCGGACGCGGTGACGGCGTCCGGCGGCACCGCCGCGGGGTCGACGCCCTCGAACGCCGCGACCGCCTCGCGCCGCTCCTCGACGGCGGCGACGAGGTCCGGGTTCTCCGGGCCGAGGTTCGACCCCGCGGAGGCCGCCGCGTCGTACCCGGTCGCGGACGGCCGGGGCTGCAGGTACTGCGGCAGCGGCGCCCCGTCCGCGTCGGTGAACGCCTGGCCGATCAGCGCCGAGCCGACGACGTCGCCGTCCGGCCCGGCGACGAGCGAGCCGTCGGCACGCGCCGGCACGAGGCGCCCGAGGCCGGTGACGAGCAGCGGGTAGCCGACGCCGAGCAGCAGGGTGAGGACGAGCATCGCGCGCAGGGCGACGCGCACGTGCGGCCAGGTGGTGCGGGGGGAGCTCATGGGTCCTTCTCGGGGTTCGGGGGGTCGGGGTCCGGCGCGCCGGTCAGAAGCCGGGCAGCAGGCTGACGACCAGGTCGATCAGCTTGATGCCGAGGAACGGGGCGACCACGCCGCCCAGCCCGTAGACGAGCAGGTTGCGGCCGAGCAGCGCGGACGCGGCGGCGGGCCGGTACCGCACCCCGCGCAGCGCCAGCGGGATCAGCGCGACGATGACGAGCGCGTTGAAGACGATCGCCGAGAGGATGGCCGAGGCCGGCGAGCCCAGGTGCATGACGTTGAGCGCCGCGAGCCCCGGGAACGCGCCGGCGAACAGCGCCGGGATGATCGCGAAGTACTTCGCGACGTCGTTGGCGAGCGAGAACGTGGTGAGCGCGCCGCGCGTGATGAGCAGCTGCTTGCCGATCCGCACGATGTCGATGAGCTTGGTCGGGTCGGAGTCGAGGTCGACCATGTTGCCGGCCTCCTTGGCGGCCGACGTGCCGGTGTTCATCGCGACGCCGACGTCCGCCTGGGCGAGCGCGGGGGCGTCGTTGGTGCCGTCGCCGGTCATCGCGACCAGGTGCCCGCCCTCCTGCTCGCGCCGGATCAGCGCCAGCTTGTCCTCCGGCGTCGCCTCCGCGAGGAAGTCGTCCACGCCGGCCTCCGCCGCGATGGCCCGGGCGGTCAGCGGGTTGTCGCCCGTGATCATCACGGTGCGGATGCCCATGGCGCGCAGCTCGGCGAACCGGTCGGACAGGCCCTCCTTGACGACGTCCTTGAGGTGGACGACGCCGAGGACCCGACCCTCCCCGTCGCGGTCCTGCACCGCGACCACCAGCGGGGTGCCGCCGTCGGCGGAGATGCGCTCGACGACCTCCGTCAGCCCGGCCGGCGCCTCCGCCGCCGCGAGCCAGGCCAGCACCGCGCTGCCGGCGCCCTTGCGGACCACCGTGCCGTCCGGCAGGTCGACGCCGCTCATGCGGGTCTGCGCGGTGAACGGCACGACGTCCGTCCCGGGCGGCAGGTCGGCGACGTCGGCCGCCCCGCCGGCGACCCCGCCGGCGACCGCGAGGTCCACGATCGACCGGCCCTCCGGGGTCGGGTCGACGGCGGACGCCTGCGCCGCGCGCCGCACCAGCTCCGCCTCCGGGACGCCGGCGAGCGGCAGGAACGCCACCGCCCGGCGGTTGCCGTACGTGATGGTGCCGGTCTTGTCGAGCAGCAGCGTGGTGACGTCGCCGGCGGCCTCGACCGCGCGGCCGGACATCGCCAGGACGTTGCGCTGCACCAGCCGGTCCATGCCCGCGATGCCGATGGCGGACAGCAGCGCGCCGATGGTCGTCGGGATGAGGCACACCAGCAGCGCCACGAGCACCGGCACGCTCACCGCCGCACCGGCGTACGACGCGACCGGCCCGAGGGTCAGCGCGACCACCACGAACACCACGGACAGCGACGCCAGCAGGATGTTCAGCGCGATCTCGTTCGGCGTCCGCTGCCGCGCGGCCCCCTCGACGAGCGCGATCATCCGGTCCACGAACGTCTCCCCCGGCGTCGAGGTGATCCGCACGACGATCCGGTCGGACAGCACGCGCGTCCCGCCGGTCACCGCGCTGCGGTCGCCGCCGGACTCCCGGACCACCGGCGCGGACTCGCCGGTGATCGCGGACTCGTCCACCGAGGCGATGCCCCACACCACGTCGCCGTCGCCCGGCACCAGCTCGCCGGCGGTCACGACGACCACGTCCCCGAGCGCGAGGTCGGGCGAGGCGACCGTCCGGGTGCGGGCGCGCTCCGCCGCGGGGTCGGCCGCCGCGTCGTAGCCGACCACCACGGTGGCCGTCGTGCTCGACCGGGTCTGCCGCAGACTGTCCGCCTGCGCCTTGCCACGGCCCTCCGCCACGGCCTCGGCGAGGTTCGCGAACAGCACCGTCGCCCACAGCCAGGCGGCGATCGCCGCCGTGAACGTCACGGGCGTGGGCGTGCCGCCCGACTCCCCCGGACCGCCGGTGAACGGCTCCGCGACGGCGAGGAGCGTCGTCAGGACGGCGCCGGCCTCCACCACGAACATCACGGGGTTGTGCCACATCACGCGCGGGTCGAGCTTGCGCAGCGCGCCGGGCAGGGCCTCGCGGAGCTGCGCCGCGCTCAGCCCGCGCCGGGGACGTGGGGCCGGCGCCGCCGGGCCGCCGGGGGCCTGCTGCGCGGGGTCCTGCTGCAGGAGCGTCGTCATGGGAGTCACAGCCCTTCCGCCAGGGGACCCAGCGCGAGAACGGGGAAGTACGTCAGGGCGGTCACGATCACCGCGACGCCCGTGAGGAGGCCGACGAACTGCGGCCGGTGGGTGGGGAGCGTCCCGGCGGTGGCGGGGACCACGTCCTGCGCGGCGAGCGAGCCCGCGAGCGCCAGCACCAGCACGACGGGCACGAACCGGCCGAGCAGCATCGCGACGCCCAGCGCCGAGTCGAACCACGGCGTGCTCGCCGTCAGCCCCGCGAACGCCGAGCCGTTGTTGTTCGCGGCGGACGTGAACGCGTACAGCACCTCGGAGAAGCCGTGCACGCCGGGGTTGGCCATGGAGCCCTCCACGCCGGCGCGCACCCCCGGGACCGCGAACGACAGCGCGGTGCCCGCGAGCACCAGCGTGGGCGTCACGAGGATGTACAGGGACGCGAGCTTGATCTCGCGCGGCCCGATCCGCTTGCCCAGGTACTCCGGCGTCCGCCCGACCATGAGGCCGCCGACGAACACGGCGACGACCGCGAGCACGAGCATCCCGTACAGGCCGGAGCCGACACCGCCCGGAGCGACCTCGCCGAGCATCATGTTGAGCATCGGGAACAGGCCGCCGAGCGCCGTGAACGAGTCGTGCATCGCGTTCACCGACCCCGTCGACGTCAGCGTGGTGGCGCCCGCGTACAGCGCGGAGGCCGCGACGCCGAACCGCTGCTCCTTGCCCTCCATCGCGGCGCCCGCGAACTGCGGCGCGGTGCCGGCGCCGTGCATCTCGACGACCGTCAGCGCCACGGTGCTGACCAGGAAGATCGACGCCATCGCGGCGAGCAGCGCGTAGCCCTGCCGGTCGCTGCCGACCATCCGCCCGAACGTCCGGGGCAGGCTGAACGGGATCGCGAGGAGCAGCACCACCTCGAACGTCGACGTCCACGCGGTGGGGTTCTCGTACGGGTGCGCCGCGTTCGCGTTGAAGAACCCGCCGCCGTTGGTGCCGAGCAGCTTGATGGCCTCCTGCGAGGCGACCGGGCCGCCCGGGAGCGTCTGCGTGCCGCCGGCGAGCGTCGTCACGTCGGTGAACCCGGACCAGCTCTGGACCACGCCGCCGGCGACCAGGACGACCGCCGCGACCACCGAGAGCGGCAGCAGGATCCGCAGCGTCCCCCGCACCAGGTCGACCCAGAAGTTGCCGATCGTCCCGCTGCGGCGCCGGGCGAACCCGCGCACCAGCGCGACGGCCACTGCGAGCCCGACTGCCGCGGACACGAAGTTCTGCACCGCGAGGGCACCGGCCTGCACCGCGTAGCCGAGCGTCGCCTCCGGGGAGTACGCCTGCCAGTTCGTGTTCGTCACGAACGACACGGCCGTGTTGAACGCGAGGTGCTGCCCCACGCCCGGCAGGCCCAGGTCCCACGGCAGCCACGCCTGCAGCCGCTGCAGCGCGTAGACGAGCAGCACGCCGACCAGGGAGAACGCCAGGACGCTGCGCGTGTACGCCCGCGGCGACTGCTCCGACCCCGGGTCCACCCCCAGCACCCGGTACAGGACGCGCTCCACCCGCAGGTCCCGACCGGAGGTGTACACCCGCGCCATGGCGTCGCCCAGCGGCCGGTACAGCGCGGCGAGCACGAGCACGACGGCCGCCAGCTGCGCGGCGGCCGCCCAGCCCGCCCCCATCAGAACCGCTCCGGCTTCACGAGCGCCCACACCAGGTAGACCACCGCCGCGACGCCCAGGACGACGGCCAGCAGGTCGAGCACGATCACAGCCGCTCCACCCCCGAGGCCACCGCGCCCACGAGGGCGAACAGGACGACCACGGCCGCCACGACAACCAGGTCCAGCACGAGGGGGCTCCCTTCGGACGGGGCCGCACCGGCGCTCGGCCGGGCGGCGACCCCGGCGAGAGCGGGGCCGTCGCCCATCACACGCCCGCCCCCGGGGTGCCGGCGGCGATCCTCACGGATCCCATACGGCCCGCGACGCGGTGCTCACGGATCCCGTGCGGCGGGCGTCCGCGCTACCGTCCGGTCGTGCCCCCGTCGTCCCCGCCCGGATCGGTGTCCGTCTCGCAGACCGTCGCCGCCGCGCCCGACGCGGTCTGGTGGGCGCTGACCGCCGGGCGCGCCGCGTGGTGGCCCGAGCTCGTCTTCGACCCCGTCGCCGGGTCCCCGCTCGTGGAGACGTGGACCGAGGACGGCGAGGTGCGGTCCGCGACCGGCGAGGTGGTCCGGTGCGACGCCCCGGGCCTGCTGGCGTTCCGGTGGCGCGAGCCGTCGTGGGCGCACCCCCTGGACGTGACGATCCGCCTCGCCGCCGCCGGGGCGGGGACGGAGGTGATGCTCACCGAGTCCGGGTTCGCGACCGCCGGGACCCCGCCCACGCTGCCCGCCGAGCACGCCGAGGGCTGGCGGTACCACCTGCAGCGCCTCCGCCGGGTGTCCGAGACCGGCTCCGCGGGGCCGTCGCCGCGCGCATGATGGGGACCGTGCCCCCCGCCCTGCAGGACCTCGCCTGGCCCGTCACCACCGAGCGCCTGACGCTGCGCCCCGCCACCGCCTCCGACGCCGAGGCGGTGTGGCGGTACCGGCGCCTGCCGGCCGTGGCGGAGTGGATGACCGCCGTGCCGGGCGCGCTCGACGCGTGGGCCCCTCAGTTCGCGGAGCCGGACCGCCTGCGGGTGACGCTGGTCGCCGAGCACGAGGGCGTCGTCGTGGGCGACCTCATGGTCCGCGTCGAGGACGCCTGGGCGCAGACGGAGGTGGCCGGCGACGCCGTGGCGACGCAGGCGGAGCTCGGCTGGGCGTTCGACCCGGCGCACCACGGCCGGGGACTCGCGACGGAGGCCGCGGCCCGCGTGCTCGGGCTGTGCTTCACCGACCTCGGTCTGCGCCGCGTCACCGCCCTCTGCTTCGCGGACAACACGCCGTCGTGGCGGCTCATGGAGCGGATCGGCATGCGGCGCGAGGCGACGTTCCGCGCCGAGTCGCTGCACCGGTCGGGGCGGTGGCTGGACTCGTTCGCGTACGCCCTGCTGCGCGAGGAGCAGGCCGCCCGGTGAGCACCCCCGGGACGGACGCGGCCGCGTTCACCTGATCGGGTCCCGAGCCGGACGGACGGACGGTTGCCTCGGGCATCAGGGTGAACGGACGCGACCCGGGCCCGAGGTCCCCTCCAGCCGCGGCAGCAGCTGCCGATGCTCCGGGCGTTCCCTCCACGACCCGAATCGGAGCGCCGCGTGCACCACGTCCCCCTCACCCGTCCGCTGCTCCGGCGAGCCGGAGCCACCGCCCTCACGGCCGTCCTCGGTGCCGGCCTGCTGACGGCGGGCACCGCCGGCGGAGCGCAGGCCGCGACCGCGGACGACGAGCTCACCCTGGCGGTCACCGCGGCCCCTGCCACCAGCTACGCGGCCGGGGTGCCCGTCACCTGGACGTACACCGCGACCAACGAGCACGCGACACCCCTCGTGCCGGACCCGGAGTCGGCGCTCGTGGCGTACCTGGACACGGACGCCCTGCCGGAGGTCACGGGCGGTGACTGCGCCTTCTGGGGCTGGGACGGGGACGTCTGGGCCGCAGGCATCGCACTCGACGCGCCCGTCGAGCCCGGCGCGTCCCTGACCTGCGTCGTCACGTACACCCCGACCGCCGCAGACGTGGCGCGCGCCGGGGCGTGGGCCGCGCTCACGTACCAGCCGTTCGCCGACGGCACCTGGACCGCCGCGCACTGGGCGGTCCTGACCCCCGCAGGCACTCCGGCGGCACCGACGGTGACGGGCACCCCGGTCGTCGGCGGCACCCTCACCGTGGCGCCCTGGTTCTGGGACCCCTGGCAGGTGCCCCTCACCTACCAGTGGCTGAGGGACGGCACCCCCATCCAGGGGGCGACGGGGACGACCTACCGGCCCACGTCCGCCGACCTCGGCCGGGCGATCAGCATCCGGGTCGGCGCCTCGGACCTCGGCGTGACCTGGCCGTCCGCAGCGACCGCCGCGGTGGCCCCGGGCACGCTCACCCCCTCGACACCGGTCGTCTCCGGCACGGCGGCCGTGGGCCGCACCCTCACCGCGAAGCCCGGCACCTGGGCGCCGTCCGGCGTCGCACTGACGTACCAGTGGCTGCGGTCCGGGACCGCGATCCGCGGCGCGACCGCGTCCACGTACACGCTGACCGCTGCCGACCGCGGGGCGACGCTCAGCGTCCGGGTCTCCGGAGCGAGGGCCGGGTACACCACGGCGACCCGCACGTCCGGGGCCACGGCCACCGTGAAGCCCGGCACCATCACCGTGACGACCGCGACCAAGGTCAGCGGCACCGCACGCGTCGGCGCACGGCTCACGGCGGTCGCCCCCCGGCTGTCGGTCACGGGCACCCGGACCACGTACCAGTGGCTCCGCGAGGGCCGGGCGATCTCCGGCGCCACGAAGCCCACGTACACGCTGACGAAGTCCGACAAGGGCAAGCGGGTGTCGGTGCGGGCGACCGTGACGCGATCCGGGTTCACGACCGTCACGTCCACCTCGGCGCGGACGTCCGCGGTCAAGGCCGGCTGAGCGGGCCCGCGGGCGGAGGTCCGCGGCCGCCGGGCGGGGCTTCCCGCCCGGCGGCCCGGGACGTCAGGCCAGCGAGCGCGCGAGCAGCTCGAGCGTGTCGACGACGCGGTTCGAGAAGCCCCACTCGTTGTCGTACCAGGCGACGACCTTGACGTGCCGGCCGTCGACGCGGGTCAGGAGCGAGTCGAACACCGACGACGCCGGGTCGCCGGTGATGTCGGACGACACCAGCGGGTCCTCCGAGTACTCCAGGACCCCCGCGAGCGGCCCCGCCGCCGCGGCCCGGTACGCCGCCAGCACGTCGTCGCGGCTGACGTCGCGGGACACGGTGGCGTTCAGCTCGACCAGCGAGCCGACGGGCACGGGGACGCGGATCGAGTCGCCGGACAGCCGGCCGTCGAGCTGCGGCAGGACCAGGCCGATGGCCTTCGCGGCGCCCGTCGTGGTCGGGACGATGTTGACCGCTGCCGCCCGCGCCCGGCGGGCGTCCCGGTGGGGGCCGTCCTGCAGGTTCTGCTCCTGCGTGTAGGCGTGCACGGTGGTCATGAACCCGTGCTCGATGCCCGCGAGCTGGTCGAGGACGAGGGCGAGCGGGGCCAGGGCGTTGGTGGTGCACGAGGCGTTCGACACCACGGTGTGGACGGCCGGGTCGTACGCGTCGGTGTTGACGCCGTAGGCGATCGTCACGTCCGCGCCGTCGGACGGTGCGCCGACCAGCACGACGCGCGCGCCGGCGTCGAGGTGCCCGCGGGCCGCGGCGGCGGACGTGAACCGCCCGGTCGCCTCGAGGACGACCTCGACGCCGAGCTCGGCCCAGGGCAGCGCGGACGGCTCGCGCTCGGCGAGCACCCGGATGCGGTGCCCGTCGACGACGATCGCGTCGCCGTCGACGGTGACGGGCCGGCCGAGCCGGCCGGCGGTGGAGTCGAACGCCAGCAGCCGGGCCAGCGCGGCCGGCTCGGCGAGGTCGTTGACGGCGACGACCTCGAGGTCGCTGCCGCGCTCGAGCAGCGCGCGCAGCACGTTCCGGCCGATGCGGCCGAAGCCGTTCACGGCGATGCGGGTCATGGTGTCCTCCTGGTGGTGCCTGATCGGTCGCGACCAGCCTGTCGGGGCGGGGGCGCGCCCGACAGCGGCCGGGGCGCCACGGTCCGCACGGATCTCGCCAGCCGGGCCGCGGCCCCTACTCGCCGCGCGTGAACGTGCGGCGGTACTCGCTCGGGGTCGTCCCCAGCACCCGCTGGAAGTGCCGCCGCAGGTTCGCGCCGGTGCCCAGCCCCACGTCGGCGGCGACCTGCTCGACGGAGCGCTGCGAGCGCTCGAGCAGCTCCCGCGCCGCGTCCACGCGCACCCGCAGCACCCACTGCATCGGCGTGTAGCCGGTCTCGTCGACGAAGCGCCGGGAGAAGGTGCGCGGCGACACCGCCGCGTGCCGCGCCATGACCTCGAGGGTCAGCGGGGCGTCGAGCCGGCGCAGCACCCACTCCCGGGTCGCGGCGAACCGCTCGCCCAGGGGCTCGGGCACGCTGCGCGGCACGTACTGCGCCTGGCCGCCGCTGCGGTACGGCGCCGCGACCAGCCGCCGGGCCGCGTGGTTCGACGCCGCGACGCCGAGGTCCCGCCGGATGATGTGCAGGCACAGGTCGAGGCCGGACGCCGCACCCGCGGACGTGAGCAGGCTGCCCTCGTCGACGAACAGCACGTTCTCGTCCACGGTCACGCGGGGGTACCGGGCCGCGAACGCGCGCGTGTAGTGCCAGTGCGTCGTCGCACGCCGGCCGTCCAGCAGCCCGGTCGCCGCCAGCGCGAACGCCCCGGTCGAGATCGCCGCCAGGTCCGCGCCGCGCTCGTGCGCCGCGACGAGGGCCGCCACGACGGCGGGCGGCGGGTCCTCCCGGTCCGGGAACCGGTACCCGGGGATGAACACGACGTCCGCCCACGCCAGCGCGTCGAGGCCGTCGGCCACGTGGTACGACAGGCCGTCGCCGCCGCGCACCAGGCCGGGCGCGGGACCGCACACCCGGACCTCGTACGGCATCGACGGCCGGGTGGTGAACACCTGCGCGGGCATCCCGACGTCCAGCGGCTTGGCGCCCTCGAGCACCAGGACGGCGACGCGGCGCAGGCGGGTGTCCGGCACGGCGCCAGCGTAGGCGCCGTGCCGGACCGCCGGTCAGCCCGCCCGGAAGCTGCCGACGAGCGTGCGGAGGTCGGCCGACATGGCGGCGAGCGACTGCACGGCGTCCCGCGACTGCACGACCCCCTGCGTGGTGTCCGACGCGCCGTCGGCGACCCCGGAGATGTTCGCGGCGATCTCGCTGGATCCGGTGGCCGCCTCGGCGACGCTCCGGTTGATCTCCGCCGTCGTGGAGGTCTGCTCCTCCACGGCGCTCGCGATCGTGCCCTGGAACGCGCTGATCTGCCCGATGATCCCGCTGATCTCGTCGATCGCCGCCTCCGCGCCGCCCGCCTCGGACTGGATGGCCTCCACCTGCTGGGCGATGTCCCCCGTGGCCTTGGCGGTCTCCTGCGCGAGCTCCTTGACCTCTCCCGCGACGACCGCGAAGCCCTTGCCGGCCTCGCCCGCGCGAGCCGCCTCGATGGTGGCGTTGAGCGCGAGCAGGTTGGTCTGCTCCGCGATGCTGGTGATGAGCTTGACCACGTTGCCGATCTGCCGGCTCGCGTCGCCGAGCCGTGCCATGGTCGTCGCCGTCGAGCCGACGGTGGCGACCGCGCGGTCGGCGACCTCCGCGGCGCGCGCCGCGTTCTGCGCGATCTCCTGGATGGAGGCGCCCATCTGCTCGGAGCCCGCGGCCACGGTCTGGACGTTGCGGGACACCTGCTCGGCCGCCGCCGCGACCACGCCGGCCTGGGCGGACGTCTGCTCCGCCGCCGCGGCGATCTCCCCGCTGGTCGCCGACATCTCCTCGGCCGCCGCCGACAGCGCGCCCGACGACGCGTCGATCGTGGCCACGACCTGCCCAAGGTCGTCCATCGCAGTGTCGAGCGCCTCGCCCATCAGCCCGAGCTCGTCGCGGGAGCCGAGCGCGGCCCGGACGGTCAGGTCCCGGCGCGCGATGCCCTCGGCGACGGCCCGCACCCGCGTGATCCCGCCGCGGATGGACCGCGCGACGACCATGCCGAGGGCGACCGCCAGCGCCGTGCCGACGGCGAGCAGCACGATCACCTGCAGGCGGTTGCTGCGGTACTGCCGGGAGGCGGCGTCGGCTGCCGCGGCGGCCGACTCCCTCTCGTGGTCCACCAGCGAGGTGACGCTCGCGTTCATCGAGTCGATCAGGCCCTGCGCCTTGCTGTCGCGCAGCTTGACGAACCGGGCCAGGTCGCGGTCCCGGCTGGCCGGCAGCAGGTCGTTGTCCCGGACGGCCGCGTAGGCGTCCAGGCCCGTCACGAACTCGTCGAGCGACGCGCGCTGCTCCGCGCCGAGCCTCAGCTCGCCGTACGTGGCGGCGGCGTCGCGGATCTCGGCCTCCGACGCGTCGATCTTCTGCTCGGCGGCGTCCTTCGCGGCGTCGTCGGTCACGAGCATGTGGTTCGCGATCTGGAACCGCATCTCCGCCGTCGCGCGGCGCATGACGGCGGCGTACTCGAGGCCCTTGAAGCTCTGCTCGTACATCGAGGTGGTCGCCTGGTCCGTGCGCCCGAGCGCGGCGATGCCCATGACGCCCACGGCCGCGCCGACCGCGGCGGCCACCAGGACGGCGGCGAGGATCTTGGTGCTGACGCCCCGGTCCCGGAACCAGGCGACGAGCGTGCGGCGGTGCGGTGCTGTCGGTGCTGTCGTGCCCATGGCACGGCCCCCTTGTGTCCAGTGGTCGTCCGGTGTCGTGCCGGCCGTGGACTGCTGATCGCCGTCGCGGGCGCGCTCAGGAGGGGACCATCGTCCCTCGCGGGCGGCGGGGTTCCCGTGTCCACCCCGCGACCTGGGACTTTGAGCGGACCTGATCCGCAGATTCGGCGATCCGAACTGCTTCACGCACCGCCCGCCGCTGCCCCCACCCGCCGTGCGAGCGCCGCGGTCGCCTCGGCGAAGGCGTCCGGCCCGAGCACCGTGAACGGCGCGTCGAACCGCAGCACCCACGCGAGCAGCCCGGCCCACGACCACGACCCCGCCGTCACCCGGCACGCCGTCGCCGAGACGGGCACGAGGACGCCGTCGCCCAGCCAGGGGGCGACCGCGGCCGCCGGGAGCTCGAGCAGGACCTCCCCCGTGCAGGGCCAGGCTCCGGCGGCGTCGGGGTCCGGTGCGAGGGTCGGCGCGGGGTCGACGCCGGAGTCGAGGCCCCGCGCGCGGGCCGCGAGGAACGTGCCGGCGTCGCCGGTGGGCACCGGCCGCGGGTCGAACCGCGCGCCCGCCGGGTGCCGCGGCGCCATCCGGTCCAGCCGGTAGGTGCGCCAGCCCGCTGCCCCCGGGTGCCAGGCGAGCAGGTACCAGCGGCCCCCGCGGGCGACGACGGCGTGCGGCTCCACCCGCACCGGGTCGGCGCGGCCGGCGTAGTCGAACCGCAGCGTCCGCCGCTCCCGCGTCGCGGTGCTGACGGCCTCGAGCACCGCCGGGTCGACCCGCTCCGCGGGCGGTGAGCCGGAGAACCGGATGCCGTCGACGCGGTGCCGCAGCCGCGACGGCATCACCTGCCGGACGGTCGCCAGGGCGCGCGCGGCCGCCTCGTCGACGTCCACGCCGCTGGACGGCACGTGCCGCAGCGCGACGGCCACCGCCACCGCCTGCTCGTCGTCGAACAGCATCGGCGGCAGCTCCGAGCCCGCGGCCAGGCGGTAGCCGCCGTCGGGGCCCGACGTCGCGGCGATGGTGTAGCCGAGCTCGCGCAGCCGGTCGACGTCGCGCCGGACGGTCCGGGTGGTCACGTCGAGGCGGTCGGCGAGCACCTGCCCGGGCCAGTCGCGACGGGACTGGAGCAGCGAGAGCAGGGCGAGCAGGCGCGTGGCGGTCCCGGGCACGCCCCCAGTGTGCGCGCGATCGAGGACACGACCTGTCCGCGACATGAGCCACCGTGGCGCCACGGCACCGCCCCGGTGACCGCCGACCCACGCGAAGGACGGACCCGATGACCCTGACGACCACCACCCACCTGAACTTCCGCGGCACCGCCCGCGAGGCGCTCGAGCACTACCGCGCGGTGTTCGGCGGCACCCTCACCACCGCGACGTACGCCGACCTCGGCGCACCCCAGGACGCCCCCGGTGCGGACCGGCTCGTGTTCGGGCAGCTCGACACCCCGGGCGGCCTGCGGCTCATGGCGTACGACGTCCCCGGCGAGCCGGCCCCGGGCCTGGCCGGGCCGGCCGGCAGCACCCGGCGCGAGAACGGCCTGACCCTCACCGACCGCCCGTTCTTCCAGTCGCTGCGCGGTCGGTCGCTCGACGAGGTCACCCCGCTGTGGGACGGCCTCGCGGCGGGCGGCCAGGTCGTCGAGCCCCTCGCGGCGTCCCCGTGGAGCCCCGGCTTCGGCATGCTCACCGACCGGTTCGGGGTGACGTGGGTGGTCGACGTGGAGGCGCCGCGCGCGGGATGAGCCCCGGCACCGGCCGGTGCAGCACGTCACGGCCCGCCCAGGTCCGGGCGAGCCGTGACGTGCATCCGCGGAGTCCCGTCCTCGGCGCTCGCTCCGCGTCGCCGCTAGCCCGCCCGTCTCGCTGCCGCCCCCTCGCGCCGACGCCGGCGCCGCGCGCGGTCGAGGACCGACACGGCAAGCGCCCCCACAGCCAGGACGAGCGCGACTCCGAGGTCGAACCGCCCGCCGAGGACCGCGAACACGACGTACATGACCCAGAACGCCACCAGCGCGACCAGCGCCGTCGCCACTCTGCTCGACATGATTCCTCCCGCCTCCGGTCCGCTGCCGGGACTAGATGAGCCCCGACACGATGACGACACCGGCTGCCGTGACGACACCGCACGTCAGGCTGTTGTTCTTGCACCAGTTCTGGGCGGCCGTGTACCCCTGCTTGATTGCCGTCCAGACGGGCGACGTCCGGTTCGCCTGCGTCACCTTCATCAGGGGCTTCCCTGCACCGTCGTACAACCAGTACGTGCCGGACGGCGTGCAGTCCTTGGGGTTCTTCCCGGTCCAGTCCCGGGTCGTGATTCCGTTGGTGCAACGGGCGTAGTTCCCGGCAGCCTCCGCGGGCGAGTCCGTGGCGACGAGGCCTCCGAACCCCACCAGCGTGGCCACCATCGCACCTGCCACCCAGCCGAACACGCTTCTCATCGTTCCTCCCCTGACTCGCAGCGAGCCGGGAGCGCCAGACGGTCGTCACTGTGCGCGACCGCGCGGCTGATGACGTCTCCGGCAAGGACGGTGTCAGCCTCCCGGCTCCCGTGAGCACGGGACAAGGCTTCGGCCATCACGCCGGTGACCACCGCACCTCGCACGATGTACAGAGATGTACGTTGACAGCCTCGCCGCGCGCCGCCCAGCATGCGCACCATGCAGTCGACCTGGGGTGTCGCCGAGGCCCGGGCGCAGCTCGGGACCGTGCTGGACAGAGCCAGGTCCGGTCAGGACCAGATCATCACGAGCCGAGGCTCCGCGCCCGTGAGGGTCACGTCGAACCACACGCCCACGCCGAGCGCGGACTACGTGCACTACCTCCTCGTCGCTCTCGCGGAGCGCGACGCCGGCGCCGTGTTCCTCGCGACGAAGGACGACGCGCGGGCCGTCGGGAGCGCGCGGTTCCTCACCGAGACCTCGTCGGACGTCCTGGTCTGGGTGTTCGAGGAGTTCGGCCCCGAGTGGTGCGCCGACTACGCCCGGACCGTGCTCCTGACGCTCCGGGCGCTGCAGTCCGCGTTCGGCCTCACGCAGCTCGCCACGCTGCCCGAGGTCGTGGACGGTCTGCGGCGGAGCACGTACAGCTCACGGCTGGCCGCGATCGTCTCCAGCTCGTCCTTCGCGCGGGCACTGCGGTCGAGCGTCGCGACGACGTTCCCCGAGCAGCAGCGACGAGCGGTGATGGGCGACTACTGACCGCGGTCGCCGCGGAACCGCGCGGGTCCGCCTCCCCCGGTCAGCGCGCCGCGAGCGCCCGCCCCGCGGCCGCTGCCGCCGCCTCGGCCTCCTTCTTCTGCAGCGCGGCCGGCTCGGCGAGCGCGTCGAGGGCCGGGTTGACGCCCACCAGGGTCAGCTCGCGCTGGACGACCGTGAGGTCGGCGCCCCAGACCTCCGCGAGGATCCGGCGCAGGTAGCCGGTGGCGTGGTCCCAGCCCTCCTTGGGGGTGCCGGGGCCGTAGCCGCCGCCCCGCGTGGTCACGAGCACGACGGGCGTCCCGTCGAGCAGCCGGTCGCCGGGGGCACCGCCCGCGATGGCGAGGTCGATCCACGTCTTGACGTGCTGGGAGACACCCCAGTTGTAGAGCGGCAGGGCGAGCACCGCGGCGTCGGCCTCGCGCAGCTCGGTGGCGAGCTGCTGGGCGAGCGCGACGGCGCCCGCCTGCTCCGGGGAGCGCTGCTCGGGAGCCGTCCAGCCCGCGCCGACGGCGGTCGCCCAGGCGTCGGCGGGCAGCGGGTCCCGGCCGAGGTGGCGGTGCACGACCGCCTCGGCCGGGCGGGAGGCGGTGAGCTCGGCGAGCACGAGGTCGGCGAGCGCGGCGCTCGCGGAACGGTCGCCCTGGATGGTCGAGTCGACGCGCAGCACGGTCATGGGTGGCTCCTGCCAACGAGGTGTTGAAAGTTCAAGACGTCGCGCACTCTAGACACGCTCGCATTGAAAGTTCAACACCCGTAGACTGCACGGCATGTCACAGCCGGAGCCGGACGTCACGCCGTGGCTGTCGGGTGCGCAGCTGGACGACTGGCGCGCGGTCATGGCGCTGGTCATGACGCTGCCCGTCGTGCTCGACGCCCAGCTCAAGCGCGACTCCGGCATGACGCTGTTCGAGTACCACGTGCTCGCCGCGCTCTCGGAGAGCCCCCACGACGAGGCGGCGATGAGCGACCTGGCCCGCCTCTCCCAGAGCTCCCCCTCGCGCCTGTCGCACGCCGTCGGGCGGCTCGAGGACGCCGGCCTGGTCGTCCGCGGGTCGTGCGTCGCGGCCGGGAAGCGGACCAGCGCCCGCCTCACCCCGGAGGGGCGGGCGCGCGTCGAGTCCGCGGCACCCGGGCACGTCCGCGAGGTGCGCCGCGTCGTCGTCGACCTGCTCGGCCCCGAGCGGTTCGCGGCGCTCGGCGACGCCGGACGCGCTGTCGTGCAGGCCGCCGTGCCCGAGCTCGCGGCGGTCGTCGCCCCGATCACCGACCGGGGCGACGCGTGACCGGCACGGCCCACCCGCCGTACACGCTCGAGCCGGTGGCCTGGGACGACCCGCGGGCCGCGGCCCTGCGTGCCGCGATGGACGCCGAGATGGGCGAGCGGTACGGCGACCTCGGCCCGATGTCCGACGCGGCGCGCGAGGCGCTCGCCGTCGACCCCGCCACGATCCGGCACGTCGTGCTCGCGGTGGACCACGACGGCACGCCCCTCGGGCACGCCGCCCTGCGGGAGCACCACGGGGAGTGGGAGGTCAAGCGCGTCGTCGTCGCCGCCGGCCACCGCGGCCGCGGGATCGGCCGCGCGGTCATGACGGAGGCCGAGCGGGTGGCCCGCGCCGCCGGCGCCCGGCGTCTCGTGCTGCAGACCGGGGACCGGCAGCCGGAGGCCGAGGGGCTGTACGTCGCGCTCGGCTGGTCCCGGATCCCGACCTACCCGCCGTACGAGGTGCTCGCCCAGTCCCGGTGCTACGGCAAGGAGCTGGACTGACCCCGCGACCCGGTCAGCCGCAGAGGACCTCCGGCCACCCGTCCATCACGACGACCCACGTGCCGCCGTTGGTGCTCTGCACGTGGCAGCCGACGTCCGCCGTCCAGTCGACCCCGGTCAGCCCGGAGCCCTTCCCGCCGAACCGCGCGTAGACCGACACGGGGGCGTTGAGCTCCGCGAGCGCCGGTCCGGTCTCGTCGTACGGCCCGAGGCTCTGGCTGCTCTCCGCGGCGTCCCACGACTGCGTCCCGTCCGGGGTGAGCTGCGCCCCGGGGACGGAGCCGAGGCCGAGCACGCAGTACGCCGAGTCCTGCCAGTCCGCGCCCTCGGCCGAGATGCCGTTGTAGCCGCTGCACGCCGCCGACTCCAGCGGGTACAGCGCGACGACGCTCACGGCCGGCGCGGTCATGTTGCGCTCCGCCGTCGTGTTGGTCACCGACCCGCCGACACCCGACGCGCCCACGGCCTCGAGCTGACCGGGAGGGGCGTCGGTGACGTCCGACGTGAAGGGCTGCATCCGGCCCGACAGCTCGTACGTCGCGGTGTAGCCCTCGCCGTCGACGACGCTGTAGGAGGTGGAGAACGTCGCGGAGAGTCCCTGGGCGAGGGCCGTCGTCGGGTCGATGCCGGCACCCGCCGACGCCCCCGGGGCGGCGGCCGCGGCCTGGATCGCCTCGACCCGCTCGGCCTCGAGGTACAGGCCGACCTCCGCGTTCGCGCCCTGCGTGAACGCGGGGATGACGTCGTTCTCGGGGTCGAACCGCCACGACGTCTCGCCGTCCACCCAGCTCACCACGGCGTTGGTGAAGCCGGTGAAGTCGTCGGGCAGGCGCAGGGACGTGTCGCTGTACTCCCCGGTGGGGTTGCCGTCCAGGTCGGTCACCTCCGTCGGCACCCCGCCGGCGGCCTCGCCCCACGCCCGCACGTCCGCCTGCGTCGGCCGGCCCGGGGTGTCGAGGTTGAAGTACTCGACGACGAGCCGCCGGTAGCGCGTCCCGGAGTCCGTGGTGCCCTCGTCCCCGACGACGTACCCGCAGCCGCCGGGGAGCAGCGGCGTCGACAGCTCCCCGTCCAGACTGGCGGCGTCGAGCGGCTCGGCCCAGTCGTCCTCCCCGACGGAGACCAGGCTGAGCTCCTGACCCGTCGGGCAGCCCTCCGGCACGGGGTACGACACCGGCGAGACCTCCGGCTCCGGCGACTGCGCGCCCGCGCCGTCGGTGCCGGTGCCGCCGCCGCCGCACGCGGTCAGCAGGGCCACCGCCGCCGCCAGCGCCGGGGCGGTCGTCGTCCGGCGGCGGGGTGCAGGGGGTCGCATCGGGTCTCCTCACGGTGGGGGCGCGGGTCCGCGCCGCGCCGCGTCCGGGCGGTGCGGGGACCCGTCGGTCCGGACGGTAGGCGCGGCACCGGGGGCCGCGGCACCCCCGGGGCGTGCGGGAGCGTGCGGACTTCTCGCTCCGGTGGTGCGGAAGGTCCCCGCCGAGCCCGGGCGCGGAGGCGGGGGCCGCGCCGAGGGGCCCGGGCTGATGGGCAGGCCGGTCGGCTCACCCCGCTAAGGTCGGTGCCGTCGAACGGGAGGACCAGCGCGATGCCGGCTGACGGAGCCCCGACCCGCCGCCCCGGCGGCCGCACCCGCCGGGTCACCGAGCGCCTGTACGCGGCGGCCGTGGAGCTGCTGGCCGAGCGGGGGCTCGACGGCCTGCAGTACGACGAGCTGGCCGCCCGGGCGCAGGTGGGGCGCGCGACGGTCTACCGGCGGTGGCCGGACCGGGACGGGCTGCTCGCCGACGTGCTGGAGCACTTCGCCGTGACGTCGGTGCCGATCACCGACACCGGCGACGTGGTGGAGGACCTGACGGCGTTCGTGCACGCGTTCGCCGCGGCTGCGGCGTCCCCCGCCGGGCGGGTGGTGCTGCAGATCCTGCTGCGGCGGGTGGACGAGGACGACGACCTGCGCCGGGCGGGCGTCCGGCTGCTCGACCAGCGGACCGCGGACCTGCAGCGGCGCCTCGACCTGGCCACGGCGGCCGGGCAGCTGCCGCCGGTGGGGGCGCCGTTCGTCAACATGATGCTCGCCGGGCCGGTGCAGTGGTCGACGCTGCGCCGGGCCCGGCCCCTGTCGGTCGCCGAGGCGCGCGACGTCGTCGAGCTCGTGGTGGCCGGGTTGCGGCAGACCGGGCGGCTCTAGGTCCCGGAACCTGCGCGCGCGGCGCCACGTCGCCCGTTCCCGGCGCACGACCCGCGGCCCGGCCGGCCGGCGGCGTTAACGAGATACTTTGTCTCGTCAACGGGCGGGAACGGCTCGCCCCGAGCGAGGGACCTCACCATGGTGGACACGTCGAGCTTCGGGTGGGACGGCCACGTGCCGCCGACGCCCCTGGAGGAGTACGCGCCGAAGTACGCCGACTTCTTCGAGATGCGGCGCGAGGACGGCATCCTCGAGCTGCGCCTGCACACCGACGGCGGGCCGTACGTGCACAACTGGGCCGCGCACAACGCGTGGAACCGCGTCTGGCAGGACGTCGGCAACGACCCCGAGAACCACGTCCTCATCATCACCGGCACGGGCGACACCTGGTTCCGGGGCGACCCGCGCCAGACGTGGCCCAAGCCGCTCGTCGAGGAGACGCCCGACTACATCTTCCAGCAGACGATCGACGCCTGGAAGCTCATCGAGAACTTCGTCAACTGCATCGACATCCCCACGATCGCGGCGGTGAACGGGCCCGGCATCCACACCGAGTTCGCCCTCATGTGCGACGTCACGCTCGCCGCCGAGGACGCCGACTTCATGGACCCGCACTTCATGGTCGGCACCGCCCCCGGCGACGGCCTGTCCCTGGCGCTCCAGCACCTGCTGGGGACCAAGCGGGCCGCGTACGCCATCTACGGCGGCACCTCCATCCCCGCGCCGAAGGCCCTCGAGTGGGGCCTGGTCAGCGACGTGCTGCCGCGCGACGAGCTGCTCCCGCGCGCCTGGGACCTGGCGCGCGACATCATGAAGCGGCCGCGGTTCGCCCGCTGGGCGACGCACAACATCCTCAACCGCCCGTGGCGCAAGCTCGTCACCGAGGACTTCGGGTTCCACTTCTCGCAGCAGTCGCTCGCGACCGTCGCGGCGAAGACCCTCATCCCGGACCCCGAGCTCGTCGCGGACGCCCGCGGGCGCAAGGTCTGGTGACCCGGTGACCGGAGGCGAGGTGCACGGCGTGGAGCTGCGGGGCGGGCGCACCGCGTTCCGCGTGGCCGGGCCCGCGGACGCGCCGGCGCTCGTGCTCGTCCACGGCCTGCAGATCGGGCAGACCCTGTTCGACCCCCTGCGCCGGCACCTCGCCCCGGCCTTCCAGGTCATCACGTACGACCAGCGCGACTGCGGCGGCAGCGCGTACCCGCCCGCCGGCTACGGCACCGACGACCTCGCCGACGACCTCGCGGCGCTCGTCACCGCGCTCGGGCACCCCCGCGTCCACGTGCTCGGCACGTCGTTCGGCGGGATGGTGGCGCAGGCCTTCGCGCTGCGGCACCCGGCGCTGCTCGACCGGCTGGTGCTCGGGGCCACCTCCCAGGCGCCGTTCCGACCCGGGCGGGTCACCGGACCCGTCGCCGACCTGCTCGCCGCGCTCGGCACGGGTGACGCCGGGCGCGCCGCGGCGCTGCTGGCGCGCATGGCCCCGGCCACCAAGGCGGCGACCGCGGGCGCTGGTGACGACGGCGCCGCGGCGGCCCGCAGCGCCGCCCTCGTGCGGCGGTTCGCGGCGACGCGCGGCTTCGACACCCGCGGCGCCCTCGGCGGCGTCGCCGCGCCGGTGCTGGTGGTGCACGGGCGCGACGACGCGACCGTCCCCGTCGAGGACGTGCTGGCGATGACCGCCGAGCTGCCCGACGCGGACCTGCTGCTGCTGGCGGGCGCCGGGCACGCGTGGGAGAACGAGGTGCCCGCCCGGGCCGCCGCGCACCTCACGGCGTTCCTCCGCGCCGAGGGGTGACGCGCCCGGGCCGGGGACGCCGGCTCAGCACTCCACGACGTTGACGGCGAGACCGCCCAGCGCGGTCTCCTTGTACTTGTGGCTCATGTCCGCCCCGGTCTCGCGCATGGTCGCGATCACCTGGTCGAGCGAGACCCGGTGGTCGCCGTCGCCCCAGAGCGCCATCCGCGCCGCGTTGACCGCCTTGGCCGCCGCGATCGCGTTCCGCTCGATGCACGGGATCTGGACCAGCCCGCCGATCGGGTCGCACGTCAGGCCCAGGTTGTGCTCCATGGCGATCTCGGCGGCGTTCTCCACCTGCCGCGGCGTGCCGCCGAGGACCTCCGCGAGCCCCGCGGCCGCCATCGACGACGCGGACCCCACCTCGCCCTGGCACCCGACCTCGGCGCCCGAGATCGACGCGTTCGCCTTGTACAGCGTGCCGACCGCCGCCGCGGCGAGCAGGAAGCGCTCGACCACGTCGTCCCGGTCGGCGCGACCCGCCGGGGTGTAGTCCAGCGCGTACGACAGCACCGCGGGCACGACCCCGGCGGCGCCGTTGGTCGGTGCGGTCACGACGCGGCCGCCGCTGGCGTTCTCCTCGTTGACCGCGAGCGCCACCAGGTTCACGCGCTGCTGCCAGTGCGCCTCGTCGTGGTGCGGGTCCTCCCGCTCGAGCCGCGCGGCCCACTCCCCCGCCCGTCGGCGCACGCCCAGGCCGCCCGGCAGCACGCCCTCGCGGGCGACCGCCGAGCGCACGCACGCCTCCATGACCTCCCAGATGTGCCGCAGGCCCCGCGAGATCTCGTCGTCGGAGCGGCGCGCGCGCTCGTTGGTGCGCATCACCTCGCTCACGGCGAGCCCCGTCGACCCGCACACCGCGAGCAGCTCGGCGCCCGTGCGGAACGGCAGCGGGAGGGGCGCGGCGTCGGTGCCGTCCGCCGCGTCGCCGGCGGCGTCCTCCCCCTCGCGCACGACGAAGCCGCCGCCCACCGAGAAGTACGTCCCGGCGGCGAGCTCGCGGCCCTGCGCGTCGGACGCGGCGAACGACAGCGCGTTGGGGTGCCGGGGGTGCACCGTGAGCGGGCGGAGCACGAAGTCCTCGACCCGGCACGGCACCGGGTGCCGCCCGTCGAGGTCGACCGTGCCGGTGCGCGTGATCCGGTCGAGCAGGGCCTCGGCCTCGTCGGGGAGGACCCGGTCCGGCAGGGCGCCGGCGAGCCCCAGGAGGATCGCGGTGAACGTCCCGTGCCCCGCGCCGGTGGCGGCGAGGGAGCCCAAGACGTCGACCCGCAGCGTGTGCACCTGTTCCAGGGCCCCCGCGTCCGCCAGGCGCCGCGCGAAGTCGGCGGCCGCCTTCATGGGACCGACCGTGTGCGAGCTGGACGGGCCGATGCCGATCGTGAACAGGTCGAAGACCCCGACGGTCTGCTGCGTCTCCATGGCACGCGACGATAGGCAGCGCGTCAGCGGCTCTCCGCGCGGTGCAGGATCCGTACCTCAGTCGGCGTCGTCGCGCGCGAAGTCGGTCGGCAGGGGGACGAAGGTGCCGGTCGCGTGCCCGTGCCCGTCGAGCACCCGGCCCTCCTTCTTCAGGCTGCGCAGGACGACGGAGCGGTCGGCGATCGACACGTCCGGCACCCGCTTGCCGATGGCCACCTCGAGCCGCTGGACGTCGGCGAGCGTCCGCATCCACACGGAGAGCACCAGGTTGTACGGGCCGATCGTCGACACGGCCAGGCGCACCTCCCCGAGCCGGGTGAGCGCCGCGCCGACCCGCTCCGTCAGCGACGCCGGCACCCGCAGGAAGTACCACGCGTGCACCGGCCACCCCGAGTACGCCCGCGCGATCTCGGTGCGCACCTCCAGGCGCCGGCGCGCGGTCAGCGCCGCCAGCGACTCGCGGACCCGGCGCTGCCCCACGTCGAGCGTCCGGGCGATCGTCGCCACCGTCGCGCGGCCGTCCCGGCCGAGCACCGTGAGCAGCGCCTCCTCCAGCTGCGGGTCGACGCGCAGCCGGGCCGCACCCGGCGCCGGCACCGTGCGGCCCACCGCCGCCGCCTCCTCCGGGGACAGCGCTCCCAGGCGCCACTGCCCCGCGTCGGTGAACGGCGAGGAGAGCAGGTGCGTGCGGGTGGCCCGCACCCCGTCCAGCCCCCGCATCCGCCCGATGACGTAGTCGCCCAGCGCGGTCAGGTCGGGGGCGCCGACCAGGACGAGGAGGTCCCGGCCGCCGGCGGTGTGGTCGACGGTGAACGACTCGGCGTCCGCGGCGAGCGCGTCCGCGATCTGCGGCGTGGCACCGGGCTGCGCCTCCACCTCGAGGATCGCCGCCGGGCCGCGGGCCGCCGAGCCCGGGAGCCCCGCCACCCACGCCACCCCCTCGCCCGCGAGCCGCTCCCAGCGCCGCGCGAGCGTGACCGCGTCCACGCCGACGACGGGCGCCAGCGCGGCCCAGCGCGCACGCGGGCTGATCTGCAGAGCGTGGATCATGCGCCGGTCGACCTCGTCGAGGCTGCGTCCCTGCACCGGGCTGCGGGTGGCCGTCATGATCCTTCACCCTACCGAGGCCGCCGGCACGGGCGGGACATCCTGCACGCGACCCGTCCGCCGCGTCGATCGAGGAGCGATGTCCGTCACCCAGCCCCCGCCCGTCCACCGCGCCCCCGACGACGTGCGCGCCGCCGTCCTCGCCTCACGCGCCGACTGGGAGCACGCCGTGCTCGGGCTGAGCGCCCGGATCCACGCCACCCCCGAGCCGGCGTTCGAGGAGCACGGCGCCGCCGCGGCGGTCGCCGGCGTCCTGCGCGACGCCGGCTTCGCGACCACCGTCGGCGCCTACGGGCTCGGGACGGCCGTGGAGGCGACCTGCGGGACGGGCGACGTCACGGTCGCCGTGTGCGCCGAGTACGACGCGCTGCCCGGCATGGGGCACGCGTGCGGGCACAACCTCATCGCGGCGGCCGGGGTCGGCGCCGCGCTCGCCCTGGCCCACGTCGCGGACCGCACCGGCCTGCGGGTGAAGCTGCTCGGCACCCCGGCGGAGGAGCACGGCGGCGGCAAGGTCCTGCTGCTCGACGCCGGCGCCTGGGAGGACGTCGACTTCAGCCTGATGGTCCACCCCGGCCCGGGGCACGACGTGCGCTGCGCCGACGTGCGCACCCAGGCCGCCGCGCGCTTCGACGTGACGTTCCGGGGACGCGGCGGGCACGCCGGCGCGGCGAACCCCGGCGGGGCCAACGCCGCCGGCGCCGCCACGATCGGCCTCGTCGCCCTGGGCCTCCTGCGCCAGCACCTGCCCGACGGCACCCGCGCGAACGCGTACGTGGCCGACGGCGGCGAGGCGACCAACATCATCCCGGCGGCCGCGACCGTGCGCGCCGAGGTGCGCGGCGACACGCTCGCGGCCGTCGAGGACGCCCGACGTCGAGTCCTCGCGTGCTTCGAGGGCGGCGCCGTCGCCTCCGGGTGCACCTGGTCCTGGACCGACGCCGAGCCCACCTACGCGGACGTCGTGCAGGACCCCCTGCTCGCCCGGGCGTGGGACCGCAACCTCGCCGCCCTGGGCCGCTCCCCGCAGGCGTACGCCGGGCCCGCGGGCGGGTCCACCGACATGGGCACGGTGTCCCACGCCGTGCCCGCCATCCACCCGCTCGTCGCGATCGAGGGCTGCGACTCGGCGCCGCACACCCCCGAGTTCGCGGAGGACACGATCGGCCCGGCCGCCGAGCGCGCCGCCGTCGACGGTGCCCTGGCGATGGCGCTGACCGCGGTGGACACGGTGGCGGCGCTGCGGGCCGGGGAGCGGCTGGGGACGCCGCCGCCCGGGAGGTAGCCCGCCGGGCCGGCTCACACGCGCAGCTCGACCCCCGCGAGCGACTCGACCTCCGCCCACACGCGCCGCGCCGCGTCGTCCCCCGGCTCGGCGGTCCGCACGGGGACGGGGAGCAGCGCCGGCACGCCGCGCGTCCCCTCGGCCGGCGCGTAGTACTCCCCGCCGCGGACGCCGGGGTCGGTCAGCGCGCGCACGCCGGGCCAGGCCGCGGCGTCCTTGCCCTGCGCCCAGGGCGTGTACGGGTTGCGCCGGTACGGGGTGGACCGGTCGCGGATCCCCGGGCGCTCGGGGGTGCGGGCGTCGACGCCGACGCCGGGGTGCGTGACCACCGACGCGACGGGCCGTCCGGCGGCGCGCAGCCGGCGGTCCAGCTCGAACGCGAGCACCTCCGTGACGGCCTTGGCCTTCGCGTACGCCACGATGCCGAGCCGCGGCACCCGGGCGACGTCGTCGAACCCGGGGCGGAACCGGCGGACGAAGCCGGTGGACGCGTGGACGACCCGGCTCTCGCCGCCGTGGGCCGCGGCGGTGGCGGCGAGCAACGGCAGGATCCCGGCGAGCAGCCGCGCGTGCCCGACCACGTGGGTGCCGAGCAGCAGCGGCAGGCCGTCCGCCGTACGGGCGCCCGACCGCATCGACATGGCGCCGCCGTTGAGGAACACGCCGTCCAGGCGGGGCAGCGCCGCCAGCTCCGCGGCCGCGTCGTCGACGGCGTCCAGCGAGCCGAGCTCCAGGACGACCGTCCGCACGTGGGCGTCCGGGGTGCGGGCGAGGATCGTGTCGCGCGCGTGGGCCAGCCTGGCGGCCGACCGGGAGGCGAGCACGACGTCGGCGCCCGCCGCCGCGAGCTGCTCGGCGGCGAAGTACCCGATCCCGGCGGTCGCGCCGGTGACCACCAGCGTCCGGCCGTCCTGGCGAGGCAGGCGGAGCGGGTCCCAGGCGGTGCGCCCGGTCGTCCCCGGGGTGGCGGTGCGGTCGGTGCGGTCCGTGCGGTCCGTGCGGTCGGCGTCGTCGGTGCGGGTCTGCGTGGTCATGGCGTCCTCGTCTCGAAGTGGATAGTCCATCCGCTACGGGACCATACCGGATGATCCATCCGGTTCGGTTACGCTGGGCGCATGACGCCCCTCCGGTCCGACGCCGCCCGCAGCCGCGAGCGCATCCTCGCCGCGGCCGCGGGCTGCCACCGGGCCGACCTGCGTCTCAACGAGGTGGCCCGCGCCGCCGGGGTCGGCGTCGGCACCGTGTACCGGCACTTCCCCACCGTGGACGCGCTCGTCGAGGCGCTGACCGCCGGCACCGTCGAGCAGGCCCTCGACGCCGCCCGCACCGCGCTGCGCACCGAGGACGCCGGGGCCGCGTTCCACGGCTTCCTGTCCGCGATGCTCGACCTGCTGCTCGCCGACGACGGCCTGCAGCCCGTGCTGCTCGCCGCGGACGGCTCCTCCTCCGAGGTCGGCCGCGCCAAGGCCGAGCTCACGGAGACGGCCGCGACCCTGCTCGACCGCGCCCAGCGCGCCGGGGCGGCCCGGGCGGAGCTGACCCTGGGGCAGCTCATGCACCTGGTGTGCGGCATCGAGCACGTCGTCCGCCTCGGCACGCCCGAGGACCGGGCGACGGTCACGGCGGTGCTCCGCGCGGGGCTGCGGCCGGACTGACCACACCCGCGGAGCACGCCTCCGGCGACGTCAGGCGCGCTGCTCCGCGACGTGCACGTGCACCTCGGTGCGCTCGGCGGCCATCGCCCAGAGCCGGTCCGCGATGTCCGCGGGGTCGATCGCCGTCGGGCCCGCGTACGGGGAGCCCGCGACCGAGCCGTTGATGACGACCTCGCCCACGTACACGCCGTCGGCGCGCAGCCGGGCCGCGAGCAGCCCGACCAGCTTGGTCTTCGCGGCGCACTCGAGCGCCACCCCGTCGCCGCCGACGGTGGTCAAGAACGCGTCGACCGCGTCGTCGTGCTGCCCGAGGGCGCCGTTGACGACCAGGACCGATCCGGTGCCGGCCGCCCGCAGGTCGCCCAGCGCCGCCTGCACCGTGGCGAGGAGGCCGGTCACGCCGATGTCGAACACGTGCGCGACGACCTCGGGCTCGGCCACCAGGACGTCGGGGACGGGGACGCTGCGGAAGGCGGTGAGCGCGACGGACGTGACCGGGCCGAGCTGCTCCCGGACGCGCCGGACGACGTCCCGGACGGCCGCGGGGTCGCTCGCGTCGGCGACGAACGCGTGGGCGGAGGTCCCCGACGCGGCGAGGCGCGCCACGCCGTCCTCCAGGCGCGAGGCCGTACGGCCGACGAGGGCGACCGACCACCCCTCGCGCCCGAAGCGCTCCGCGAGGGCGTGGCCGTTACCGGGTCCGTACCCGACGATGACGATGACAGGCATGAGCGGTGCTCCCTCGGGTGTGCCGTGCAGGGGATGGAGGGCCGACGCTAGCACTAAACGGATCTGGAGCCTCCACATCCACTTCTGGCGTATGCTGCGGGCATGACCACCGACGCCCCTCCCGTCCGCCGGCCCCGGGCCGACGCCGAGCGCAACCGCAGGCGGGTGCTCGACGCGGCGTCCCGGGTGTTCGCGGAGCACGGTCCGGCGGCGACGCTCGGCGACGTCGCCCAGGCGGCCGGCGTTGGCATCGCCACGGTGTACCGCAACTACCCCGACCGCGAGGCCCTGCTGGACGCCCTGTTCGCGGACAAGATCGACACGGTGCTGCGGGTCGCCGTCGAGGCGGCCGAGCTGCCGGACCCGGGCGAGGCGTTCCGGACGTACCTCATGGGCATCATCGAGGTGCACGCGCAGGACCGCAGCCTCGCGACCGTCCTGTTCGGGCCTGGCCGCTTCGACCGCTTCCCGCCCGACCTCAGCGACCTCCTCGCCACCACCGCCGACGGCCTGATCGACGCCGCCGTGGCCGCCGGCGAGCTCCGCGCCGGGTTCACCCGGCAGGACACCGTCGCCCTGGCCGTCATGGTCAGCGGCATCGCCCCCGCGATCCGCGACGTCGACCCCGCGCTGTGGCGCCGCTACGCCGCGCTCGTCGTCGACGGCACCCGCCCCAGCGCCTCACCCGAGCCGCTCGCCCCCGAGCCGCCGGCGTTCCGCGCGGTCGCCGAGGCCATGGGCCGCACCCTCGAGAGGCCGTGACGCCACGTGACGACACCCTCCCCGACCGGGGCCGGGCTCGAGCAGCTCGGCGCACGGCTCTACGCCACCGCACCACCGACCCCGCTGCCGTTCATGGCCGGCGTCGACCTGCGCGCCTTCGTCCTCGACGCCGCGGACGGCCCCGTCATCGTCTACAACAACCCCGGCATCGACGTCGCCGCCGAGCAGATCCTGTCGCTCGGCACACCGAGGCGCCTGCTCGTCAACCACTGGCACGAGGGCATGCACGGGTCCCCCGCGCTCGACGTGCCGACGTTCGTCCACGAGCGCGACCGGGCGCACACCGAGCGGTCCATGCGCGTCGACGGCGTGTTCGGCGGACGGCAGCGGCTCGGCGACGACCTGGAGGTCGTCCCGAGCCTCGGGCACACCGCCGGCACCGCGTTCTACCTCTGGGACGACGGCGAGCACCGCTACCTGTTCCCCGGCGACTCGCTGTGGGTGGAGGACGGCGTGTGGCGGGCCGTCATCCTGGGCGAGAGCGACCGGTCCGCGTTCCTGGAGACGCTCGCGCTCATGCGGGACCTCGACTTCGACGTCCTCGTGCCGTGGCCCGCGCAGCGTGGCCGGCCCGTGCTCGAGCCCGTCACCCCCGAGCGCGCGCGGGAGCAGATCGACGGGCTCGTCGCGCGGATCACGGCGGGCACGCCGGGGCCGAACGTCTAGCGCCGACCCCTCCGAGCGGGGCGCTACGACGCGATGAGCAGCCCGCGCCGGAACCCGTCGGTGAGCCGCCGGGCGGCGGAGGACCGGCCCGCCCCGAGGCGCCGGGACCGCCCGACGACGACCAGGTCGGCCTGCTGCGCCCGCGCGAGCTCCGCGAGCTCGCCCACGATGTCGCCGGCCGGGAGGAACAGCCGGCCGCGGACGCCCGTGCGGCGGAACGCGTCGGACACCTCGGCGGCCACCTCGTCGGCGACCTCCTCGCCGGAGACGCGGAGCAGGCCGCCGACGTCCCAGCAGAACATCGACATCGACGTCAGAGCGAACGACGACCAGTGCACGAAGGGGCGCACGTAGCAGACGTGGAGCGTCGCGGACTCCCGCTCGGCGAGCCCGAGGCTGAAGGCCAGCGCCCGGGACGACCGCTCGCGCCCGTCGACCCCGACGACGATGGAGCGCAGGCTCATCGGGCACCCCCGGCGCGGGAGACGCGGGCAGCGGACGGGGTCGTGGGGAGCGCGGTCGCGGGGAACGTGGTCATGCCGACGAGTAGACAGGCCGCACGTCCCGGCGCGGAACACGTAAAGTCCCCCGTGATGTCTGTTTCTCGCCAACCCACCCCGGGGTGGGCGGAGCTGCTGGAGTCCGAGGCGCGCGGCGCGGCCGGGGCATCGGCCGGCGCGCGGGTCGGCGGGGCGTTCCTCATCGAGCACGCGGCCGTGTCGCCGGACCACGCCCACCGCCACGGCCACCTCGTGCACGCCGCCTCCGGCGTGCTGTCCCTGACGACCGGCGAGGGGACGTGGATCGCGCCGGCGACCCGGTTCGCGTGGGTGCCCGCGGGCTCCGTGCACCGCCACCGTGCGCACGGGCGCACCGACATGCGCATCGTGTACCTCGACGACGCCCTGGCCGCCGAGCTCCCCGCCGGTCCCGCGGTGCTCGTGGCGTCCCCGCTCGCCCGGGAGGCCGTGCTCGCGGCGACGTCCGCGCAGCCCCGGTCCGCCGCCGCGGTGGCGCACCTCCTGCGGGTCGTCGTCGACGAGGCCACCGCCGCCCCCGAGCAGCCCCTGCACCTCCCGGAGCCCAGCGACCCGCGCCTGCGGACGGTCGCGCGGCTCGTCGAGCGCGACCTCGCCACCCCGCTGTCGCTGCAGGAGGTCGCCGAGGCGACCGGCGTCGGGGCGCGGACCCTCAGCCGGCTGTTCCGCGCGGAGACCGGGATGGGCTACCGGCAGTGGCGGCTGCAGCTCCGCGTCCACCGCGCCCTCGTGCTCCTCGCCGGCGGCGCGGGCGTCACCGACACCGCGGCGGCGTGCGGCTGGGCGACGACGAGCCAGTTCATCGAGCAGTTCACGCCCCTCGTCGGCACGACGCCGGGGCGCTACCGGGCGGGCGGCGGCGCGCGCTGACAGCCGCGCCCTCAGGCGCGCGTCGTCGCCTCGAGGCCCGCGATGATCACACCGATGGAGAAGTCGCGGCGGCGGCGCTCGTCCGGCCCGGTGAGCGCCGGCACCAGCCGCCTGACCCGCGGGAACCGGTCCGCGTCGGCGTGCTCACCGAGCGCGGCCGCGTCCGCACCGGGGGCGTCGGCGCCGGACCCGCTGCGGCGGCGCACCGTGCGCTCGACGGCGGTGACGGCCGCGAACTGGGCGATGAGGTCGATCGCGAGCGCGGCGTCCGCGTCGGGGACGCCGCCGGCCTCCAGCAGCGCCAGCTCGTGCTCGGCCAGCCGCAGCGCGCCCGGGTGCGTGGGGGTGGTCCCCAGCGCCACGACGCCGATGCCCGGGTACGACTCCAGGGCGTCGATCGTGCGGACGATCGTGGCCGCGAGCGCGGCACGCCAGTCCCCGTCGGCGACATCGCCCACGCCGACCAGCCGGACGCTCCCGTAGACCTCGTCGAGCGCGTGCTCCAGCAGCTCGTCCCGGTGGGCGAAGTACGCGTACAGCGACGCCGGCCCGGTCTGCACGGCCGCCGCGACGTCCCGGAGGGTCACCGCCTCGACGCCGCGCTCGCGGATGAGGGCCAGGGCCGCGTCGAGGATCGAGCGGCGCGACAGCGGCGGCTTGGCGGGGCGGTCCCGGCGCGACACGGGTTCGGCGGACGGTGGCACGGCCCCAGCATAGCCGCTTGACACGATCACCGTTCGAGGCGAACAGTGTTCGCGAACGCCGTTCGTCCGAGCGGCCGTCGCGGAGGAGGGCGTCATGTCGGTCCTGGTGGTCGGAGCCAGCGGAGCGGTCGGGGGCCTCGTGGTCGCCGGCCTCCTGGAGCGGGGCGAGCAGGTGCGGGCGACCAGCCGCGACCCGCGCCGGCTCGCGCTGCCGCCGCACGTCGGGACGTTCACCGCTGACCTCGACGACCCCGCCTCGTTCGGCCCCGCCCTGGAGGGGGTCGAGCGCGTGTTCCTCTACGCCGACCTGCACGACCCCGAGGCGCTGGTCGCGCAGCTCGCGCGGGCGGGCGTGCGCCACGTCGTGCTGCTCTCGTCCTCCGCGGTCACCGAGCCCGGCGCCGAGGAGGACTACAACGGGTCCCGGTTCCTGCGCGTCGAGCGCGCGATCGACGCGGCCGGCCTCGACCGCACGTTCCTGCGCCCCGGCGGGTTCGCCGGCAACGCCGCCCGGTGGAGCTGGGGCGTGCGGGCCGACAGCGCGGTGCCGCTCCCCTACCCCGAGGCGGTGCAGGCCCCGGTCCACGAGGCCGACATCGCCGACGTCGCGGTGCTGGCGCTGACCGGCGACACGCTGGTCGGCGCGGCACCCGTCCTCACCGGCCCCGAGCGGCTCACCCTGCGCGAGCAGGTCGCGACCATCGGCGACGTCATCGGCCGCCCCGTGACGGTGGTCGAGCAGACCGAGGCCGAGTCCGCCGCGCTGCTCGGCCGGCACGTGCCGCAGGTGTGGGTCCGCCAGATCATCACGGGCTGGCGCGAGGCCGTCGGCACCACGCCCACGATCTCGGACGCGTACCCGCGCCTCACCGGCCGGCCGGCCCGCACGTTCCGGACCTGGGTGGAGGACCACGCGGCGCTGTTCCGCTGACCTCGCGGCCCGCCGACGGCCAGGCAGGCGCCGACCTGCGGAGCCGTCAGCGACCTCCGGTGTCGGCGTCGCCCGCGCCCTGCCCCTGCGAGTAGCTCCGCGCGAGCGGCAGGAACACGTCGTCGACGATCGCGCGCAGCCGCTCCGGCCCGACCGGCCCGAGGTCCATGAAGATGTCGTGGCGCACCAGGTCCGACGGGAGCGTGAGGACGGCCAGCGGGATGCGACGCAGGTCGATCTCGCCGCGGTCGTGCGCGCGCTGGTACACGGTGCGGGCGTGGTCGGACAGCGCCTGGTCGCCCAGGATCGACGCGCGCATCTGCCGTGGCGTCATGTCGCTGCCGGCCAGCAGACCCGAGGTCGCGATGGCGGCACCGACGGGGAAGATCGAGGACCGGGCCCGGCCCATGCCTCCGAGCAGGGCGAGCAGGTCCCCGCGCAGCGTCCCGGTGTCGGGCAGCTCGACGGGGTGGGCGCGGCGGTTGTGCTCGGTCGCGGCGAGCACCAGCTCGACCTTGTTCGCCCAGCGGCGGTACAGCACCGCGACACCGGTCCGTGCCCGGGCCGCCACGGACTCCATGGTCAGGTTCGCGAAGCCGGCCTCGACGACCTCGTCCCACGCGGCCTCGAGGATCGCGTCCTCGAGCGCCTGGCCGCGGCGGCGACGGGCGGGTCCGGAGGTCACCCGGTCGATTCTAGAGAGGCTTGTGTTCCCTAGCCACCGGTCCTACTCTCCAAGAGACACTTCCCTCTCTTCGTGGACGAACCATGCCGACACCGACTGACACCCGGCCGACCCCGGACCTGCGTGGCGCGCTCGCGGCGCTGATCGTGGGCGGCATCGCCGCGATCCTCGACTCCACGATGGTCGCGCTCGCGATCCACACGCTGTCCCTGGAGCTCGGCGCGACCAGCGCCGACATCCAGTGGGTCTCCACCAGCTACCTGCTCGCGATCGCCGTGGCCATCCCCGTCACCGGCTGGGTCGAGAGCCGGTGGGGCGGCAAGCGCGCGTGGGCGGCCGCGCTCCTGGTCTTCGTGACCGGGTCGGTGCTGTGCGCGATCGCCTGGAGCGTGCCGAGCCTGATCGCGTTCCGGGCGGTCCAGGGCCTGGGCGGCGGCCTCATCATGCCCCTGATGCAGACGCTGGCGGTGCGCGCGGCGGGCGGGCGCGTCACCAGCCGGATGATGGCGACGGTCGCGCTGCCCATGGCGCTGGGGCCGATCCTCGGGCCGGTGATCGGCGGCGTGATCCTCAGCTGGCTCAGCTGGCGGTGGCTGTTCCTCGTCAACGTGCCGCTCGTCGCCGTCGGGCTGTGGATGGCGTGGCGGTACCTGCCCGACGATCGGCGTGCCGGCGCCGCACGGCCGGGGCGCCTCGACGTCGCCGGGCTGGTGCTGCTGGCCGCCGGCCTGGCCGCGTCCCTGCTCGGGCTGACCCGGCTCGCCGCGGACGGCGGGATCGGGCACGTCGACGTCCTCGTCCCGGCCGCCGCCGGCATCGTGCTGCTCGGCGTGTTCGTGGCCCGGGCGCTGCGCCCGGGTGCCACCGAGCCCGTCGTCGACATCCGCCTGCTGCGCGTGCGGTCGCTGGGCTCCGCGTCGCTGGTCCTGTTCGGCACCGGGGCCGTGATGTACGCCGCGATGTTCCTGCTGCCGCTGTTCTACCAGCAGCTCCACGGCCAGAGCGTGCTGCACGCGGGCCTGCTGATGATCCCGCAGGGCGTCGGCGCCCTGGCCGCGCGCTTCGCGGTCGGCAGGCTCGTCGACCGGTTCGGTGCCCGCGCCGTCACCGTCGCGAGCTTCGTGCTGACCGCCGTCGCGACGGTCCCGTTCGCGCTCGCCGGGCCCGGCACCAGCCTGTGGTGGCTCGGCGCGGTGCTCCTCGTGCGCGGCATCGGGATCGGCGCGGTCCTGATCCCCGCGATGTCGGTGGCCTACCAGGACGTCCCCCACGACGACGTCCCGCACGCCACGGCGAACACCCGGATCGCCCAGCAGGTCGGCGGGGCGTTCGGCACCGCGATCGTCGCGGTGGCCCTGCAGTCCCTGCTCGACCAGGGGGCGACCGCGGCGTTCCACGGGGCGTTCTGGTGGGCGATCGGCCTGGCGTGCCTCGCGGTGCTGCCGGCGCTGGCGCTCCCCGGCGGCTCGGCCCGGCGGGAGGACGAGCGGCCGGACCCGCCTGCGGAGACCGTGCCGGGCGCCGTCGCGCGCACCGGGTCGGGCTCCGCGCGAGCCTGACGCCGGAGGTACCCGTCGCGGCAGCCTCGCGGCGAGCCGGGCGTGGAACCGTCGCTCGACCTCGGCGACCGAGGCGGCGGTCGCCGCTCGATGCAGCGCAGCTCGTCGACCGCACCGACCTGCCCGACGCCCGGCTCACAGGTCCGCGAGCAGGCGCTCCATCTCGGCGATCTCGGCCGTCTGGTCGGCGATGATCGCGTCGGCGAGCCCGAGGGCGTCCTCGTTCTGCCCGCGGTCGCGGTAGGCCTCGGACATGGCGATCGCGCCGGCGTGGTGGTCGATCATCATCTCCAGGAACAAGCGGTCGAATCCGGCGCCGGCGTCCTGGAGCCGCTGCATCTGGGCCTCGTCGGCCATGCCGGTGGCCCCGCCGGAGTGGTCCATGCCGCCCATGGCGTCGTCGGCCCCGACCGGGCGCTCGCCCCACGTCAGCAGCCACGAGGTCATGAGGTCGATCTCCGGCTGCTGGGCGAACTGGATCCTCGCGGCGAGGTCCTGCACGGGCTCGCTCTGGGCGCGACCCTCGGCGAGGACGGCCATGTCGAGCGCGCCCTGGTGGTGCAGGACCATCATCTGCGCGAACTCGACGTCGGCGTCGTTGTGCACGACGGACGTCGCAGCGGTGCTGGACGCGGCGGAGGGGTCCGGCCGGTCGGCCGTGGTCCGCTCGCCGGTCGAGCAGGCGCTGAGCAGGGCGCCGAGCGTGAGGGTCGCTGCCACGGCGGCGACGGTTCGGGGGTGCTTCGGGGACATCGGATCGCTCCTCGGTCGGCGGGTGCCCGTCGGGGGTCGGGACGGGCGTGGTCGTGCCGGTCGGTGGGTGGTGTCAGCCGGGCAGCCGGGCCTGGACCTCCTCGAGCAGGTCCTGGGGCGCGAGCCACATGGACGGGTAGCTGCCGGACCACGCGCGGCGGCCGTCGGCGTCGACCAGGACGAAGCTGTGCCCGGGCAGCCCCTCGTGCATGCCGGTGCCGAGGGTCCCGTACTCCTCGGAGACGGTGCCGTCGTCGAGGAGGAACGGCGTGGTGACGCCGTACGTCGCCATGTCGGCGCTGATCTGCTCGGCGGTGTTCATCACGATCGGCAGCACGGCGATCCCCGCCTCGGCGAACGCGGGGTCCTTCTCGATCTCGCCCATCTGCTGCAGGCACGACCCGCAGCCGGCGCCCTCGTTGAAGTACAGGACGACCGGTGAGCCGCGGAAGTCCGCGAGGCTGACGCTCGAGCCGTCGGTGGCCCGCAGCGTGAAGTCCGGTGCCGGCCCGAGGTCCTCGGCGGTCGTCTCCCGGGCGCTGAGCAGGGCCGCGGTCACGACGGCCACGAGCAGCACGACCACCAGCGCCGACGCGGCGGCCATGACGAGCCTGCGCCGCCTGCTGTGACGGCGCTGGTCCTCGTGGACCTGCGCGAGGGCGACGGCCCGCTGCTCCCGGGCGACCTTGGCGGACGTCATCGTGCGGCTCCTTCGTGCTCGCCGTGGCAGCCGGTCCCCGCCGCGGCGTGCGGCTCGGGGTGGTCGTCGGGCGCGGTCCCGGCGGCGGGCGGGGGCGTCCCGGGGCGTCGTCGCTCGGACAGGGTCGCCCAGACGAACAGCGCGGCGAGGGCCACGAGCGCGAGCCCGAGCACCGGTTCGGGGACGGGTGAGGTCCAGTCCTCGAACCGCGAGAACACCGCGGTCAGGCCACGGCCGATCGCCGCCTGCGCCTCGGTGCCCCGGGTCATGTCGGGGCTGCCGGCCAGCAGGATCACGGCGACCCCCATGACGGTGAAGCCGACCGCGACCGCGATGTTCAGCGAGCTCGTCACCAGGGAGCGCCCGGCCAGGCGCACACGGACGGGCCGGGGGCTGGTCCAGCGGCGGTCGCGCAGCCGGGCCTTGTCCCAGATCAGGGCCATCACGAACAGCGGGAACACCATCCCGAACACGTACGCGAGCCCCAGGAGCAGCCCGCCCGCGGGTGACCCGGACAGGGCCGACAGCGTCATCACCCCGGCCAGGACGGGTGCGCAGCAGCTGGACGCGATGCCGGAGAACACCCCGAGCGCGTAGAAGCTGCCGGTGTCGCCGCGGCGGGTGTCCGGGGTGCGCAGCGCGCTCGGCAGCGACCACATCCGTCCCGAGACGGCCAGGGCCGCCAGAGCGAGCATCAGGGCGCCGCCCGCGTAGTACAGGGGCGCGTGGTACCGGGCGATCGCCCCGGCGACCATGCTGACGCCGAGGGTGATCGGCAGCAGCACCGTGGCCAGGCCCGCCGCGAACACGAAGGTCAGGGGCAGCAGCCGCCAGCGGCGGTTCTTCACCGCACCGGCGAGGTAGGAGGGCGCCAGGAACACGATGCAGCAGGGCGCGAACAGGGCGACGCCGCCGGCGAAGAACGCGGCCAGGACGCTGCCGGTGGTCAGCAGCTGGGACCCCATCAGCGCACCGCCGCGAGGGGGACGCCGCCGCCGCGTCCGGGCGTCCGCGACGCGCCGTCGCACCGGCCGGTCGGGCGGGCCACCGTGACGCGCGGGAGGAGCGCGCCGCGGGGCGCTCCGGGGATGTCGAGCATGCCTCCCACGGTGCCGCCCGGTTCTTGTGCGGCGGTCAGGGCCGCGTTGAGTTCCGGTGAAGGCTCGGGGCGCGGCTCACCCGGGGGTGGTGGCGCGGGGCACGGAGGGCAGGGCGGCGGGGAGCCGGACGGTGAACGTCGCGCCGCGGCCGGTGCCGTCGGAGGCGGCGCGGATCGACCCGTGGTGGGCGTGCACGAGCGCGCGGCAGATCGCGAGGCCGACACCGGACCCGCCGCGACCGCGGTCGCGCGCGCTGCCGACCCGGTAGAACCGCTCGAAGACGTGCTCCAGGTCCGCGGCGGGGATCCCCTCACCGGTGTCGGCGACCACCAGCTCGACGGTGTCCGGCGTGCTCCGGGCGGTGCGCAGCGTGACGGTCCCTCCGGCCGGCGTGTGCCGGACCGCGTTGACGACGAGGTTGTCGAGGACCTGCGCGAGCCGGACCCGGTCGACCCGGACCGTCCCGGCGTCGGGCGCCGCCTGCACCTCGATGCGCACGCCGGCGGAGTCGGCGCGTTCGCGCCCGGCCAGCGCCGCGGCGTCCAGGAGGGCGGCGGCCGGGACGTCGGTCAGCAGCAGGTCGAGCTCGCCGCTCTCGGCGCGGGTCACCGCCGCGAGGTCCCGCGCCAGCCGGGCGAGCCGCTCCGCCTGGTCGCGCAGCACGGCGACGGTCTCGGCGTCGAGCACGCGCACTCCGTCCTCGACCGCCTCGACGTACGCGGCGATGGTCGCCGCCGGGGTCCGCAGCTCGTGCGCGACGTCGGCGATCAGCCGGTCGCGCAGCCGCGCGTCGTCCTCCAGGTGCGCAGCCATGGTGTTGAAAGCGGAGGCCAGCGTGTCGAACTCGGTGCCGATCCCCGGCAGCGGGACGCGGGCGTCGAAGCGCCCGGCACCCACCTGGGCCGCCGCGCGGGACATCTGCGCCACGGAGCGCCCGACGCGGCGGGTGAGCAGCACGCTGACCGCCAGCGCGGTCGCACCGGCCACCACCAGCGCCAAGGCGAGAGCCAGGGTGCTCGCCGACCGGAACGCCTCCTCGACGTGCAGGTCGGCGAGCTCGTGGTCCTCGATGCCGGCCCGGACCAGGTGCTCGTGGAAGAGGGCCGGTCCGACGAGGGTCGCCACGACCCAGGCGGTGACCGCCGCCGCGAGGAGCACCAGGGCGATCGAGACCAGCAGGCGCCGGCCGAGCGTGCCCGGGCCGATCGCGCCGCGGGTGCTCACCCCGGGCCCATCCGGTAGCCGACGCCGCGCACGGTGCGCACGAACCGCTGCTGCTGCGCGGTGTCCCCCAGCTTGCGGCGCACGTGCAGGACGTGGACGTCGACCAGGTGCTCGTCGCCGACCCAGCCCTCACCCCAGACCGCGCGGATCAGGGCGGGTCGCGAGAACACGAGGCCGGGACGCGAGGCGAGGGTCGCGAGCACGTCGAACTCCAGGCGGGTGAGCAGGGCGCGCTCACCGTCCACGTCGACCTCGCGGGCACCGAGGTCCAGCCGCAGCCCCCCGATCGTGAGGACGTGCTCGTCCGGCGCGGGCACGGCATCCGACACGGAGGGTGCCGGCCGCCGGGGCCGGCGCAGCATCACGCGGATCCGCGCGACGAGCTCCCGGGGGCTGAACGGCTTGCTCATGTAGTCGTCGGCGCCGACCGACAGGCCGATGAGGGTGTCGACCTCGTCGCTGCGCGCGGTCAGCATCACCACGTAGCAGTCGGAGAACGTCCGCAGCCGCCGGCACACCTCGATGCCGTCGAGGCCCGGGAGCCCCAGGTCGAGCACCACCACGTCCGGGTCGACCTCGCGGAGCACGTCGACCGCCCCCGCCCCGTGGTGGCACAGCGTGACCTCGAAGCCCTCGCGCTCGAGGTAGCCGCCGACCACGGCGGCGAGCGGCCGCTCGTCGTCGACGACCACGGCGCGCAGGGCGGCAGGAGGTCTCATGCCGGCCATTGTGTCGTCGGCGTCGGGCGGGAGCGGGGTGCCGGTCGGCGTCTTCACCGAACCTTGATCGGAGGTCAACCGTCGTCGCGGGGTCCCCTCAACCCGCCCGCGGGACCGTGGCCGTGCCGGCTCCCCGCCGGCCGTCCCCTCGCCGCCCTCGCGATCGCCGGGGTGCTGTGGTGGGCCCGCCGGTGGCTCCCCGGCGCCGGGCCGTCCGGCGGTCGGCCCGCGCGACGACGGCGAGGACCGCGACGCCACCGACCCCCGCGTGGCGGCACCCGCCGTCGTGCACGAGACGACCCGACCCGAGGAGGACCCGTGCCCACCACTCCCCCCGACCTGCCCGTCATCACCGTCGTGCAGGCCCCCGCCTGCCACTTCTGCGACGACGCGAAGCACGCCCTGGCGGCCCTGGCCGAGCAGACCCCGCTGCTGGTCCGCGTCGTCGACATCGACAGCGACGCCGGCCGCGCCCTCGTCGCCGAGCACCGGCCGGCCATGAACCCGCTGGTCCTGCTCGACGGGCGGTACTTCTCCTCCGGTCGGCTGCCCCGCAGGAAGCTGGCGAAGGCGCTCGAGGGCCGGACGGGCTGATCGACCCTTCCGCGCTTCGCAACGACGCGTGAGGTCGCGAACGGCCCGCCCGGCGGGACACGAGGCACCCGTGGGAGCGGCATCACGCACGGCGATGGCGATGAGGACGCCGCGGCGAGCACCCTTCGCTTCCTCGGTGCTCCTTAGCCGCCTGAGACCGCCTGTCACCTACTCATACAGCAGACCCGGGCACCGCTGGCTACCAAGGCGTGGGCTTGGCGTCGGTACGCCCTGCGACTGACCCCGAAGCGCCGCCAAGCCGGACCCCAGATGCATCCGTAGGCGACCTGTGCTCGGAAGCCTGCCGAATCGCACACATCGCAGATGCGACGGGTGCAACACTGTCGCTCAGCAGCGGGCGGCTAACCATCGAGCATCCGCGCGCAGGGGGTGCAGTGTGGCCGATGAGAACGTGGGGCGCGCCGACTCCGCGGTCGGGCGCCGGCCTGACCACGCGCATCGTGTCCGGCTGAGTCCGGCCGACCGTGCTCGACGTCCACGGCGCCTCGACGGCGAGCAGCCGTCCTCGCGAGAGCCTCGTCGAGAGAACCGATCGTCCTGTCGCGCGCGCGGTCCCATCCGCCGTGCCTCAGGTCCGGAAGTCGTCGCCGACCCCTTCCGTTTCGCCGCGAGTAGCGTCATCGTCGCCCGCACACCACAGGCCAGACCCAACGGTCAGAGCCAGAAATGCAGGGGAACATGAAGGTACGCAAGAGGATCGCCGCTGGTTTGATCGGCGCCGCCATGCTGGCAACGTCGACCGCAACGACTGCTCTGGCGTCCAGCGATCCGGGAGACACGATCGCGGAGCCGGAGTCAGCGATCGCGTCGGTGTCATCGACCCAGAACTGCGCCTACATCCAGGCCGTCGCCATCAAGCTCGAAGGAGACGCGGCCACCTACGCACTGGACGACGCTGGCGAACTCGTCGCGTCCGGCCCGGACGTGACGACCGATGGCTGCGTCGACGCGACGGATCCCGGCACCATCACCCCGATGGCGATCTCGTACGGGTCGAAGACCTTCACGCTGGCGTCCCCGTCCTACTCGAAGTCGGACACCAACGGGATCTTCAGCTCGCAGGTCACGTACGGTAACACCCGCTCCCTGGCCTGGGCCTACAGCCTGTCTCCGGCGCTCAAGGCGATCTCCACCGGCAACGCCACCGCGACCGTCAGCCGGGCCCCGGGCAACTGCAGCTACCACAAGACCGGGGTGACGACCGCGTACTTGTTCCACGGTTCCTGCCCCACCCACGCCTACAGCACGGCCTACACGCTCAACGGTGCCGTGTCGTTCCCGATTCAGGTCGCGGGGGTGAACGGGACGGCCGACGTGGCCTGGACCTTCAACTACCGGATCAGCAGTCTCTGACCGATGACGCGGATGGGAGGCGCCAGACCGGGGTCTACTTCCTGACCTTCTCGGGCCCCCGCTGAGGCAGGAACCCAACCCGTGTCTGGCCTTACCGTCAGGTCGGCCACCCACAGGCCACGATAGCGGCGAGCGGGTGTTCGGGCGATGTGCCCGGACGCCCGCTCGCCGTTTCTGTGCCCGGAAGCTCGGTGACCCGAAGCCAGCGGGTTCCGTCCGCGATGGCGACCCTGCTCAAGCGCGCAACGAGACCAGCCGATCGAACAGGGCGCCGGTGACCCGGCTGTCTCCGCGCAGGAACCGGTTCAGGCGCTCGGCACCAAGTGACACCACTTTTCGTCGCGGGATTGGCCAAAGTGTCCCGCGCACCCGCCGGGCTGTGGGATGCTCCGGTCGAGCCGAAGGGAAGATCACGTGGCCTACCAGCAGTTGCCGATGGACCAGGTTCCGGTCAAGGACCTCGCGCTGGACCTAGACAACTACCGGGTACCGATCCGCCCCGAAGACGAGGCAGCCGCGCTGAACTACCTGTTCGCCGAAGAGGACGTGTTGGAGGCCGCCACACTGATCCTCCGTGAGGGGTACTTCGACAACGAGGTGCCGATCGTGGTCCAGGAGAACGGCACGCACGTCGTTCTGGAGGGCAACCGGCGAGTCAGCGCGCTCAAGGCGCTTCACGAACCGGGCCTGGTGCCGTCCCACAGGGCGGAGATCGAGCGACTGCTCAAACGGTACGCGATCGAGGCCAACGACCTGCCCGACACGATTCGTGTTCTTGTGGCGCCGTCACGAGAGATCGCCCGTCCTCACATTGCACGCCTGCACACGGGCCTGCCGAAAAAGCGGTGGAGCCGGGACCAGCAGGCGAACTACTACTACTCCCTTCTGGCAGACGGGACCACCGTCGATGATCTCAAGCGCGCGTACCCAGACGTGGAGATTGTCCGGTTCCTCAAGATGGTCCCGATGCGCAAGTTCCTGACCGGTGTGAAGTACTCCGACGCGAGCCTGCTCGAGTACGTCAAGAGCAAGCTCACAATGTCGGCGTTCGAGTACGCGTATAACAAGCCCGATATCGCTGGTGCGATCGGTGTTGCTTTCGACCGTGACGGACGCCTGCTGCCCACCTCCTCTACGCCGGAAGCTATCGGGGCGGGGCTCAACTCCACCCAACGCGCCGGTGTCGAACTGTTGATGAGTCGGTTCCGGGCGAACGCTTTGAACACTCGCTCGGTCGAGTTCAAGCGGGACAACCCACAGCGCAACTTCCTGGTTGCCGAGCTCAACGGCACGCATGCAACCGTGGCACACCGACCTGTCGGGGCGTCCACGTCAACCACAACGAGCGAGACAGCCGGCGAAAGCACAGAGAGGGACCCTGGCAGCGGCGACCCGTCCCGGGGTAGCGGAACTGCAACCACGCCTGGCGGCGGTGCGGCGTCAACGACGACGACGCCTGGCTCGCGCGGATCGAACCACCCCGACACCAAGAAGACACTGTCCTTGTCCGGCCTTGACTTTGCGACGCACGCCTCACGCAACCTGCAGCTTCGATACCACGAGCTGAGGAAGCTCGACCTCACCCAGGTCCCAGCCGCTGCGGCGATGCTGCTGCGATCGGTGCTGGAGACCACGATCAAGTTCCATTTTGAGTCCACTAGCACACCGGCCGAGGGCCAGCTTCAGGTCGTGTTCAAGCGAGTCGCCGAGACCTACGGCAAGCACAAGCCGTTGCAGCACTCGATCGCTCGGATCCAGTCCGCTGGGTCGAACGTCCCTGGGAGCGTGACCTGGTTCAACATCGCGTCGCACAGCGCGGAACTCGTCGTCGACGCCCAGCAGGTGCGAGACGCGTACAGCCTGATCGAGCCGGTCCTCAGGCGCCTGCTGCAACCGCCGGCGCACTCAGCCGAGTGAGGGCCTCGCCCACTCGAGGCGAGGCCACCACGAGCTCCTGCGCGCGCCCGGGGTACCGGGCGGAGTAGTTCAGGTCGAGCGTCGCCTGGAAGTGGCCTGCGTACAGGCGCTCGATCAGGTGAGCGAGGTCGTAGGTCATCAGCCAGTCCGCACGAGGGATCTGCGCGACGATCTGAGCCAGTGCTTGGTGGTCTCGCGAGTCGAAGGCGTTCAGGTAGAGCTGTGATCCCGCCTGCACGTACGGCGGGTCGATGTACATGAACGCCGACGGCTGGTCGCCGTACTTGAGGATGACCGATCGGCCGTCGAGGTCGCTCACCTCGATCGCGTCGGCGAGCCCGCCGAGGGTGAGCAGTCGTTCGGCCAGGGTGTCGCGGTTGAACCTGGCGTCGATCTTGTACCGCCCGGCCTGAGCCTTCCCGCCAATCACCCCAGCATTGAGGACCCCGGACCGGTTGGTCCTGTTGAGGTAGAAGAACGCCCGCCCCAGGTCAAACCGGTCGGCCTCACCGGCCCGGTACACCTCGCGCTGGCGCATCCACTCCTGCAGTGTGAGCGGCACGGTCCGCACCCACTCGACGAAGTCCTCGTTACGCTCGATAACCGATGTCCAGAACGCGAACACGGCCGGGTCGATGTCGTTGATTACCAGACGACTGACCAGGCCCTGGCGCAGTAGGGCGATTCCAGCCCCAACCCCTCCGGCATACGGCTCGACATAGACCACGTCTCGCAGGTCGAGGTCGGCGATGAGGTCGGCGAACAACCCTGCCAGGGCCGACTTTCCGCCCGGATAGCGCAGCGGAGAGAGCGTCCCGAACCTACGCGAAGCCTTGACTCTCAACGGTGCCATCACGCGCCCTCTCCCAGCCGGTCACGGTAGGCCGCCGTGCGGCAGCGCCCCGAGCAGTACCGCGCATCTGCGCGCCCCAAGAACCTGCGCGAGCAACTGAGACAGCTGCGCCAGCACTCGCCCCGGCGCAGGCCCTCTAGGCGCACTCGCCGACCCAGATCCCGCAGGACGGCGTCGTCGAGTTTGGCCAGGTTCATCGCTGACGGATCATCTGCCACGTGACGAATATATCTGTCACAACACGCAAATGTCCAGCACGACTGCGGGTCGCCCTGGGTCGATTCGTAAGGCGATCGATCCGAGGTTCAGGCTGAAGCACGCGTGCGCCGCAGCCGCCGACGAGCGGCCGGTGTCTGGCCGCCGGCAGAGGTGGCCTCAACACACGCGAAATTGTCGGTGGCGCCGTGGACGTCACGGCCCGCGGGTCGGGTGGCGGCACTGCCTTCGTCGGAGAGGAGCGTGGGTGGCGAGACCACTCGGGCGCGTCTCTCAACCCGTGGGGTGGTACGACCTGCGAGGATCGCCAGGTGCCGCTGACGAACCCCTGGCTTGCAGGTCCGTCCCCTGACCGGGCTCTCCCTCGTGCGGAGCTCGAGGAGCGGATTCTGAACTTGCTGTCGAGTCAGAACATGGCCGTGGTGGCGACGGTGAGCGCCGACGGATCGCCGACCGCTACCCCGGTGCGGTACTTCAGCCTGGGCGTCGAGATCTTCTACACCAGCTGGAACGCCTCGTTGAAGTCGCGCAACCTGCGCCGTGAGCCCCGGGTCTCAGCTGGGGTCTTCGCTCCGCTGGTCGGGCAGGCGAGCAGCCGCGGGGCGCAGCTGTTCGGCACGGCCCGCACGCTCCAGCGTGAAGACCCGGACGCGCAGCCGTACTGGGAGGCGGTGCGCTGGCAGTCCGACCATGTCGAGCGCGGTCGCTCTCTCGATGACCCGCCGACAGATCCGCTCACTGTGATCACGCCTGCCCGGATCCTGTACACCGAGCACTGGCTGCGGCGCATCGGGTACGCCCCGCGCCAGACCTGGCGCCACGACGACACGCCGTCCTGATGCCGATGCCTCGCAAGCAGCGTGGACGGTGACAGCGTCGTCACGTGTCTCGTGATGTGGTGTTGTCCGATGCCGAGTGGGAGTTGATCGCCGGCCTGATGCCGTCGATGGCGTCTGGTGGTGGTCGCCCGTTCGCTGATCACCGTCGGGTGGTCGAGGGGATCATCTGGCACGACCGGACCGGGTCGCCGTGGCGGGACCTGCTCACCTCTTTCGGTCCGTGGCAGACGGTCTGGAAGCGCCACGCCCTGTTCTCCAGGGACGAGACGTGGGGGCACCGGTCCCGCTCGAATCGAGTGCGATGCTCGTCGTCGAGCGCCCCGATCCGTGGCACGCGCATGTCAGCCCCACGGCCGAAGTAGACCGCCTGCGGGGCTGGGTTCTCTCCACGGCGCTGCCGATGCTCGTCACCGGGTCGACCTCGGCCTCTCCCTTGCTGCCGGAAGCGATGTCGCTCGACGACGACGGCCGAACGCTGCGCGACCGCATCCGCGATCCTCGGCGCGACCCCGCGTACACGCGGTTGCGCCTGCTGCACGAACGGCGCTTGGCAGAGGCCAGCTCGGCGCCCTGGTCTTTCCCTGAGGTCGTCAACGAGGAGTTCACGGACTGAGCGCCCTACGGCGAGTCGCCGGCGCGCACCGCTGTGCGCCTCGAGAATGCCGAGGTCGTGGTCGTGGCCGGTGTCGGGTAGCGCTTCTCGGGTTAGCGCTCGGGCGTTGAGCACAACCCGCAGAACACAGCACTAGCCTGAGCGCACAGATGTTGAGGTGCAGCCATATGACGACGATCGGAGATCGCATGCCGGAGCCGCTATCGCCGGACGAGCAGGACGCCATCATTGGGCAGATCGGCGAGATCCTCGAGCGGGACGGGGGCGAGGGAGAAGTGGAGACGCTGTACGACCAGCTCGACGCCGAGCACCGGTCGCAGGTCGACGACATGATTCGGGAGTACGCGGACAACGCGGTTGGTGACGAGCACTGGGACTCCGACTCGTGAGGACTCGCGCTCGGGAGTCTGCGTCCAGGGCTCGATCCAAGGATCCCGCGGTCGGGCGACGTCGGACGGGACCCAGCGGTGGGGCGCTAGCGTGACCCCATGAGAGGCGCGCCCGTCAGCGATGACATCGCGGCCGCGATCGCGGCCTTCTTTCACGCGGGACGAGGACCGTCGCACACGGCGGTGACCAGGGCGATGACTGGGGCCGGCCTCAACGACGGGTACCAGTACAGTCCCGATGGCAACGGTCCGACGAAAGAGGACCGGGTGCTGTCGGCATTCCGGCGCGCGGAGCGCAATGGCGGCGGTCGCAAGCTCGTCGAGGGCCTCTTGTCCGCGCTGCGCCACCAGAGCCTGATCGGGACGGACTCTTCTAGTCACTCGGAGGACGGGAAGCGCCTGCGACTTGCGCTGGGCCGCACCGGTTGGCTGCTGTCCGACGACGGGCAGCTGCGCGCTTTCGCTGGCGCCGACGTCGACACCGGCGGCCGCGAAGCGCTCGATGAGAGCCTCGCGCGCCTCCGAGGTAGCACCTCAGACCCCGCGCTCCTGATCGGCACCGCGAAGGACCTTCTGGAGTCGGTAGCGAAGTTCGTGCTGGAGGAGACAGGCATGCCGGTCCCGTCGTCGATGGGGTTCGACGCTCTCTGGCACATTGCGCGAGAACGCCTCGGCGTCTTGCCCGAGCGCGTTGACAAGTCGCTGCCTGGGTTTGACGCTATCCGGGCGATTCACCAGTCGTCCTGGAGCATCGCGAAGAACGTTAACGATCTGCGGAACCTGCAAGGCACTGGCCACGGCCGGACACTCCCCACCGGCGTCACAGAGGATCTGGCCCTACTCGTCGTCCGTGAGGCATGTAGCGTCGCGGAGTACATGCTCCGACGCCTGGACGCGACCCAAGGTCGCAACTAGCCGTCGCAGCCGCGCGCCCCGTACGTCGAACGCAAGGTCGCCCGACCGTGAACGCGCCGAACTCGGTCGCCCTAGGGGCGTCGGAGGCCGGTCGCAGGATGTGCCCATGGACCTGCGACTTCTCCTCGCGCGCCTCAGCCTGGCTGAAGCGGTCCAGGCGGTCGCCCCTCCCTCCACCTGGACAACCCGCCCCGCACTCCGAGAACCCACGCGCCGACCGCGGGAGGAGTCTCAGGCCGCGTCAGGCGAACGCCCGCGGTCGGCTTCGCTGGCGCCTGCCACGCCACGTCTCGCATCTGTCACCCGATGCATTTGACACCGCCGGCAACGCCCGATGGCGCTCGACCGCACCTGAAGGTGTCGAGATGTGCACGCCCCCGGATCTCGGGTCACGCCGGACGGCTACGCTTCGAGCACGCGCGAGAGTGAGGAAGCGTGTGACGCTTGCGAGCCGTGGGGCGGAGTTGCCTCTCGCCGAGTGGTGTCGTGAGCCGCGTGAGACGTCGTGGCCCATCTCCACGTGGATCGGCCTCCGCTCAGCGCTCGGCCCTGCGGGAGTTCGCGGGGCCCGAGGGGTGGAAGGGATGGCTGTCGTTGTAGGTCGTCTCTACGCGCTCGACCTCCGCCATCAGGGCCGTCTCGATGAGAGCGGAGAAGGGTACTGGGCCCCTCGGTGGCCATGGTGTGGAGCAGTGCTCCGCGCGCCCGGCGGGTCCCTAGGGTCTTGGTAGTAGGAGACCTTCGCTCGACGCTGCTCTTGGACCTGTGGAGCGCGGGACTCCGCGGCGGGTGCCGCCGCCGCCGGCTGCTGGTGTTCGGATGTCAGCGGGCGAGCCTCAGGCGGTGCAGTGGGTGGGGTGCAGGGACTTGCGCCGGCGAGGGAGTACCGGCGGGGCGTGGGCCGGGTCACGGGTGCCCGTCGGGATCGTGTCGAGGTGGCCTTCATAGCTCGTGCCGAGTGCCCTGGCGTCTGCGGTGCCCCACTCGTCTATGCCGCAGCCTGCCTCGACGGCGCCCGCGGGGGACGACCTTGCGCGAGATCGCGCGAGTGAGCACGTCGAGTCCGCGCTCCGCTGCCACTGTGCAAGCTCATGCATCCAGGTGCGGCCGCTGACGGTTCGCTGGTCGTGCCGGCCTGGCGACGCCCCGGTCACGGAAGTCCCCTGGACACGACGAAGGACGCACACATGCGATCGAGATTCCTCAGCGTCGACGCCCTCGCCGGCGCCACGACGGACCACCAGGTGCTGGACCCGCACTCGGTGCTGATCAGCCGGTTCGCCACCCTCGGTGAGGGGAACGTCTTCTACCCCGGCGTCGTGATCCAGTCCGACGAGGACTCCGTCCTCACGGTCGGCTCGCACAACGTCTTCTACCCGGGCGCGTTCCTGCTGGCCGAGAACGGTGGCCACCTCGAGATCGGATCGCACGGCTCGTACGGGCCCGGCGGGGTGCAGCTCAAGGCCGACGCACGCGGCACCGCGATCGTCGTCGGTGACCGCGTGCGCCTCACCAACGGCCCCGAGATCGTCGGCGCGACGTCGATCGGCGACGGCGGGCAGCTCATCGGCCCGATCCGGGCCCAGTCCGTGCAGATCGCCGGCGGCGGCGACCACACCGAGCCGGACGTCGACCGCCGGGCGGGCGTCCTCAAGGGCGTCGGCCTCGCCCGCGGCACCCGCGTCGAGGTCGGCGAGGTCGTCAACGGCCTCGGGAACTTCGCCGACGCGCGCGTGGAGCGCCAGAGCGTCTACCACCCGCGGGCGTGACGCCGGGCGTCCGGCGTAGGGCGGACCCGAACCCCCGACCTTCTGATCCGAAGTTCGGTGGTGCCGACATCTCCCACCTGAGTGCGGGTGCGCGGAGCACTCAACTTCCCTCGTCCGAACCACTCTGGGACGCGGACCTTCCGCTCGTGGCGGGGCTGTGAGGCACGGACCCGCCACTGAGGGTGCCCTGGTCTCTGGTAGCGACGTGCGGATGAACGGTTCTTCGTTGTACGCGTGCCAGTGCAGGGGGCAGGCGCTGTCGCGCTGGGTCGAGCACATGGACATGGGGGCGCTGTCGCGGCGCACGATTGGCGAGCGGGAGCGCATCGTGCGGGCGATCTCCCGCGACTTGGCAGTTCCCGACTGCGCGATGAGCCCGGACCTTCTGCGCGCTTGGCTGCGAACAGTCCGCAACCCGTCGTCGCGCTCAACGTACTACCACGCCCTGCGCGCGTGGTCGCACTACCTCGTGCGCGAGGGGTACCGAGACGACGACCCGACGATCCGGGTCGCCCGCCCGAAGGTGCCGCGGGCGCAACCGCGCCCGGTGCTCACGATGGATGTCCGGCGTCTGCTGGCCTCGGGCCAGCACCCGCAGACGATCGCCCAGGCGACGCTGTGCGCCTGCGCCGGGCTGCGGGTCTCGGAGGCGGCGAAGGTCAGCGGCGAGGACTTCCGCCGCGTCACCGACCTCTTCGAGGTGGTCGGCAAAGGCGGCGGGCGAGACTACCTGCCGCTCAACGATGACCTGCGCCGGCTGATCGACCAGTGGCCCAGCTCCGGGAGCTGGTTCCCCTCCCCCGGCGACCCCTCGCGACACGTCTCGCCGAACTCGGTGTCCGCCGGCATCTCGCGGGCGTTCCGCCGGATCGGCGTGGCTGCGACGGCGCACCAGCTGCGTCACTGGTTCGGCACGACCCTCCTCCAAGAAGGCGTGCCCGTGCGCGTCGTGCAGGAGTTGATGCGCCACCGCTCGCTGGCAACAACAGCGATCTACACCGGGGTCGGGCAGGAAGAGCGTCAGGGCGCCATGAACCTGCTGCCGAGTGTCACGGTGCTGACCTCGTCCCGCCTCTACGAAGGACGTGTGTGATGAGCCAGACCATCCGCGTCCCTGCGCCCGCATCGAGCAGGTGGCCGTTCCCAGGCTTGCTGATTGCCGGGGCCATCACCGTCGTCGTGGTTGCGCTCGGCGTGGTGTGGGGTGTGCTGGCGGCCCAGGAGCGCCAGCTGCAGGCGGCGCTCGAGGACTTCCAGGCCGCGGTCGAGGACTACACCGTGGCCGTGGCCGACCTGGGTGAGGCGCGCACGGCGGCCGCGACGGTGCCCGGTCTGGACGGAGAGGTAGCCGACCGGGCCACGGTCGAGTCCCTGATTTCGATCCGAGAGACCACGGAGGTTCCTGAGCTCCCTGCGGTCGATGTCGACGCGGCGTCGGCCGACGAGCTCCGGTCCGTGACGGCGAGGGTGGACAACCTTGCGCGCGAGGCGCAGGCCGCCACCGAGACCCTGGTTGCCGCGACCGAGGAGGTGCGGGCGTCGCACGAGCGGTGGCTGGTCGACCAGGCACGCGCCGATCACGCCGCTGCCGTGGCTGAGCTGGCGGCGGCGATCACGGTCGGCGAGGACGTCCTGGCCGGCTCGGAGTCGAGGGTCGCGGACAACCAGGTCCGGCAGGGACTGCGAGACGCGCTCGATGCCGCGATCAGGGTCCGAGACACCGCGGCGGCCGACGACGCGACGCTCGAGGAGCTGGCAGCCGCTTTGTCGGCGACCCGCGAGCAGGTGCGCGCCCTCGACGGGCCCCGCCAGGCCGTCATCGACGCCCAGAACGCGTGGCAGGCCGAGGCCGATCGGGCCGCTGCCCAACAGGCAGCTGCTGCAGCCGCGGCGACGCAGAAGAACGCACCGGCCCGCAAGCCGGGGTCGAGCAAGCCCGGCGGCGCCGAGTCGAACACGACCTCTGGCGGAGCCCCGGGCCCGACCGGCACGGGCTCGTCCACCTCCAGTGGTGACGGCTCGTACTGGGTCGAGGAGAGCACGGACTTCTGCGGCGGAGGCACTCTCGGGCAGGACCCGTCCTGGTGGGGAGAGTGCTGATGCTCAAGCACGCGGACAGGAGGCCATTGCAGATGACGTGAGGCCCCGATGACAGGTGAGGGGCCCCGGGCGGCAACCCGGGACCCCTCTACTTCCGACACCTTGGAGAGCAGCGAAAGCGATGACCAATCTACCCATGCGCGCGCGTGCGCGCAGCGTCCTGAAGGCGGCTCTGACCTGGGCAGATGCCCGGCGACGGCCGTCTCATCGGCGTGTCCTGACCAAGACCGTCCCTGCCGTCGCGGCGGCCGTGGCGCTGGCCGGCGTGGGGCTCGTCGGCCCCGGGCTGCAGCCGGCTGAGGCGGTGACGGCAGGTGTGCTGCAGCCCGGCGTGCCGATCACCGGCGTCACCTCCTGGGGTGAGAGCTGGCTGGGGGCGATGAAGTCCCCGAACGGCGTGGAGGACTTGTACTTCTGCGTCCAGTCCGGCAACGACGACCCGGTGGGCTATACCCCGGTCGGCACCGAGATCGTCAGCGACGCCCAGCTCGCGTGGATCTACGAGACCAAGCGTGGGATCGCGGATGCGACGTCGCGGGCGGCGATCTCCTACCTGACGCACATGCGGCACGAGACCCAGGGCGCCAGCGCGGTCTCCCCGGAGACCCGCAAGGCCCGGATCGAGGCCAACGCCCCGCAGGCCGTGAAGGACGTCGCGGCGGCGTACCTCGCGGAGGCGGCGGTGCAGGCGGGCCCCTACCGGGGGTCGACGTCGACGGTCGTCACCGCGGACAAGCGCACCGGGGCGATCAACAACCTGGGGTTCCTGTCCGACGCGAGCAACTGGATCGCGGGCAAGCCGATCAGAGTCACCCTGACCGGGCCGGCGGTGTTCGACGCGACCGGCACGAACGTCTGGGAGGGCACGACCTCGAACGGGCCGATCTCGCTGTCCTGGACCGCGACCGGCAACGGCACCGTGAACTACACGTGGGTCGTTGGGGGCGCGGGTCGGGTCACGCTGACGAAGTACTCGATGTCCGGTGCGGTCCAGGATGGCCTGTCCTACGCGGGTCGTCCGCCGTCGGACCCGGAAGAGCTCACGACGGTGGGGACCCCGTTCGACGTGGTGCTGGACTTTCAGCCGGAGGTCCGGACGCAGGTCGCGACGGTGTTCGTCGCCGAGGGGGGGTCGCTGGTTGACCAAGTGACCGCGGCCGCCGCAGCGGGCGATGTGTGGACCCAGGTCGGTGGCTCCTACGTGCCGGTCGTGGCCGAGGGCACGCTCTACGGCCCGTTCGCCGAGCAGCCCGCACAGTCGTCCGACGTCCCGGCCGACGCACCGGTCGCCGCGACCGAGACCCTGACGTTCAACGGTCCGGGCACGCTGGACTCCCCGAGCACGCTGCGGGCGAGCGAGGCGGGCTACTACACGTGGGTCTGGTCGATCAAGAAGGCCTCGCAGTCCGCGTCCGTCGCGCAGTACATCCGCGGCGACGCCACGCACGACTTCGGGTTGGTCGCGGAGACGCACATCGTGCCTTTCACCCCGACGATCACCACCCAGGTCGAGGACCGCTACCCCGAGCTCGCGACCGAGGACCTGGTCGACGTGCTGACGTTCGGTGTCGCGACGGGGCCCGGCTGGCTGGCCAAGCAGGACGGCACCCCGGTCGAGACGGTCTGGGACGGCACGCTCTACGGCCCGTTCGACGTGCCGGTGACCGAGGTGGCCGACGTTCCGGCCGGTGCCCCGGTGTACGGGCATGACCAGCTCGTGGTGGACGGCACCGGGACCGAGCGCCTGCCGGCGACCGCGAGCAGCGCGGCCGGTTTCTACACGTGGGTCTGGGAGATGGACAAGGCCCGCCAGCCGGTCGAGTCCCAGCCGTACCTCGCGACCTCGGTCCGGACGGCGTTCATGATCGAGGACGAGACGCACTCGGTGAAGCACCCCGTCTCGCTCACCTCGATGATGGTGGACTTCAACGTCGTCCAGGGGGGCCAGCTGCGCGACGTCATCACGCAGTCCGGGTTCCCCGACTCGCACACCGAGTTCGGCGGCCTGGGCGGCTGGGAGGCCGACGGCCAGGAGGTCGTGCACACGGCCTACGGGCCGCTGGCCGAGCAGCCCACCGCGGACCTCGACCTGAGCACCGCACCGGTGCTCGGGGTCGACACCACGCCCGCCCAGAACGGCACGTACGTCGTCGGCACTGATGGGGAGTACGCGATCGCGGACTCCAACGCCGGCGCCGGCTGGTACGTGATCGTGTCCACCTGGGCCGGCGACGACCGTGTGGAGCCGCTGGCGACGTCCCCGGGTGACCCGCTCGAGCAGGCGTACGTCCCGTACGACGAGACCGCCGAGGTGGAGACCTGGCTCGTCACCGATGCCGACGAGCGCGTGGTCGCGGGCCAGCCGTTCAAGGACACCGCGCACCTGACCGGCACGATCCACGCCGGCGGGTACCTGGAGTTCGAGGCGTACGGTCCGTTCGTCGACGGTGTCGAGGCGGTCGAGTCCGCCGAGAGCCTGCTGTGGACCTCCGAGCAGATCCCCGTGACCGCGGCCGGGACCTTCCGGTCCGGGTACACGACCACGGACCTGCCCGAGACCGCCGCCTGGGGTGACGTGTACTGGGTCGCGACGTACTACGACGCGGACGGCCAGGTCGTGGTGCGCGGCGCCTTCGGTGACCCGTCGGAGATCACCCGCGTGACCGCACCGGAGCGCCCGGTCGTCACAACGCTCGCTCAGGGCACGGTCGCGCTCGGTGACCCCGCCCACGATGTCGCGTTCGTCTCTGGGCCGGTCGAGCCGGAGTCGACCCTGACGTGGGCGGCCTACCGGCAGGCCGACTCCGAGGATCCCGCCGACGACGAGCTCGTGGCCGAGGTCGGCCCCGTGACGATCTACCACGGTGGGACCTACGAGTCGCCCGCGGTGGTGTTCGACGAGGTCGGGACGTACTACTGGGTCGAGACCCTGACCGGACCGGACGGCGAGGTCGTGCACGTCGGTGAGCCCCGGCTGCCGGGCGAGACCACGCAGGTCGTGCGGGTCACCACGCAGGCCCTCAAGGAGATCGCCGAGGGCGAGGCGGCGCACGACGTCGCGCTGGTCGAGGGCACCCCGGTGCCCGGATCGACGCTCACGTTCGCGGTGTACCGGCAGGCCGATGGCGACGACGTCGCCGACGACGAACTGGTGGCCAGCCTCGACCCGGTCGAGATCACCGGTCCCGGTGAGGTGCGCTCAGCGGACGTCACGCTCGACCGGTATGGCACGTACTACTGGGTCGAGACTCTGACCGGCCCGGACGGTGAGGTGGTGCACGTCGGTGAGCCCCGGTTGCCCGCGGAGACCACGACGGTGGTGGTCCAGTACCAGGACTCCGCGGCGGCGGCTGCGAACAGTGACCAGGCTCGGGCGCTGGCGGTCACCGGGGCGAAGACCTACGGGCTGCTGCTCGGTGCTGCGCTGCTGATCGCGCTCGGTGCCGGTCAGATCGGGTACGTCCGCTCCCGGCGTCAGGGGACCGGAGCTCGGTCGTGATCACCCGAGCGCGCGGCGCCGCACTGGTCGCGTGGGCGTTCGTCCGGGCACTGGTGTTCAGTCCGGTCCTGGTAGTCGCGGCGGCGGCCCAGCTGAGTGCCGAGGACACCCTCGGCATCGATCCGGCCGAGGGGCTGTAGTCCCCTCGGCCCAAGGCGGCGGGTCGTGGTCTCCCTGCCCCTGAGATCACGACCCGCCCCGCCTCGGGCGCCTGGACTTCCTGCCAGGCGCCCGAGGCCCGACCGGGCACCGGTGTGGGTGTGGTGAGGACCCAGACCGCGGGCGAGACCCCTCGGTGACCGGCGGGCGGGTGGTGACCCTCACGCACCACCACCCGCCCACTACCCCTTCCACGTGGATCGGAGCAGACGACGATGGGGATCAAGGGACCGGCGACTAGACCGGTATCGGTGGATGAATCCACCCGGGTGCGGGTGCTGCAGGCGTTGGCCGGCGGTGCGTCCCGCGAGGACGTCGCCGTCGCGGAGCGCCTGGACTTCCGGTGCGTGATGCAGTTGGCCGCGGCGGCCGGGTGGCCGCGCCGCGACCGACTCGCGGTTGCGGCATCCGCGGCGCCATCATCCCCGCCGCTTGCGGCGTCGACGCCGCAGCGGACCGTGGTCGCATCGCAGCTCGCCAGGGTGCCACTGCCGCGTCTGGTCGAGGCGGCGATGGCCTCCCGGCACCCGGGAACCCATGCCGCCGCTCGAGCGGCGGTCCTGGCGGTCCACCACCTGGCGCGGGTTCTGGCTGCGGACACCTCCGCACCGGATCCCACCAGCCGCCGCCGCGGGCCGCGGGCCGCAGCCGGGGGGCGCCATAGACGGGCTGCCGGCATGGAGCAGGGCGAATGAGCGGTGTGACACCCGCGGCGCCCGTCGCCCAGGTGCTGGTCATCGACGCGACTGGCGCTGACGCCGAGGTGATGTCGGTCGACGCCGCCCGCGGGGTGACCGACCGGATCCGTTCAGCGGCCGTCACCGCGTTCGACGCGCTCGCCGAGGTCGACGGCGCCGTGCAGGCGGCCTACGACGGCCACGCCTGGGTCGCTCTGGGCTACGAGTCCTGGGAGGCGTACTGCGCCGCGGAGTTCTCCCAGACGCGGATGTGGGCCACGGTCGAGGAACGCCATGCCCGCACCCTCGCCCTGCGCGAAGGCGGTATGTCGGTGCGGGCGATCGCCGCGGTGCTCGGCGTCTCGCGCGGGACCGTTGGCAACGACCTGCAGAAGCCCACGCCGCTATCAGGTGTCCAAGATTGGACACCTGATGGCGGGCGGTCGGTTGGCCGCGATGCCCGCTCGTACCCGGTCGCCCGGGCCTCGACCGCGCAGGTGCTCGAGCGGCAGGTGCAGGTCGCGCGCCTGCGGTCGCAGGGGCTGTCTCAGACCGAGGTCGCTCGCGAGCTCGGCGTCTCCCAGCCCACGGTCTCGGCCGACGAGTCCGCCCTGAGCGCAGCGACCGCCGGCCTCGAGGCGGGTGCCCGCGGGCGGGTCGAAGCGGTCATCCATGGGGGCGACGTCGTCGACGTCGAGGACCTGGCGAGTGCGATCGGCATCACCCTCGCCCCGGCGGCGACCCCCGGCGCCCTGCTGCTCGAGGCGGCCCGGGCCGCGGTGCGGGACCTGGTGGCCACCGCGGGGTACCTGCGCGACGGGGTGGTGTTCTCCGAGACGTGGGTCAGCGACCGCGACGCGGCCGTACAGTCCAGCGCGGTCCTGCTGATGCCGCTGACCGGCGTCGTGCGGGACCTGGCCCAGGCCCTCACCCGCCTGGACACGGGCCGGGTGAGCGAGCGCGACCTGCTGCGCGCCCGGGAGGACGTCGCTCGGGCTGGGCAGTGGCTGGCCGCGTGGGGTGGTCAGCGATGAGCCGCCGCGGCTTCGCCCACGCCCTGTGGCCCGGGCTGTGGCTCGCCGGGCTGCTCGCCGTCCTGGCGTTCTCGCTGTCGTTCCTGGCGCTGCGCGCGGTGGGCATCGCCTCCGGGGTCGACCCGGCGATCGCGTGGATGTTCCCGGTCATCATCGACGGGTTCATCGTCCTGGCGACGTGGGCCACGTGGCGGTTCCGCGCGCACGGCCTGCGCGCTGCCTGGTACCCGGCGGGGTCGCTGGTGGTGTTCTCCGCGGTGTCCCTGACGGGCAACGCCTTGCACGCCCACCCCGTCGAGGTCGGTGACCTGCTCATGGCCCGGTGGGCCGCGGCCGCGTTCTCCGCGGTGCCGCCGGTCGCCCTGCTGGCCGCCAGCCACATGCTGGTGATGATCGCGACCCACCGCGCCCGCGACCGCGCCGAGATCCCAGCTGAGCCGGCGCCGGCGGAGGAGCCGGCCGCGGCCGAGCCCGCGGCGATCGACGTGACCCTGGCGCCGGTCCAGGTGCGGGTCGAGGAGACGCCGGTGCTCGAGGAGCCCCGTCCCCTGCTGCAGGCGGTGCCGGCGCAGCGGGCACCGCAGCTGCACGCGGTCGCGAACGTCGAGGACCTGGCGCAGGCCGACGAGGACCCGCTGCTCGCGTGGGTCCGCGGCCGGGTGCGTGACGGCCTGCCGGTCTCGGCGCGCCTCGCGCATGAGGACGGTGTGGTGGGTGCCGAGTCGACCGGGCGACGCCGTCTGCGGGTCCTGCGCGAGCAGCACCCGGAGCTGTTCGCCGAGGCGGAGCCCCGCACGGCAGGTCCGAGGTGAGCGCGCAGGTGCTGAGCATGAACCGTCCGACACCGGCGCAGCGCCCGTGGTCCAGCGCGGCGCCGATCGGGCTGGGTGCGGCGGCGGACATGGTGGAACCGAACTGGGCCGAGTTCGCCGGCGCGGTGCGTGAGCAGGAGCCGATGGTGCGCCGCTGGCTGTACCGGCTGGGGCGCTCGTGCGACGTCGACCTGGTGATGAGTGAGGTGCAGTCCACGGCGTGGCTGAGGCTGCCTGCGTGGCGGTCGCTCGACCCGCGCCCGCCGCTGGGCGCGTACTTCAACGGGATCGCCGTGCGTTGTGTACAGGAGTGGCGTCGCGGTGACATGACCAAGCGCGGCGGGACCGGTGGGCCCGGGCAGGACATCGCCGGCGACATCGGGGACCTGCCGCCCGGAACCGGACCGTGGGCGCACCTGGACGGGCGGGTGGACGCCGAGGAGCAGCCCGACACGCTGGCTGAGCTGGCGGTCGCGCTGCGGACCCTGCACGCCCTGGTCATCTCCCGGCCCGGCGGGACGGCCGCGTGGCAGCGGCTGCTGTCCGACGCGCTGCACGACGTGCGCGGCGAGCAGCTGCGCACGGAGATCCGTCTGTTCCTCGACTGCCACCTCGAGGGCCGGCCCGCCCGGGTCGGTCCTCGCCTGCAGCAGATCCTCAAGGGCACGGGCCGCTCCGCCGTCCCCACCCGGCGGCGGGTGGTCTGACGTGGCCGGTGATCAGGCTTCCACGCCGGCGACCGGGTGCGCGCGAACGGGCATGTCCTCGCGCACACTGGTCGAACCTCCTAAGCCCTGCACCCGACCCGGCCGCGATCAGGCGGCGGGCTGATGCCCGCGCCGGTCGCGGTCGGCGCGGCTGCGAAGGTCGCCGGCGGCAAGTCCGGTGCGCTGCGCGCCGCCGGCGCCCTGGGCGGCAACAAGGGCAAGAAGAAGGGCGGGCGGGGCTGCCTGATCACCGCGGTGATCGCCGCATTGGTGGTGATCGTGACGGTCGCCGCGCCGCTGCTGCTCCTGGTCGTGCTGCTCGGCGGCGCGGAGGGCGGCAAGCAGGCCACCTTGTCCGAGCGGTCGCAGGTCCCCGAGGAGTACCTGGCGGTCCTGATGTCCGCGGCCGGAACCTGCGAGGACGTCGGGGCGCCGCTGCTGGCCGCGCAGGTCGACGTCGAGTCGGACTGGGACCCGCGGGCGGAGTCGTGGGCCGGCGCGATGGGCCTGGCGCAGTTCATGCCCACCACGTGGGCGCAGTGGGGCAGCGACGGCGACGGTGACGGCCTGGCCGACGTGTTCAACGGCAAGGACGCCATCACCTCCCAGGCCGCGTACCTGTGCGACCTGGTGGCCCGCGCGGAGTCGGCGATCGCCGCCGGGACGATCACGGGCGACCCGGTGTCGGTGGCGCTGGCGGCGTACAACGCCGGGTGGTCGGCCGTCGCCGGCGCGGGCGGCATCCCGGCCGTGGCGCAGGAGTACGTCACCAAGGTCCTGGCCGCGATGACGGGGTACCTGTGGCTCGACCCGACAGCCGGCCCGGGCGGGACCGCGTCGGGGTCCGCGATCGTGGACGCCGCGATGGTGTGGGTCGGCTACCCGTACGTGTGGGGCGGCGGCACGATCAACGGGCCTAGCAAGATCGGCGTCGACGGGCGCGGCCCCGGGTTCGACTGCTCCGGCCTGGTCCTGAACGCCGTCTACGCCGCGACCGGTCTGCAGCTCGACCACCTGGCCGACTCCCAGGCCCGTGACAACCGCGGCATCACCATCGCCCGGGACTTCTCCCAGATGCAGCCCGGCGACATCGTCGCGTTCTCCAACTCCGGCGGCCAGCGCTACCAGCACGTCGGGATCTACATCGGCGACGGCCAGATGGTCCACGCCCCGACCACCGGCAAGAACGTGCAGGTCGTCGACCTGCAGAACAACCGCTACTACGGGGCCATGGTCTGGTCCATCCGGAGGTTCGCATGAAGGACGAGCTGAGCGCGCCCATCGTGATCGGGTGGGTGGCGGCGCTCATCGTCATCACCGGCATCGCTCTGTGGGTCGTCACAGCTGCTGGTGGCAGCGCACTGCCCTGGAGGACCCCCGCTGCGAGCGAGGCACCCACCGTCGCGGCGAGCCAGGAGCCCACCGCGCCCACGCCAACCACCCGCCCGGATGCGGGCGGAGGCGAGGGGGCTACTGCTGCGGGCGGCGACGAGCACCCGGCGAGCGGCGCCGACGTCGACGCGGTCGCGGCCGCGTTCGCCGCGGCGATGGTCGAGGTCGACGCGGCCACGGACACCGGCCCGGCCGCCGCGGTCGAGCGTGCGACACGCTGGACGACGCCCGAGCTTGCGGCCGAGCTGCAGGCCGCGCAGGTGACGTCCGGTGCGTCGTGGTGGTCCGAGCTCCAGGCGCACGGCGGGGCGACCACGGCGCAGGTCACGCCGGTGGAGGACTCCGGTCAGCCCGAGGACACCGCGACCACGGCCTACCGGGTGCGGTGGGTCGAGCGCCTCGCGACGGCGCCCGACGGCTGGGAGGGCGAGCCCTACGGCCAGACCATGTTCATCACGCTGACCCGGACCGACGCCACCGCCGCGTGGCTGGTCTCGGACGTCACGGTCGGCTGAGGAGGACATGATGCGTCGGCTCGACGACTCCCTGAACCGGCTCCAGCTCGACGGGTCCTGGCTCGGCTTCACGGTGAACCTGCAGGACCTTGCCGGGGCGGCGCTGGCCACCGGCATCGTCCTGGCGGTCGCCGGCCTGGTCACCGGAGCGCTGATGCTCGCCGCGACGCAGATCTTCGGCGCCGAGATCCCGTCCAAGGCGCTGCGGCGGATGATCACCGCGGTCCTCGCCGCCATCGTGCTGGGCTCGCTCAGCGGGATGGTCGGCTGGGGCATGCAGTACGACATGCCGCTGTAGGGCGGTATCGACCGAGCGGTGCGGTTCGACCCTCGACGTGGAGGGTCGAGCGCCCACCCACAGGGGGCGGGTGCACCGACAGCGAGGTGCCCGATGAGCCGCGTGCTGACCACCTTCTCCGCCCTCCCGGCCCGACCGCCGCTGCTGACGGCGAACGACCCCGGGGTCACGATCAACTTCGACTACTGGCCGTTCGCGGCCGAGCTGCAGAACGCGGTCGGTGGTCTGGCCGGCATCGCGCTGATCCTGCTGGTCGCCGCCGTCGTCATCTCGGGCGTGGCCTGGGCGATCAGCCGCGCGGCCGGTGCCGGCAAGATGCAGACCGTCACGGGTGCGGCGTTCCTGGTCGCGGCCCTCGCCGCGGTGATCATCGGCTCCGCCAGCGGGGCGATCGGCTGGTTCTCCGAGCGCTACCTCGGGTTCTGACCGACCCATGGACGAGATCGTTGCCGTCTGGCAGCCGGTGCGCGCTGGCCTGATCGACCGCGCGCACCGGCTGCGACGCGCCATCACCCGCGCGCCGCGGCGGGCCCGCGCGCTCGCCGTCGCGGTCGTCGCTGCGGCCTGCTCGGCGTGGTCGCTGCTCCCGGACGTCAACGATGTCCTGACCGACTGGTCCGGTGCGCTCAGCGGGTCGACGACCGGCCTGCTCACGGGTGCGTTCTCCGGTCAGCTCGGTTCGATCAGCGCCGGGGAGTGGAACATCGCCACGGCGATGACCGGCAAGCTTGGCATGGTCATGGGCGTGGTGGCCGTCGCCCTGTGCGGGGTGCAGGTCATCGCCGCGATCGTCGCCGGTGACCACGCCCGCCTGGGCTACGCAGCCCTGTGGGCGCTGATCGCGTGGCCGGCCACCGCGACCGCGGTGTGGCTGATCGTGAAGGTCACCGCGGCGATCGACGCCCTGGCGATCGGGATGCTCTCGACGTCCGGGTCCGCGCAGGACATCGCCCTGGTGTTCACCATGCTGCTGGCCAACGCCGGCAACCAGCCGTTCATGCTCGTGGTGTGGGCGGTCCTGCTGTGGCTGCCGTCGCTGGTGCTGTCCCTGGTGATGGCGTTCCGGAACTACTCGCTGCTGCTGCTGGTCGGGTTCGCCCCGGCCGCGGTCATGTCCCAGGGGTGGCGGGCGCTGCGCCCGGTCGTGACCAAGTGGGCGCAGGCCGTGGTCGCGCTGATCCTGGCGAAGGTGTTCGCCGCGGGGATCCTCGTGCTCGCGATGGACCTGGTCACCGGGTCCCCGGACCTGGGCGCGCTGATCACCGGGATGGTCGGGCTCTGGATGGCGTGCATGTCGCCGGCCGCGTCGATGGCGGTCATGGGCTGGGCCGGTGGGCAGCTGGCCGACGCCGGCGCCTCGAGGGTGACGTCCCGCGCCGGGCAGGCGGCGGCCGCGCCGCTGCGCAGCGCCGGGCAGACCGCGACCAGCCGGCTGGTCGACCAGGCCACGCACCGTGTGCGGGAGTCGATGAAGGCGCGCGCGACCGCCAGCAAGCCCGTCGACAACCCGGCACCCGCCACAGGCACGAACAGCAACGACCCCGGGCAGCAGCCCACTGGTACCCCCGGGCAGTCCGCCGGCGGCGCCGGAGCCAAGGCGACCTCTGGCGCCGGGGCGCCGGCCGGGGCTGCGGGGGCGTCCGGCGCGGCAGGCGGTGCAGGCGCTGGGGCCGGTGGCGCGGCCGCGGGAGGTGCCGCGGCCGGGGCGAGCGCCGGTGCGGCGGCCGGCCCGGTGGGCGCGGCCGTCGGTGCCGGGGCCGGTCTGGTCAAGTCCGGCATCGACAAGGTCCGCAGCGCGGTGGCCGGCGCGGCCGCGCAGGGCACCCCGGACGCGTCGTCCGGGCAGGACACGTCCGCCGGGCGCGGAGGCGCTGGGGAGTCCGGTGACCGGCTGCGCAGTGCGGTCGCCGCGATGTCCGGGGCGAACGACCACCTGCTCACCGCACCCGGCTCGAGCGGGCCGTCCGCGGGTGGCTCGTCCGGGATGGCAGGCGCGCCCGGGACGGCTGGCTCGGCCGGTGCGTCCGGGGTCGCCGCCGGATCTGTGGTGACCGCACGCACCGCTCCCGGCGGTCCGGGCGGAGGTAGCGGCGGCGGCTCCACTGCGGAACGTGGTGGCGCGCAGGGCGCTGCCGGCAGCAACCAGCCGGGGCCCGACGCACCTGCGGCGGACACCGGGGCGTCGCGGCCCCGCACCGCTCCGGGTGGCGGCAGCGTCCGCCGGCCTTCTGGTCCTGGTTCGTCGTCCGGGGGCCAGTCCGGTCCCTCGCTGTTCGGAGGTCGCTGATGGCAGAGCAGTCCGTCGTTCCCGTTGCGTCGTTCGCGCCGCTGTCCCGCTCGGGTGTGGTCGCCGGGCTCAGCTGGGCGCAGATGGTGATCGTCGCGGCCGGGGTCGCTCCGACCGCGGTGCGGTTCATGGGAGGGGACCTGCCCGGCGGGCTGCTGCAGACCCTGTGGTGGTCGCTGCCGGTGGTGATCTTCGGGGCCGGCTCCTGGGCCGGCCGCTCGTACGTGTCGCGGGTGGCGACGTTGGGGGTGTTCATGCTGCGCAGGAGGTTGGGGCAGACCCGGGCCGTCATCGATCCGATGGCGAGTCGGGAGCTCGGGCGGATCAACGTGCCCGGCGCGGTCGGCGAACGGGTCAAGACCCTGTCGCTGGTCGGCACCCGGTTCGCCGGCGCGGCGTTCCTGTGGGACCGGGCCGCGGGCACCGCGACCGCGGTCCTGCGGGTCGCGACGCACGGGTGGATGCTCGCCGACCCGGCGGTCAAGGCCTCCCGGGCGCGGGCGTTCGACGAGATGTGCCGGGCGCTGGCCGACCTCGCGGGCGTGGTGCGGGTGGTCTCCCACGCCCGCACGTTCCCCGGGTCGCGGGCCGAGCTCGACCGCCCCGGCATCGGCAGCTGGGTCGATGACGAGTACGCCGAGCTGCTGGAGCACCCGACCCTCGGGGAGGTCCTGCACCGTGACGTCCTGATCGCGGTCACGGTGTCCAAGGAGAAGGTCCGCGGGGAGATCCGCGCCGCCGGCGGCGGCCGCGCGGGCATGTCGGCTGTCCTGGCCGACCGGATCGCCTCGATGCTGGCCTACCTGCCGGCGTGCGGGGTGCGCACCGAGGGTGCCGCGTGGCTGTCCGAGGCGCAGATCCGCGGCGCGGTGCGCCTGGCGTTCGACCCGCAGGCCGCCTCCTGGCTCGCCGAGCTGGACGGGTGCCTGCCCCAGGACGCGGTCCTGACCGGCGTGGTCGACGAGAAGCTCGACCACCTGGTGACCGACTCCGCGGTGCACAAGACGCTCTGGATCGAGCGGTGGCCCTCCACCGAGGTCCCCGCCGGGTACCTCTCGGAGCTGCTGGGCGGCGGGCTGTTCCCGCACGTGGTCACCCAGGTGTGGGAACCGGTGCCGATCCACAAGGCCGAAGTGCGGCTGCGCCGCGCGGAGTCCTCGCACTCCTCCGTCGCGCGGATCAGCGAGAAGATCGGCCGGGCCACGACCAGCGACCACGACGCCGAGGCCCGCGAGCTCGCCCAGCGCCGCCAGGAGCTGTCCCTGGGCTTCGGTGACACCAAGTACGCCGGCTACGTCACCGTCTCCGCGCCCGACCTGGCCAAGCTCAAGGAGGCCATCGGGTACGTCAACACCCACACCGGGGAGGCGCGTCTCAACGCGCTGCGCGGCCAGCAGTTCGCCTCGTTCATCACCTCCCTGCCGCTCGGGATCGGACCGCGAGCATGAGCCGCAAGAACGCCACCCCCCGGGTCCTGGTCGCCGACACCCGCCGCGCGACGTGGCACGAACGCCGCCGCGCCCGCGGCCACCGGCACAAGGCGGCCAGCACCGCCCTGACCGAGTACGGCACGAAGCACGGTGAGGTCGACGTCGCCGACGACGGCGAGCTCGACGAGATCCCGATGCGCCGCTGGTGGGGCCGGATCGGCAAGCAGGCGATGTGGGGCCCGCCGGGGGTCAAGACCCCGCTGCACGAGACCTCTACGGCCCGCATCGGGGTCCTGACGCCGTTCGTGGCCGGCTCGAGCGCGAACATCCCCGGCCCGGCCATCGGCATCGACACCCACTCCGGGGCGGTGTTCTGCTTCGACCCCTGGGGTGCCTACGCCGCCGGGCTGGTCACCAGCCCCGGCGTCGTGGTGTTCGGGATCATGGGGTCCGGCAAGTCGATGTGCGTCAAGACCGTGATCGTGCGGCTGATCAAGGCCGGGCGGCACGTGATCGTGCAGTCCGACCCCAAGGGGGAGTGGGCACCGATCGGCTACGCGGTCGGCGGGGTGGTGATCCGCCCCGGCGTCGGCACGGTGATCAACCCACTGGACGAGGGCCGCCGCCCCGGCGACGTCGACCCCCAGCAGTGGCAGCGGGTCGTGGAGGACCGGCGCGGGAACGCACTGCGGTCCATCGTGGCGATCCTGCGCCCGGGCAAGGCGCTCGACGAGTTCGAGCAGACCACGATCGACACCGCGGTGACCGCCATGTCGGCTCACGCGGTCGGAGCGACGATCCGGGACCTGGTCGCGTTCCTGACCGACCCGCCGGCCGACCTGGTGCAGCTGGTCGGGCCGGACGCACCGCGGGTGCTGTCGCTGATGTTCGGGCGCCTGGTCACCGGCCCGATGTCGGGGATGTTCGACGGGCCCTCGACGGTCGCGCTCGACCCGGACAGCCCGATGACCGTGGTCGACACCTCCTCGATGCGGCACGCGGCCCCCGAGGTGCGGGCGGTGGCCACGGCCTGCATCTCGTCGTGGATCGACGCCACGCTGCGCTCGAGGGACGGCCGGTTCCGGGTCGTGGTGTCCGAGGAGGGCTGGGACGAGCTGCGCAACCCCTACCAGGTCGCCGCGATGGACGAGCGGCTGCGGATGGCCGGTGACTGGCGGGTGTCCTCCTGGCTGATCTTCCACGAGCTGGCCGACCAGTCGATGTTCGGCGAGTCGGACTCCGCGCACCGCAACCAGGTCGCCGGGATCATCTCGAAGTCCCCGATCAAGATCATCTACAACCAGTCGGCCGAGTCGCTGCCGCTGTTCAAGGAGATGATCCGCCCCACCCCCGCCGAGCTCGACCTCGTCACCCGGCTGCCCCAGAGCGTCGGGCTGTGGCGGATCGGCGCCCACACCCCAGTCCTGGTGCACCCCCTGGTGCCCCCACTGGCCTACGAGAAGTTCAACACCGACGAGGGGCGTGCCGGATGAGCACCATGACCCTGCCCGAGAACGCCGAGCAGCTCACCGCGAAGGTCCGCGCCGTGGGCCGCAGGATCAGCCGCGGGCCGGTGGCCCGGGCGCTGCGCCGGCACACCAACGCCTACCGGGTGCTGGTCGACCTCGATGACAAGACCATCACCGGCGTCATCGGCGCCGGCGCCCTGGTGTGGCTGGCCGGGCTCGTCGTGACCGGCTCGGTCGGCGTGCACCCCGTGGCCCGGACGATCGGCGGGGCGCTGACCCTGGTGTGCTGGCTGGTGGGCTCGACCTGCCTGCTGGTGTGGTGGGTGCGCTACCGCCTGTCGGCGACCCGCCAGCGCCACGACCTGCTCTCGCGTCCCGGGATGGCCCGCGCCCGGGAGATCGAGACCACCGTCGGCCCGTCGGCCGTGCTCGAGCGCGGCAAGCGGGTGCGCCCGACCCTGGCCGCGACCGGCAAGCTGACCGCGACCGACGTCGCGTGGCGGCTGGGGACCTCGCGCACCGTCGACGTCATGGTCTCCAGCGAGCAGCCGGTCTACCTGGTGGGCCCGGCCCGCTCGGGCAAGGGCCTGGGCGTGCTCATCGCCTCGATCGCAGAGGCACCCGGGGCGGTGGTGGCCACCTCCACCCGGGCGGACAACATGGCCGCCACGATCGGGCTGCGCGCCGCCACGGGCCCGGTGCTGGTGTTCGACCCGGAGCGGGTCAGCCATCGGGCGACCACGATCAAGTGGCCGCCGTTCGCCCGCTGCGAGGACCCCGCGATCGCCCAGCGCCGCGCGGCCACCCTGGTCTCGCGCACCGGCCTGTCCGGGGAGAACCAGGTGTGGGCCACCTCCGCCGGCGGGATCGTGCAGGCGCTGCTGCACGCCGCGGCGATCGGGCACCGCTCGATCCACGACCTGCACCGGTGGTCGAAGTCCCCCCTGCAGGCCGCCGAGGCCATGCAGATCCTCGAGCGGGAGTCGGCCGCCGGGTGGGACCGCACGATCGAGGCCGTGCGCGGCGACGACCCGCGCATGCGGTCGAACAAGTGGTTCGGGGTCGAGACGGCGTTCGCCTCGCTCGACGTACCGGCCGTGCGGGAGATGTTCGACGTCGACCCGCGCGACCCCGACGCGTTCGACCCGCGGGCGTTCCTCGCCGAGGCGGGCACGCTCTACCCGATCTCCCGCTGGCGGGACTCGGCCTCAGTCGGGGCGTCGGTCGGTGGGTTCATGTCGATGCTGCTCGACACGATCGCCGAGGCAGTCCGCGAGGCCGCCCAGACCTCCCCGGCCGGGCGGGCGGAGCCCCCGGTCACGATGGTCCTGGACGAGATCGCCAACATTCACCCCTGGCCGGCTCTGCCGCAGGCGATGGCCGCAGGGTCCGGTGAGGGCCTGCAAGTCGTCGTGGCGTTCCAGTCCCGCGCGCAGGCCCGCGACGCCTACGGCGACGACGCCGAGCAGTCGATGTGGGACAACGCCGTGCGGGTCCTGCTCGGCGGGTCGATGGACGAGCCGCACCTGCGTGAGCTGTCCGCGATGCTCGGAGAGCGCACCGTGAAGCAGACGTCGCGGTCCTGGAGCACCCAGACCACGACCAGCATGTCCGAACAGCCGCACATGGTCCCCCTGGTCTCGGCCGCCGAGCTGCGCCGCCTGCCCGAGGACCTCGCACTGGCCGTGGCCGGGCGCACCCGCCCGATCGCGGTCGACCTGGTGAACTGGCCCCAGCGTCCCTGGGCCGAGCAGGTCCGCGCCTCGCTCGCCTGGCACCAGGAGCACCCGGTCGTGCCCGGCCAGGTCGCCCCCTCCTACCCGGTGCGCGCGCAGTGAGCAGCGCCCAGGAGCGCACCGCCCAGGAGCGCAGCTGCATGCTGTGCCAGGGTCCCGGCGCCGAGCAGCGCCCCGACCTCGGGCCGCTGTGCGACGGGTGCCTGGCGGCCGTGACCCGCCAGGTAGCCGGCGGCGGTGACCCGCGCGCCGCCCTGTTCCAGGTCGCCGGCCGGCTGCTCGCGGCCGCCGGCGGTCAGGTCGCGGCTGCGGGGGCGCGGTGAGCACCCGCGAGCACGACGACGCCGTCCAGGCCGCGTTCGCCGCGCTCGGCAGCGACGACGCCGACCGACTGGTCACGGCGACCCGCATCCTGGCCGACGCCTCCGCCGAACAGCAGCAGCCCGTGCCGACGGCGCCGGCAGCCGCCGAACCGATGGACGCCCCGCCCATCGGTCCGCCCAAGGTGTTCTGGTGGGCGGCCGCCTCCGAGCACGACGTCGAGGCCGCGATGGGGCGCCTGGCCTACTTCGTGGAGTGGCTGGTGGAGGTCTACGACATCTCCCGGCGCGTGGTGCCGGCGTGCTGGCCGAAGCACCCGGACCTGGTGCAGGAGCTGTGGGCCCTGATGTGCCTGCACCACGCCACCCACGGCGCGAACCAGCACGCCGGACCGATCGCGTTCGCCAGCAACCTGACCCACGCCCGCACCCGGCTGGGCGAGATCGGCGCCGGGGCCCGGTGCCTCGACAGCCACCAGGCGCGCGGCGCGGACGACACGTCCGCCGACCAGCGCCGCAGCGGGTACGGCGCGCAAGCCGGGCCGTTCACCTGGACCTGGCCCGTGGCCGAACGCGACGAGGAGCCGCGATGAGCACCGACGTGCGCCCCGAGGCCGCGCCCACCCGTCCGGTCTCGCTGATCGAGCAGCTGGCCGCCGGCGGCGTGACGCCCGGCGCGCGAACCGCCGACGCCCCGGTTCCCGAGAAGAAGGGGCGGCGGCGCATCGGACGGCGCCGCGGCACCGTGGCCCAACCGCCGGCGCCGAGCGAGACGCCACCGCCCGACCCGCAGTCCGCAGCGCTGGTCCCTGTCCTGCAGCCGACCGAGCCCGTCGCGCCCGAGCCCGAGGACCTGGAGCTCGCGGTCCTCGAGGTCGTCGACGACCTCGGGGTCGAGGTGGTCGACGCCGAGGTCGTCGACCTGGGCGAGCCTGACGTCCTCGACGCCGAGGTGGCCGGCGAAGAGGGCGACGCGATCGACGTGGCGGCGATCGATGCCCGTGACGCCTGGGCCACCCAGCGGGATCTGCGCGAGGCGATGGCCGCCGAGCGCAGCCGGGAGGCGGCCGAGCACGCGGCGCGGGAGGCCGCGGCCGCCAAGGCGCGGGCGCGCGCCGAGCAGGTGGCGCGGATGGCGCGAGAGCTGCGCGACGCCCAGGAGCGGGCGCGCGCCGAGCAGGCCGCCCAGCGGGAGGCGGCGCGCCGAGCCGCCCTCGAGCAGGAGGCCCGCGGGCGCGCCCTGGAAGCACGGGCCGCCGCGCACCAGGCGCTGAGCGAGGCCGTGGACGCGGCCGTCGCCGCGTTGGCCGCCGTGCCCGCCGACCTCGAGGCAGCCGCCGGGCGCAGGGCGCTGCTGGACGCGGTCGACGCCGCCGGCTGGCTGCTCGGCGCCGCACCCAGCCAGGAGCTCGGTGAGCTGACCGCCGCGGTGACCGCCGCGGTCACCGCCCGGGCCACCGTCGCGGATGCCACCGCCGCACTCGGCTCGGCGATCGCGGCGTGGGAGCAGGCCCAGGCCGCCCAGCGGGCAGCCGAGCAGGAGCGTTCGCAGCAGGCGGCACGCGAGGCCGCCGAACGGCAGCTGCAGGACGCACGCCGGGCAGCCGCCGCCGCCCGTGAGCAGGCGCTGGCGAGCCCGCCGCCGGGTCCGCGCGAGGCCGACACCGCACCCCTGGCGGCCCTCGGCCAGGACGTGCCCGGCGACGACGTGGACGACGTCCCGGCCGAGGTGCTGGCCGAGGCGCCCGCAGCGGTGCCGGCGCAGGTCGCGGCGCAGGACACCTCGGCGCCGGCCAGGGGTTCCCGCCGGCCGCGCTGGTGGCTGGTCGTGGCGGTCGTCCTGGTCGTCGTCCTGGGTGGTGCCGGGGCGCTCGGGTGGCGGGCGGTCGCGCAGAACGCGGCGACCAGCGCCTACAGCCTGTGGGTCGAGGAGCGCATGACCCTGGCCGAGCAGATCCAGTCGGCCGAGCAGGTGCTGCAGGACTCCGAGGGCAAGGTCACCGACGAGCGGGTCCGCGACGAGCTCAGCACCGCGCTGTCCGCGGCCGTCGAGGCACGCCGACGCCCGGGCGAGCACGCCGAGGACGCCTCGAGCGCGCAGTGGCAGCAGGCGACCCGCGGTGTCATCGCCGCCAGCGCGGTGCTCGCCGCGGCCGTCGAGGCGGTCGCCGCCGATCAGCAGGCGTGGGAGCTGCAGCAGGCGACCGACGGCTGGCTGCAGGCGCGTGACGAGCTCACGGCGGCGATCGACGCCGCGGCGAGCCTGGTCGCCGCCAGCGCGCAGCAGGTCGCCGACGACGCGGTGCGCCAGGGGCTCCAGGCCGCGATCGACTCCGGCAGCGCCGTGCGCGACCGCGAGGTCGACGCCGAGTCCGCCGAGGACCTCACGCTGGCCGCCGGCGACGCGACCGCGGCCACCGCGGCCCTGGCGAGCGCGTCGCAGGCCGTGAGCGACGCGCAGGCGGCGTGGCTGACCGAGCAGCAGCGTCAGGCCGAGGCGCGCGCGCAGGCCTCCGCTGCGGCCACCGGCAAGGGCTCGGCAGGCACCGCGGGTACCACGTCGAGCCCGTCCACCCCGGCGGCCGCGGATCCGCCGCGCACGCCGACCACGGGGCAGGGACCCTCGACGAACATCCAGATCAACCCCGGCGTGGTGTCCTCCGACTCCCGCAAGCCGGGCCAGGTCAATGTCAGCGCCGTCACCTCCGGGGTCAGCGGTCCGGTGGTGGTCACCATCGGCTCGGTCTCGCAGACGATCGGCACGGGCTCGGGGTCGTTCTCGGGCACCATCACCGGCCTGACCGCGGGCTCCTACCCCTGGTCGGTGTCGGCCGACGGCCTGGTCGTCAGTGGCCCGGGCATGGCGGTGGTCCCGTGAGCCGCCGACGCCGGCCCGGGGCGGTATCGGCCTTGCAAGGGTGCGTGCGGCGGCGCGTGGGTGGACACACACCCAGGAGGTCACGATGAAGCGGTTCGTCCGGCGCTGCGGGGCCGTCGCGATCGGGGCGGCGGTGCTCGCTGCTGGGATCGGGTACGTGACCGGCCGGATCCCGCTGCGGCCCGCTCCCGCGCTGTTCGCGCTGGCCGCGGCGGTCGCCTACGTCCTGGCCATGGTCGGCCCGGACCTGCGGCCCAGCCACGACCCGGTCCGGTGGTTCACCACCGAGCAGCGGGCCGGTGCCCGGGCCCGGGCCGGTGGCCAGTGCGAGTACACGGCCTGGGGCAGGCGGTGCGAGCGCCCGTCGCAGGAGATCGACCACTTCATCCCGTGGTCGCGCGGTGGTGCGACCAGCCTGGCGAACGCCGTGTGCGCGTGCCGCAAGCACAACCAGCGCAAGGGCGGGCGGATGCCCTCGACGTTCGAGGCGTTCGGGCTGTTCTGGCGGCGCCGCCGCTACTTCACCGACCAGGCCAACCGGTGGCCCGGCGAGCAGTTCCGGCGGGGGCGCCGGCGAGAGGAGCAGTGCCGATGAACGCCGAGAACGTGACCGTGCGCAGCCAGGTCGAGCTGGACCAGGCGGTGGCCCGCGCGGTGGCCGCCGATGCGCCCGACCAGCCCGGGCGGATCGTCGTCGACAGCCCTCCGGGACAGGTGCTGCGGCTGGCATCGACCCGGCCCGTGCAGGTCCGGGTGATCGGCAACAGCCGCCTGGAGGCGGCGGGCCGGCACGTCAGCGTCGAGGCGAACGCACACGCCGCGGTGTTCGCCCGCGGCGCCGTGGTGTTCGCGAGCGACAACGCCACGGTCGACGCCTGCAGCGGGTCCGTCGTCATGGCCAGCGGCCAGGCCCGCGTGCGGGCGACGGCCGGGGTGGACTGCGTCGCGGTCGGCGCGGGCGCGACCATCAGCCGCGACGTCGACACCGCGGCCGACCGGGCGGTCTGGGCACCGCCAGGGGCGGTGCTGGTCGCCTCGCCGGCCACCGACGGCACCTGCATCGCCTACCCGTCCGAGCACGCCCCTGCCGGGTTCGTCCTGACCGCCGATGAGGGCCGACGGCTGGTGGCCGCCGGTGAGCTGACCGGCCTGTCCTCCCAGGCCACCGGACCCGCCGGGGGGACGATGACCGCCCCGCCCGGCATGGTGTTCGGGCCGCACACCCCGTGGCAGCAGGTCACCGGCTCCAGTCAGCCGGCCGTGGTATACGGCAAGGACCACTGCCCGGCGTGCACCGCCACCGAGCGGGAGCTGAACAAGGTCGGTGTGCCCTACGTCAAGGTGAACCTCGCCGACCTCGACCCGCAGGAGTACGCGCGGATCACCGCCGGGCACCTGCAGGCGCCCGTGGTCGTGCCGCCGGCGGGCGAACCCTGGTCCGGGTACCGCCCCACGCTCATCGGCGAGATGCCCGCCCCCACCGAGCCCGGGCCGTCGCTGTGAGCGCCGTGGCCACCGGGCCCGCCCTCAGCGCCCGGCAGACCGCGCGCACGGCGCTGGCGATCGCCCGCGCCGGCGTCGCGGTGTTCCCGCTCGCGCCCGGCTCGACCCAACCGCTGGAGCCGGCCGGCGTGCGCGAGGCCACGCACGACCTGGCCCAGGTGCACGAGTGGTGGACCCGCGCACCGGCGGCGAACATCGGCCTGCCGACCGGCCCGGGCGGGTTCGACGTCGTGGACATCGACACCTACCCCGGCGGCAGCGGGTTCGCCGCCTACCGCCAGCTCAAGGACGCCGGCCTGCTGGACGGCTGGGCGATGAAGGTCGCCACCCCGAACGACGGGCTGCACATCTACTTCCCGGCCCGCCCCGACGGTCAGCGCGACCGCGCGTGGCCGCACGCCGGCGTCGACTTCCGCGGCGAGGGCGGCTACGTCGCCGCCCCACCGTCGGCGGTGCTGCGCGACGACGGGTCCGTGGGCGGGTACACCGTCCTCGAGCGCCGCGAGCAGGGGTGGGGCTACGTCGACGCCGCGGCGATCGCCGAGCTGCTGCCCGCACCGGCGCGCCAGAGCACGGACAACCACCTCGCGGCGCGGGTCGCCGGCATCGCTCACCGCGTCCGCGACGCCGACCCTGGACAGCGCGCGGCACTGCTGTCCTGGGCCACCCGCACCTGCCTGGAGATGGGCGCCGACCTGGCTCCCGTCATCGAGGCCGCCGTCGACGCCGGACTCGACTCCCGCCAGATCAACCAGACGGTGGCCGCCGCGACCGACCGGTTCCAGGGCGCCGTCGACCACACGCCGGCACCCGTGCCCGCGCCGGTCGCCGCGACGGTCGGGGAGGTGGCCGGGCCGTGACGACACCGACCACGCCGGCACCCGAGGACCGGCTCCTGCTGTTCCTGGCCGTGATGGGCGACCTCGCCGACGGCGCCGACGAGGCGGACCCTCGGTGACGACGGTTCGCGCGCACCGCCGCCGCACCCGGGTTCGCGCTGGCGCGCGTCGCTATCGTGGTGCTCGAGGGGAGGTGGTCACCATGGCGTTCGCACCGGCGACACGCGGCGCCTGGGCGCGCCACCAACCCGCCCCCGTCGTCCCGGACTCGCTGTCCGAGCTGCGTGGCCCGACGGCCGGTCGCGTGACGCTCCCGATGCACATCCAGTGGTCCGGGCACCGCGACTACGACCTCACCGACGATCAGGACGTGGTCTGGCTGTACAGCCGGACCATCCGAGAGGCGTCCAGCGTGGCCGACCTGCACGCCGTCCTCGACGGAGCAACGCTCGTGCGGCTGTGGCCGCAGCTGCGCCTGCCCACCGCGCACGTGACCGCATGGCAAGCCGCGTTCCCGCAGCTTCGACCCACGCCGTGATCGACCCCCAGCAACGCCGGCTCGCGGCCGCCGCACTGGCCGTGGCCGGCGAACACGGGTTCGCCCTTGCCGGCGGGCTCGCGCTGGCCGCGCACGGCGTGGGTGCGCGACCCTCGGACGACATCGACCTGTTCACCTCGAACGCTGACCCCGAGGCATTCGCCACCGCCGTTGACGCCATTCATCACGCGCTGCAAAGCAACGGCTGGCACACCGAGCAACACCGCCGCGGCCCCCAGTACGCCCGCCTCATCGTCGAGCTCAAGCCCGGCCAGCACTACGAGCTGGACCTCGCCGTCGACTACCGCACCCACCCGCCCGTGGCCGTCGCCGACATCGGCCCGGTCATCGACGTCGCCGACGCCGTCGGCTCCAAGATGACCGCCCTGTACGCGCGCGGGGAGGCCCGCGACTACGTCGACGTCCGGGAAACCGTCCTGTCCGGCCGGTACACCCGCGAGCAGGTCCTCGACCTCGCCGACCAGCGCGAGGTCCACCCTCTCGACCGCAGCCTCCTGGCCGACCGCTTCCGCCAGGCTGCACGTCTGCAGGAGAAGGACCTCGCCCCGTACCTGACGCCCGCCGACGCTGCCGAGCTACGCGCCTGGTTCACCGCCTGGGCCGGCGACCTGGACGCTCCGGCCCCCGGAACGGCACCCACCGTCACGCCCGGATGGCTCGTCGACCCGGCCCGACCCCCGATCGCCCCGCACCACAACCCCCATGACCCGGGGCTGGCGCTGTAGTCCGACCCTGGGCACTTGGCCGCTCTGCCGACGCCGGTCAGCGCGCGAGCCGGTTCTCCGTTCGCTCGACCGGCAACTTGAACGCGCCGCCGTAGGTCGGCGTAGACGGGTCTGGGGGACGCCGGGTTGGCTCACGGGCTGACCCTAGGCAGCGACCCCACGTGCCAGGTGGCGTTCGCAGCCCCGCTACAGACCCACCCCCGGTGTGTCGCGCTCATAGGGCTCTACCTCGGGCAGGACGTAGTCGATGGGCTCGGCCTGGACCGGGGTGTAGGCGTCGACGACCTCGGCGAGGATCGTCGAGGGCATGAGCCCGTCGCCGACGACGGCCTGCAGGTGGTCGGTGGCGGCGATGACGGCTTCGGGTGGGAGCCGGCGCAGCCTGGTGGCCATCTGGCGGACGAACGCGATGCGTCCTTCGACCTCGTCGAGCGCCGCGGCGTCGGCGTACGCGTCGATCACGGCGTGGGTCAGCGGTGCCGGGCGGGCGAGCGTGGTGCGCAGGGTGTCGAGCGCGCCGGCCTTGACGAGGTCGGCGGGGTCCTGGCCGGCGGGCATCGTCGCGATGCCGGCGGTCGCGGCCTCGTTCGGGCTGAGCAGCTGCCACACGTGCTCGGCCGCCTTGGCCCCGGCGGTGTCGGGGTCGGTGGCGACGATCAGGTTCCCGAGTCCGCCGGCGGCGCGGCGGAGCTCGTCGAGCTGGCCGGCCGTGACCGAGGTCCCGCACGAGGCGACGGGCACGAGGTCCTCGGCGCCGAGCTCGCGCACGGCGGCGACGTCCATCGCTCCCTCGAGCAGCACCGGGGTGGCACCGGCTGCCAGGCGCCGGCGGGCGCCGGCGTCCAGGCCGTAGAGCACCGCGGACTTGTCGTAGGCCTCCGTGGCGGAGGTGTTCAGGTACTTCGGGACGGCCGGGTCGGTGATCTCGGGGTTGGCTCTGGCGGTGAACGCGATGATGCGGTCCTGGCCGTCGCGGATGGGCAGGGCGAGCCGGTCGCGGAACCGGTCGATGAGCCGCCCGGTCGACGCCCGGGTGGCCAGGCCCGCCTCGAGCAGGGCGTCGTCGCTGATCCCGCGGGCGCGCAGGGCGTCCAGGGTGGTGGTCCAGCCGGCCGGTGCGTGCCCGGCTTCGGGGTGCAGGCCGCGCTCGGTGAGGTGGCCGGTCACCCACGAGTCCGCGGCCCGGGACTGCCACAGCTCCCAGGCGGCCGCGTTCACCGCGGCGATGCGCTCGACGGTCCGCTCGTCGGTCACCGGCTCCGGGTCGGGTTCGGGGAACGGGTCCTCGGGTGGTTCGGGCGGCAGGTCGTCGATGGCCGCGGCGAGGTCCTCGGTCCACGGCTCGATGTCCAGGACCTCGGCCGGCCAGTCGACGTCGGCCCACGGGTCGGTGTCCGGCCAGGGGTCGCTCAGCGGCTGGTCGACCGTGTCGCGGTCCCAGGTCTCGACGACGCCGGTGACCCGCTGCCAGTCGCGGTCTCGGCGCCGGTCGGCTCCGCGCGGGCGTGGGCCGAGCGGGTCGGGTCCCTCGACCTGGTAGGTGTCCCGGTAGACCGCGACCGCGGTCACCATCCGCTGCCACGCCTCGGCACGCGCGGGGTCGGTGGGCCTGGGCGACAGGCGGTCCAGCCAGGACGGCCCCTCCTGGTCGAGGGCTGCGGTCTGCTGGGCGATGCGGGCGGTGATGAGGGCCGCGCACTGCGAGGCGAGGTCGCTCAGGACCGGGTCGGCGCCGGTGAGCTCGGGCACGACGCCGGCGACCCACCCGGGCGTGTGGGGGCCGATGTCGGCGTTCTGCACGATGCCGGCGTGCAGGCGGTGCTGCAGGATCGCGGCCGGGTCGAGGACGGTGTCGGTCGCGGTCTGGGCGCCGAACAGCACGCCCTGGCCGGCCTGGTCGGGTTCGGGGCGGGCGATCGGCAGGGCGAGCAGCCGCGCGGTACGGGCGGGGTCGACCGCCCGGGCGCGGGCGGCGGTGGCCACCAGCGCGTCCCAGGCGGGGCTGGCGGCGATCGCGTCGGCCTCGTTCTGGCCGCGCACCGCGACCAGGTGGGCGTGCAGGGTCGGGCCGTGGTGCCAGCGCGAGAGGTACTCGTACTCGGCGACCAGGCGCCCGAGGTTGTGCGCCTGGTCGTGCTCGCGGACGGCCGTCTCGTGTGCGGTGCGCTCGGCGGTCTCGGCGGCCAGCGCACGGGCCAGGACCGTGAACGGGGTCGGGCGGTCGGTGACGACCTGGTGCTCGGCGCGCAGCTCCTCGTCGCTGGGCAGCCCGACCCAGGCGACGTTGAGGGACCGGCCGCGGGTCATCGCGACGTAGGTCAGCTCGCGGGTCATCCGCTCGCCGTAGGCGATCGCCAGGTGTCCCTCGTCGACCGTGACGCCCTGGGCGCGGTGTGCGGTGGTGGCGTACCCGAGCTCGACGGACTCGGTCAGGTACGTGGCCGGCAGGGTGATGCGGGCACGGCTCTCGTCGCCACGTTCGGCCAGCACGGACCCGTCCGGGCCGATCGCCATGACGGTGAGCAGGTCGCCGTTGCGGATCGGGACGCCGGCCTCGTCGCGCAGGGTGCGGTCGACCTTGCGGGCCAGGATGACCTCCCCGACGCCGGCGTCCGCGGATCCGCGCAGCGGGACCAGGACGGTGGTGTCGACGTCGCCGGCAGCGCGCCGGTCGAGGGTGAAGCGGGTGTTGAGCTCGTCGACCTGGTCGTTGGTCGCGGCGATCAAGATCGCGGAGCGGCCCTCGGCCCGGGCGGTCAGGACGGCGCTGTAGGCGGACTCGAGCATGTCCTCGGTGCTGCCGCCGCGCAGCCGGCCGGCTTCCTCGTACTCGAGGAGGGCCTGGACGTCGCCGGTGCGCAGCGCGAGGGACGCCTCGGCCTCCCACTTCTCGTGGAACCGCCACACGGAGGTGAGGCCGGTGGCGTGCCCGGTGCGGTCCAGCCAGCCGAGCATGCCGCCGGCGGCGGGCGCGTCGAGCTGGGCGGGGTCACCGACCAGCAGCATCTTGGCGCCGGCGGCCTCGACCTGGCGGGCGAGCTGGGCCAGATCGAAGGTGCCGGTCATGGAGGCCTCGTCGACGATCACCAACTGCCCGGGCCGGACCTGGTAGGTCGCGGTGTCCGCGTCGACCTGGGTGAGCAGCCGGGCGCCGGCGGCCTGCGCCCTGGGGGAGCGGCGCGCGGCCATCCGGGCGGCGTTCTCGCGGCGTTCGGCCCTGGCGGCCAGGCCGCCCGGGCTGGTCTCCCAGAGCATCTTGGCCACGGTGTGCGCCTGGACCCCGAGCGCCGCGGACAGCTCGGCCGCGGCGCGCGCGGAGGTCGCCAGGCCAACGACGGTGCCGGGGCCGTGCTCAGCCTCCCAGCAGGCCCGCACGGCGGCCATCGTGGTGGTCTTGCCGGTGCCGGCCGGGCCGACCACCGCGGTGATCGTGGCCGGGTCGGTGGTCGCCGCCAGGGCTGCGGCGGCCTGGTCTTCGGCGAGCGGGTGCGGGGTGCGCACCTGGTCGAGGACCGCGCGGGCGGTCGCCTCCGGCACGTGCGGGGCACTCTGCCGCGGGGCGGTGGCCAGGTCGCGCAGGTAGGCCTCGGCGTCCAGCACGCGGCGGTGGGTGAACCGGCGCGCGAGCGGGTCGTCCATGCCCGCCGCGGCGGCGGTGCGGGCCACGCGCGGGTCGTCGCGCCCGGCCTCGGGCAGGGCGTACCGCTGCGGGGTGAGCGGGACGCACTCGGCCACGGCCAGGTCGGTGATCGCGTCGATGAGCGCCGCTCGCTCACCCCGGGCGCAGCGCACCATCCGGGTCAGCCGCTCGGCCTCGGCGCGCAGGTTCGCCCGCGACCACGTCGCCCGCGACGACAGGGCCCCGTCGACGACCTGGGCGACCGCGCGCTCGCGCAGCACGGTCGCCTCCGGGTCGTCCTCGAGGTCGACGGCCTCAAGCGCGCGGGCGGCGCTCGGGCTGGTGCGGCGCGCCTGCTCGAGCAGGCGCCGGGCGAACGTCTCGACGGCCGGGACGTCGGCGCGGACACGATCGGCGGCCACGATCTGGCGATCGCGGCCGGTCGCGCCGGCCACGATCGCGGCCGGGTCGTGACCGAGCGTGCGCAGCTGCTCGCGCCAAGCGGCGACCAGCTCCCCGAGCGGGCGCGGGGTCTTGTCCTTCGGTCGGCGGGTGGCCGCCCACGCCTTCTGGTGGATGCGGTCCATGTCCCGTCGCCCCGGGGTTCGCCCGTCGTGCTCGGCGGACCACGCCGCGACCAGGTCGCGCTCGACCTGCTGGATCTGCGCGGCCCGGGCGGAGAACTTCTCGACGACCTCGGCCGGGACCCCGTCGACGTCCAGCACCACGGACTTCGTGGCCCGGGAGGTGGTCCGTGCCCGTTCGGTGAACGTCAGCCCGAGGCGCTCGTGCAGCACGTCGAGCAGCACGTTCTCATGCAGCTCGGACGCGGCGACCGCCGACCGGTACAGGCTCGCGCCGTCGACGGTCATCCACTTGCCGTCCGCGGCGCGCTGCACCCGGTTGGCGACCACGACATGCGAGTGCAGGTGCGGGTCGCCCTCACGGGTGTCCCAGTGGTCGAACCGGGCAGCGACCATCCCCACCACCGGGGACGACACCACCCCGCCGCGCCCGGACCTGGTGCACAGCACCTCGTCCTGCACCCAGGACAGCGCCTGGTCGATCGCCTCGTGGTGCGCGGCCAGGATCGCGACCTGCGTGGCCTCGTCCGCGGTGCCCCACAGCACCGAGACGGACTTCGGGATCCGGAAGGTCAGGTCGAACCCGGAGACGGTGTTGGCCGACACCTGCTCGCGCGCGGTGTGCAGCTGCACCGAGGACTGCCCGAGCGGTGCGCCGGTGAGCGGGTGCGCGAACCGGGAGAACAGCGCCTCGGCGCCGTCGTGGGTCACCGGCTGACCGGCGCTCAGCCCGATCGCCGCGGCGCCGGCGCCCCACCACCGGCCCGGCGGGGTGCCGGCCGCGGTGTAGTAGGCGCTCATCCCGCCCTGAGCGGTCGACGGGCGATCACCGGTCGCGACCGTGTTGAGCAGGTACCGCACGCCGGCGAGCTGGGTGATCTTGGTGATGTTCATGGCCACGGTGATCACTCACCCCGATCGGTGAGCGGCGCGCGGTCGATCAGCTGGCGATCGACGATCACCTGCAGTGAGCGCTCGTACCCGCGCCAGTCGCGCATCTGGAACACCCGCCGCACGATCAGAGCGAGCGCTCGAGCATCCGCCCGGGTCGCGCTCAGCTCGGCCTCGAGCGTGACCACCCGGGCGCGCAGGCCCACCGCGGTGTCGACCGCGGCGGACATCTCCCGTTCGATCTGGACGGCCGCGGCCGCCCGCTGCTGGTGCGCGGCCGCCAGCGCCAGGGCCGCCAGGGTGGCCGCCGCGGCGTGCGGGGCATCGGTGCTCGAGGCGGCCTTGCGGGCCCGGTAGCGGCGCTTGCGTTCGGTGTCCGAGCAGCGGTTCGAGGCGTACAGCCGGCGGCCCGCCGGCAGGGCCTGGCCGCACCCGCAGACGCAGACCCGGGAGGTGGTGGAGGGGATCGTCACGCCCTCTCGTGCGCGCCGCCGGCGCCCCGCGTCGAGGCTGATGGGCACCGCGGACCGTGTCCACGGTTCGTCCACGGGTGCAAGACGCCCGTAACAGTCTGGGCTGATAACTGATGGGCGGCTGAGGCGAGAGGCGTCGGGGTGGTGAGGGAGGTGGGGGTGGCCTGTGGTGTGGGAGGTGGCGGTGTGCTGGGAGAACTGGGGCGTGGAGGTCATCTGAGAGGTGCTGGAGGCCTTCGTTGATGGAGGGGGAGTGGGCACTGCGGGGGTGGTCGGTATCGGTCTGCTCGGATCTGGTCGGGGTCTGCATGAGGTCGTGTCAGACGGACACGACGCGAGGAGACTCCGATGGACGAGCAGGACGCGACGGCCGGCGGTCGTCGCGGCGGCGACGAGCTGCGCGAGCGGATCGCGGCCGGATGGTCGGCACTGCGTGACGAAGTGGCCGGCTGGCTGAACGAGCAGACCGCGTTCGGGCTGAGTCGGCGAGAAGTGATCGCGGGCCGTGCGAGCACGGCCGCGCGCGCGACCGTGGGCGCGTGCGCGGCCGTGGTGCTCTGGGGGCTGATCGGGCCGAGCGTCGTGGCGAGAGTCCGAGAGATCGCCGAACGCGTGATCGCGAGCGGACCGCCCGCGCAGAACGCGGTGATCGCTGTGGTGATCGGAGGCTGGCTGATCGGGCGCTGGTTCAGATGGGCGGTGAGGCGCCCGCCGGTGAGCGCGGCCGCGGTCACGCTCGCCGCCGCGCAGGTTGCGTCGATGCTCACGCCTGGCGACGTCGACGAGCGAGTGGCGCGGCACGAGGCGGCGCACGCCGTCGTGGCGCACGCGCTCGGCGCCCAGGTGCGGCAGCTGCGCGCGCTGCCGGTCGGCAACACCGGTGGGCGCTGCGAGTGGGGGTTCGAGGCCGACCGGACGTCGGCGGTCGAGAACGCCTGGGTGTCGCTGTGCGCGCTGGCCGCCGGTGAGCTCGAGGTCCCCGAAGGCCCGTACGCGTGGCCGGGCGCCAGCGGTGACACCCACGAGGCGATCGCCGCGGCGACGTTCATCATCCGGCGCGGCGAGCACCCTGCCGAGTACGACGGACCGCTCACGATCGAGGGGTTGCTCGCCGGCGCGCATCGCAGAGCGACCGCGCTGCTGGCCGAGCTGCAGCCGGCACTCGGGGCCGTGGCGGCGGCGTTGATCGCTCGCGGCCGGCTCGACCAGACCGAGGTCGCGGCGGCGATCGCAGGCGCGGGCGGCTCGACGGGACGCGACCGATGACTCGGGCGGGCGTCGGGCGTCCGTGCTGCGCTGGTCGAACCGCCGTCACGGTCAGCGTGAGGCCTCCGGAGATGGCGGACTGGCTGGTGTGCAGCGCGTTGCCCGATCTGAGCGCGATCGCAGGGTTCGCCGATCGGGGGGACTGGTTCCGCTCACTCCCGCAGTACGACGGGCACGACCGCTCCGGCCGGGTCCGCGGGTGGGCGGGCGCGCTCACCCGTGCCGGGACTCTCCGCGATGAGTTGCACCAGGTGTGGTGGCGGGGAGTCGAGGCGGTGCAGGGTGCGGGCGGTCGCGTCGCGGCCGCTGCTGCGCTCGATCACTGGCAGGTCATCCTGGCCGCCAAGCGGGAGCTCGCGCCGTCCACCCTGGGCCCGGTCGCGCACCAGGCGATCGCGAGAGCGATCGACCTGGTGCTGGTCGCCGGGCAGTACACGGGTGACGACGGCGAAGCTGTCGACCTGGTGCGCCGGACCTGGCACACGAGCCTGCACGCCCTCGCCGACCGCGCCCTGGTGCGCGAGCTCGCAGCCCCGGAGCAGCCGTGAGCACGGCGGCCGAAGTCGTCACCGCGGTGCGCCGACTGTTCGGCGCCGAGCGGGACGGAGTCGGCCCGGAGTGGGCGGCGCTCGAGGAGTTCACCGGAGGTCCCGGGGCATGGGGGTGGTCGCGCCGCGCGGACCTCTTCCTGGTGCGGGCGTGGTCGGGCCGGCCCCGCGGTCACGAGCGGGTGCTCGTCGAGGTGAAGGTCTCCCGTGCGGATCTCGCGCACGAACTGGCCCACCCGGACAAGCTCGCGACCTTCGCCCGCTACGCGCACCGGGTGTACTTCGCGACCCCTGCCGGCCTGGTGCGCGACGAGGACCTCGGCGCCGGCGTGGGTCTGATCGAGGTCAAGGGCGAACGAGCGCGGGTGCGCCTGCAGGCGGAGCGGCGTGCTGACGTCGAGCACGCACCGGAGTCGTTCATGGTCGAGGCGTTCCGCCGGGCCGGGCGCGCCGAGGCCCGTATCCGCCAGGCCGACGACGGCGACGCGCCCGCCCGCGTCGCCCAGCTCGAGCGCGAGCTCGCGGTCGCCCGGCGTGCAATCGACACCGCACGCGCGGCGGCGGACCGCGACCGGGACCGGCTGAACAAGTGGGTCCAGACCATCGCCTACGCCGGCGGGGTCGCGTGCGTGTGCGGCAAGCCGATGCGCACGCCGCTGGACCTCGGCCGTCGCCGGCTACGGCACGCCGATGGCACCGGGTGCCCGGAGGCGACCTACGGCGACGACGCCGAGCCCGACGTGCTCGGACTCGCCCGGAGGTTCGGAGCGATGTGGACCGAGCCTGAGCCGGCCGAGCTCGCTTGAGCCGGCGACGACGTGCGTGATGGGCGAGCGCTCGGTCAGGGCGACGTACTGCGGTCTGCGGCGCTGGGGCGCCCGGGTGGGCGTCGCCGGGCCTCGATGCCCTCGAGCGCGCTGGCGGTCCAGACCGGCCCGCCGTTGAGCCACCCCGCGGGGTCCGGCAGCCACGAGACACCCCGGTTCCGGAACGACCGGAGGGTCGTCGGCGTGACGCCGAGGCGCGCGGCAAGCCGCGCGACGTCGTACAGACCCTCGGGACCGGGCCCGGGGTCTACTGCTGGGTCGACCGACAGCCAGAGACCCGCTCACCCGACACGGCCCCACGGAGGGGAATGCGTGCACATCGTGGGGTCAGGCGTCTGCCCGTCGCCGAGGCAAGCGGCAAGGCGAGGATCGTCCACGTGCGAAGCGGCGGACTAGAGGCGCGTCCCGGCCAGCATGCCGTCCAGGACGTCGATGTTCATTTCACCCTG